>JAAEPW010000579.1 GCA_024232355.1 Chloroflexota bacterium | reverse complement strand
TTGTCCTGCACGGGCGCAGCGACCATCACGTTTTCCTGCGCGGTGAGATAGTTGATCAAAAAGTGCTGCTGGAAAACGAAACCAAACTCGGTGCGGCGCAAGGCCACCCGCTCCCGTTCCGGCATCTTGCCGTAGGCGCGGTCGTCCAGATAGATCTCGCCCACGGTCACCTTGCGCAGCCCGCTTAATAAGTACAAGAGCGAGCTTTTGCCAGAGCCGGAAGGCCCCAGCAGGCCGATGAACTGGTGATCCTTGATGGTGATCGAGACGTCGTGGACGGCGTTTATCGTTGCATCGCCATCCTGATACGTTAACGTAAGATTTTCTCCCTGTAACATAATTATCTCCTTTCTTTGGTCTCTGTGCTATCTCATCTCGATGATGGCTACCGGATCGAGCTCGGACAGCGTCCGCGCAATCGTGCCGGTGGTGACGATCAGTACCACGATGGGAATAGGCAAAGTGGACAGCCAAGGTGTTGGATTGAACAAGTTGAACCTGAGCCCCATTGGGGCAAACACCCCGACCTGCAAGCCGAACAACACAATGCAGCACAAGACGATGCTAAACCCCCAGGCCATCGTCGTCGTAAAGGCCGTTTCGCGCATCGTGCGCCACACCAGCCGCAGACGGTGCCAGCCCAGCGCGTTCAGCACGCCAAACTCGGATTGCCGCTGCGACACAAAGATGTAATTGAGCACGGCTAGGGACACCGCGACCACGATGGCGATGACGCTTTCGATCACTGCGATGGTCAGGAGCGTGCTGCGCGTGCTTTCTTGACTGCGGGCATACTCTTGCCAATAGGTCGTCGTGCTGATCCTGGCGCTCGCTATCTGATTCTGCAGCCATTCGTCCATAACGGCTTTTTGCCCGGCCTTGGGCACTACCAGCATAGAATTATCCGGGTAATAGGCCTCGTGGCTGTCCAAAAACTCGATCGAGGCAAAGGAGAGCCAGTTTTCGTCTTCCGGCGTCGCGGACCGGGCGAAAATGCCCGACACCACCATTTCGGCGGGCAACACGGGGGCGTCGTCGTACACCGGGTGGTCATAACTGCCGATCACGTCGCCTATCTGGAGATCGCGATTCTGCGCGGTGACTTGGGAAATGACGATCTCGTTGGTGTTTGGACGCGGCAAGTGTCCCTCTGCTAGTTCCAGGTTGTACAACTCTACCAAGTAGGCCATATTCTCTGCCGAGACGCCAAACGCGTAAACTGATTCATCGGAAAAAGGCGGGATGGCTATGGACAGCGGGCGAAGCATGATCGTGGGGATCACCCGGTCCACCATCGGGTACGTCCTGATCTGGGCAACCACACCGGGGTCCAGCATAGGGCTGACCTCGGATCGCACTAGGCTCATCAGTTTCCAATTGTTCAAGCCCGCCATTTCGGCGTCTCCCGTGATGGTAAAGTTAAAGATCAGGAGCGAGACCAGCATAATGGATGCCGCCATAGCACTGATGAGGACGACGGCCCGCCGTCTATGTCGCTGGTAGAACGTGGCGGCTGCCAGCGGCTTGGGCAAACTCTTGGCGCTTTTTGATGATATGGATGGGGCCTTTTCAGTGCTCAGTTCCCGTCGTTCGACGATGGCGACGGTGTCCAGCCGTGCAAAGATGCGCTTGGCGCTGAAAATTGTGAACACAATCACTACCACCGGGATCGGGATGACGGGCACTAGCGGGGGAAAGCTGATAGGGTTGAGATCGTGTCCGTTTGGCCCAAAGTAGACGCTTTGAAAAACGAACAGTATCAACCACGACAGCCCTACGCCCAGCGCCCATCCGACGATTGCCAGCACCGAGGTTTCCAGCGCCAGGCGGCGGATCAGCCATTTTTTGCTGTGGCCGGTGGCGTGCAGGATGCCAAACTCGGGCAGCCGTTTGGCGAGCGCGATCTGGTTGATGACGCCGATCACCACCGCGATCACGGCGGTCAACAGGATGGAAAGTGGTGCGCCATAGCCGTAATATTCTTGATTATCGTTGGCAATGCGCGCTTGCAGCAATTGGAGCGTGTCCACGCTGGCCTGGCGGGACTGGACCTCGTTCACGAGAAAGTCGTCCACTGCCATCTCTCGTCCAGCTTGGGCCTCAACCAACAAAGCCGATACCACCCTGTCGCGGTAGCGCTCGTGATTGTTCAGATATTCGTAGGGAACGATCACCAGGCGCACGTCGCCCGCCATAATCCCAACCACTTGCATAGGTTCGATGATGTCGTTGTAGAGTTCTTGGTTTACTGAACGGTCAATGGTATCCCCCACCTGCAATTCTAGGGCAGCGGCCAGTTTTTCCGAAAGCATCATCTCTGCCGCCCGTGGTTGTAGAAAGCGCCCGTCCTTGAGGGTGAGAGCGTTTTTCTCAAGTACGTGATGCACGTCCGCTTCCTGCAGGCCGATCAGGTAAAAATCCGTATCGCCCCGCACCGGATTGGGGGCTTCGATCTCCAAGCCGCTTTTCAGGGGGATGATTTGCGCGACGTCGGGATTCACGCGGATTTGAGAAACCACGGTTGGGTCCAGTTCTCTTCCGTCGATTGGTACGACGGTGCTAAAGTTTTGCAGGAACATGTTGCTCGTGTGATCTGGCGTGAAGAATATGGCAAGTGCCAAGGCACTCAAGAGATACAAGCCGATGGTTCCAGCACAGATCAAGCTCAGTAATAATGTCGCTCGTCGTTTGTGACGGCGATAGAATGTCCAAGTTGATAGGGGGTTCATACGGTTGCCTCCTGCGTCTGGCGGGCCACCCGGTCTTCGATCTGGACAACCTGGCCGTCGCGCATCTTGATGACCAGATCGGCTTCGGTCAAGATTTCGGGGTTGTGGGTGACGGCGATCAGGCTGCCCTGGTCGCGATAGCTGCGCAGGAGCGCCATCACCTGCAAACCGGTGTGTCGGTCCAGCAGCCCCGTCGGCTCGTCGGCAAAGATGACGCGCGGGCGATGGATCATAGCTCGGGCAATCGCCACCCGCTGCCGCTCACCACCGGATAGCTCGTAGGGAAAGCGGTGTAGCTTGTCGCTCAACCCCAGATCGGCCAGCAACGCCTTGGCCTGTTCGGCGTGGGCTTTGTCTTGCATGGGTGCAGCGACCATCACGTTTTCCTGCGCGGTGAGATAGTTGATCAAAAAGTGCTGCTGAAAGACGAAACCGAACTCGGTGCGACGCAAGGCCACCCGTTCCCGCTCCGCCATTTTGCCATAGGCGCGGTCGTCCAGATAGATTTCGCCCTCCGTCGCCTTGCGCAGCCCGCTGAGTAAGTACAAGAGTGAACTCTTGCCAGAGCCGGAAGGCCCCAAGAGACCGATGAACTGGTGGTCCTTGATGGTGATTGAAACGTCGTGGACGGCGTTTATTGTTGCGTCACCATCCTGATAGGTCAATGTAAGATTTTCTCCTTGTAACATGAATTTCTCCTTTATTGTGTAGCAGGTTTCTGATTTGCCATTATCTATCGGCGACTGTGGAAAGCCGCTCTATACTTTATCTTCTCTCAATGATGGACACGGGATCAAGCTTGGACAACGTCCGGGCAACCGTGCCACTGGTGACCACGAGCACTACGATGGGGATCGGCAGGGTAAAGAGCCAAGGGATGGGGTTGATCAGGTTTAGCGTCAGACCAAGCGGTACAAAGACGATGGAACGAAAGGCCAACATCCCCAGGAGACACAACCCAATGCTGATTCCCCAGGCTGTTCCTGTGGTGAACGTTGTTTCTCGCAACAGACGCCCCACCAAGCGCCAATTGCCGTGCCCCAACGCGCTCAATACGCCCAACTCGGACCGCCGCTGAGAGACCGAGATATAGTTGAGGACCGCCAGGGCGACCGCGGTTACGACCGTAAATACAACCTCCATCATCCCCATGGTCAAAAGGAGGGTGCGCATACGCGTCTGGTGTTCGGCGTATTGTTGGCGGTATGTGAGTACAAGTACGTCGTCGCCAGCCACTCGAGTTTCCAGCCAATCGTCCAACGCATCCTTCTGCCCGGCCTGGGGTACGACGACCAGTGGGTACACGTACTCCTCAGGGATTTCGAATGCTTCGTGGCTTTCCAAGAATTCGAGCGAGATGAAGGAAAACCAATTCTCTTCTCCCGCAGGAGACGCGGCAAAAATACCCGATATGACAAATTCGGTCGGGAGATTGGGCGCTCCGGGATAAGCGGGATGGTCAGGATCTCCGAGTACGTCGCCGACCTCCAGATCACGGTTCTGAGCGACCGCTTTGGGAATCACGACCTCGTTGGTGTATGGACGTGGCAGTTGTCCCTCTTGGAGTTCTAGATCGTATAACTCGACCAGATAGTGCATATCCTCTTCATAAAGCCCGTATGATCCGATCCCAGAATCGGAAAAGGGCGGAATAAAGATGTTAAACAGCCCATAAGCAGTATACGGAATGACGCGCTCGACACTCGGATGTGTCCTGACCTGGGCTACAGTGCCTGGGTCCAGATCGGAACCCGGCAGCGGTGCGACAATGCTCGTGCGCAGCAGGTCACCCAGGTTTGCTTCCAGAGCATCGCCTGATGCGGCAAAGACAAAGATGAGCAGCGCAATCGCGACGATCACCAAAGACATCGCGCCGGTCAACAGCACGGCCCGCCGCTTGTGGCGTCTGAAAAAGGTTAGGGAAGACAGCGGCTTTGCTTGGGAGCTTGTCACCTTTCGCTGTGACCCACTTTCCGGTCCCAGTTCGCCCTGCTCGACAATGGTTACGGTGTCCAATCGAGCAAAGGTGCGACGCGCGCTCAGGAGAGTAAAAGCGACCACCGTGATAGGGACCGGTATGATGAGTATGACCGGTGCCCACGTGACGGTGAGATCGTGGCCGCGCGGTGCAAAGAGGGTCCATTCGATGAGATAAAGAGTCAAGCGCGAGAGAAGAATGCCCGCTCCCCACCCTACCGAGGCCAACACGGCTGTCTCTGCTGTCAGACGGCGTGCCAGCCATCTCTTGGCGTGACCGGCTGCGTGCAAGATGCCAAACTCGGGCAGTCGTTCGGTGAGGGCCATCCGGTTGGCAACGCCTACGACGAGCGTGACTGCGATGGCCGCAAACACGGCAACGGGAAGAGCAAGAAGAGTTGTTTGTTGGTAGTCTCGGGCCAAGCTCGCCATCAAGTCCTGGAATGTCAGTACCTTGACGCGCGTCGATTTGATCTCGTCCAGGAGAAAACTATCGACCGCCAGTTCGTGCCCTGGCTGGGCCACGACGATAAACTGTGGCGTCAAGTTGTCGCGGTATAGCTCATGGTTGCTGACATATTCGTAGGAGAGGATGCCAAGGCGCATATCGCTCTCCAGAATCCCCACCACCTCCATAGGTTCGAGGATGGTGCGGTACCGTTTCAGATCAACGCCATTGTGGATCACGTCTCCCACCTGCACGTCCAAAGCCGCCGCGACCTTGTTCGAGAGCACAATCCCATTCGTTTGCGGTCGCAACATTTGTCCTTCTATCAGTGTGGCCTCGCATTTCTCCAGGATGTACGGTACATCTTCCTCTTGCAGGGCCAGCAGATTGATCCAATTGTTTTGTCCCCCCATCGCTTCTGGTATGCCAATTCCCATCGAGATAAACGTTGGCAGCACTCGTTCCACGCCGGGGTGGGTGCGTACCTGGGGCGCCACGGATGGGTCCAGTTCTTCTATGCCAGAAGGAGGCATCACAATGTTGATTTTCGACAGGTACAAATAGTTGGCCCGAGTAGGCTCGGTGAACACGGCCCATGTCAATGCACCCATCAGGTAGAGTCCGGCCGTCACCAGACTGATCAAGCCCAACAGCAGCACAGCGCGTTTCTTGTGGCGCCGGTAAAATGTCCAGGTTGATAATGGGTTCATTCGGTCACCTCCTGTAGCATGAGATTTTTCCCGCGATATTCTTATGCTCATATGATACCATTTTCGGACAAGGTTTTCCATAGGCGCGTGTCATTCATCGCTTGTTACTGCTGTCATGAGACACTATGACAGTGTCATGACCCAGAAAATCTGTTTGACTTGCTTGACACCTGTCGTATTGTACGGTATAATCGGTAAAGATCGAAATGAGTGAAAGATATGACTAAACTGACTCCTGCAATGAAAAAATTTATTCTCCACTGGGGAGAAATGGGCAGCACCTGGGGCATCAATCGGACGGTGGCCCAGATATACGCGCTCCTGTACCTCGCTCCCGAACCACTCACCGCCGAGGAGATCAGTACGACCCTGTCCGTGGCTCGCTCGACCGTCAGCACCGGCCTGCGCGAATTGCAAGGTTGGGGCATCGTCAAGTCTGTGCATGCGCTTGGTGACCGTCGTGACCATTTTGAGACGATGAGCGACGTGTGGGAACTGTTCCGCGCCATCGTCAACGAACACAAGCGCCGCGCTATCGACCCGACGTTGGGGGTTTTGCGGGAAAGCGTTGCCGATATCCAGGGTAGTGATGAGCCGGATCACGTGAAAGACAACCTGCAAGAGATGTTGAACTTTTTTGAGACGATCACGACGATCTACAGTCAGGTAGAACAGATGCCAACCAGTATCCTGCTAAAGATAGCCAAGTTGGGGGATAGATTCAGCAATGCGTTGAGCGTGCTCGCAAAAGAATAGGCTCTTTTTTTACCTGGAAATTTCGGAATTTTCCGAAATAACGGACGCAACCCTAAAAACAATTTGATCGGAGGTCCTTTTATGAAAGCCTGGATCGGGAAAGCTCTCATTGGTATAGGGGTTGTTCACTCTATCGGCGGATTTCTGTTTTTCGGTCCCATCTTGAGCGCTCTTTTCAACGAAGGGTTGTTCAATACCATAACCGTCAGTGGTGATATTGGACGAGAGGCAGCGTTCTGGTTTCTCTTTGGGGGATTTATGGTTATGATTATCGGCGGTCTTGTAGATCGGCTGGAGCGTCTTGGCGAACACTTGCCCGCTTTCCTCGGATGGAGTTTTGCGGCTCTCACCATCCTGGGCGCAATCATTATGCCTGCCAGCGGCTTTTGGCTCTTGATTATTCCCACGATTGGAATGATTCGCCGTCGCAATTGAGACAAGGATACACAAATATGCGCATTCTTCTCATCAATCCACCCCATCCGTCGATCGGGAGCCGTATTCCACACGAGCACTTGCCGCCTCTGGGTTTGCTGTCGGTGGGTGGCCCATTGATCGACGCAGGGCACAAAGTAAGGCTCTTGGATGCGGAATTTGGTCCCATGTCAACAAAAGAGATCGTGGAGCAGGCTGTGGTACTTGGACCTAAAGCTATTCTCTTGGGGCATTCCGGCTCGACCTCGGGACATCCCATCGTTGCAGAACTCGCCCGTGCCATTCGTGCCGCGCTCCCCCAGATATGGATCGTCTACGGCGGGGTGTTCCCAACATATCACTGGCGAGAAATTCTGGATGAGGAACCACAGATCGACGTCATCGTGCGTGGCGAAGGTGAAGAAACGGGGCTACACGTTATCTCTGCCCTGGAAACAAACACGCCACTTGAGAATGTTGCCGGAATTGCGTACCGGAAACAGGGGGTACCGGTCGCTACACCACCTGCCCCCCTCATCCAAGATTTAGACGCCTTGCGTGTGGGATGGGAACTCGTCGATCTCAGCCGGTACAGCTATTGGGGAGATCGCCGAGCCGTCGTGGTTCAATTCTCTCGAGGGTGTCCGCATCGTTGCAGCTACTGTGGTCAGAGTAGATTTTGGAGACGGTGGAGACATCGGGATCCGCAGAAGTTCGCGGCAGAACTGGCCTGGCTCCACCGCACCCACGGGGTAAAAGTGATCAACTTTGCCGACGAAAATCCTACCGCTTCTCGGGTGGCCTGGCGCGCTTTTCTGGAGGCTTTGATTGCCGAAAACGTGCCTCTAACGTTGGTCGGCTCGACCCGCGCGGATGACATCGTCCGCGACGCCGACATCCTGCATCTTTACAAAAAAGCTGGCGTGGCGCGCTTTCTACTCGGTATCGAAAGCTATGACGCGGAAACACTGCACAAGATTCGCAAGGGCGGAACGATGGTCAAGGATCGGGAGGCCATCCGCCTGTTGCGCCAGCACGATATTCTCTTGATGGCGACCTATGTGGTCGGGTTTGAAGAAGAGACACATCGTGACTATTTGCGTGGATTACGTCAGCTTTTTTCCTACGATCCTGACCAGATCCAGATGTTGTACGTCACACCACACCGATGGACGCCGTATTTCCGTACGGCAGCTGACAGGCGCGTGATCCAAACTGACCAGCAAAAATGGGATTACAAGCACCAGGTGCTTGCTACCCGACATATGCCACCGTGGCTCGTGTTAACGTGGGTCAAGTTCATCGAAGCCGTGATGCAATTACGCCCACGATCTCTAAGGCGAGTTATTGCTCATCCTGACTTGGCAATACGCGATGCAATGCGTTGGTATTATCGTATTGGACGACGGGTATGGCCGTTTGAAATATGGAACTTTTTTGTTCGAGACCAGCGTCAAAAAGATGGTCCTACACTTGCAGAATTCTGGGGCACACCGCAGGATCGTGAAGCAATGGCAACAGAGAGTGATGTCAAAACGCGCAAGTTGTTCGGCGTCGTTTAATTTCAGATACAAGAACAAGGGGGCAAGATGGAAAAGAAGAATCGTGCAAGTCAATGGGTGTTCGTTGCGGGGATACTGATCGTCATCCTGGGCCTGATTCACATAGCCGCTACCCCGATAGTCTTTCGTATGGATTTTGGCAAACTACCAACGGAAGCGGGGCTCGCGTTTATCTATGTGTTTGTGGCTACGGGAGTAGCGGTTGTGTTTGCGGGACTGCTGGCTGTGTATGGCGCGATCGGTATCAAGAGATCAGAGAGAATGGCGCGACCTCTGACTGTGGGCGTAGGGATATTTATGAGTTTGGTTGGAGTTGGTGCAGTTGTCACAATGTCGGATAATCCCTTTGCGTACATGGGGTTGGCCTTGGCATTGGTAGAAATGGCCCCACTAATGATTTATCGCCAAGCCCTTGCGATCAGATAAGCGATGAAAGGGAACCAGCCATGAACAGAAAACAACTGGCAAGTAGGACGATGTTGACAGGAGGAATCGTCGAAATCCTCATCGCGATCCTTCACTTTTTGATGCCACTTGAATTCGCGCGCGCTGGGGCGATCGCCGAGTTGCCGACTGAATACCGAGATTTTGTCCTTCACGGAATCGTCGCCGTGGGTCTTTGCCTGACCGTTTTCGGCGCGCTCTCGATCTATTTTTCACGAAAACTGCTTCTGGGAGATACAACCGCCTGGACTTTGGGAATCTCTCAAGGAATACTGTGGAGTGGCAGGACGATCACCGAACTGATATTTCCGATCAAGGTACCACTGTTCTTTATTTCAAACCCCACCAGCTTGATTCTTCCCCTGGTCGCTCTGCTGGCGCTACTATACCTGGTTCCTCTGATGATGTGTAAGGAAACGCTTTTCAGAAAAGAAAACAGAGCCACTCATAGTACATTGTAAAGGAGATTTGGTAATGGGAAGAAAACTAGCCATGATCGGTGGTGTGTGTCAGGTATTGTTTGGTCTGTTCCACCTGTTGTTGTCAACACAAATCCAGTCTTTGCAGAGCGTCTCGCCCGACGTACGCGCGACGATGCAGGCCCTAAACATCGGCAGTGCGATGCTACTCTTTTTCTGTGCCTATATCTCTTTTTTTCATCGGGATGAATTGGTCTCAACAAGACTCGGCAAAGGAACTAGTGCTTTTATCATGTTGTTCTATCTTGTGCGAGCAGTGGAAGAGATCATTCTGTTCACCTTTAGTCCGGTCATTTTTGTACTGTGTCTCGCCGTCGGGGGAATATATCTGGGTATTCTCATCCTTTCAACTCGAGGCAGCGTTTCGCTCAACAATATCCGGGGTGACAGCTAGCAAACCAGACTGAATAAATATGCCATGACCATCACTACCATTGCCGAGCCATTCGCCCTAATTCAAGATGGATTAAGGGCGGTAGAGGAACGCTTGCGCCAGATCGTCGAGGGGCAACACAGCTCGCTGGCGGCAGTCACTGAACGACTGTTGAATGCCGGCGGCAAACGTCTCCGCCCGGCCATAGTCTTGTTGACCGCCGGTGTCTTTTCTGCCGACGATGAGCGCTCCGTGGCTTTGGCGGCGGCGATCGAGATGCTGCACACGGCCACACTGGTACACGACGATCTGATCGACGGATCCCTGCTGCGGCGCGGTGCTCTCACCCTCAACGCCGATTGGTCCCCCAACGCCGTGGTCCTCGCCGGTGATTATTTGTTCGCCCGCGCGGCCCACTTGGGCGCACAGACGAACAACATGCGGGTGATGGAACTGTTTGCCCAGACGTTGATGACCATCGTCGACGGCGAGATCGGGCAAATGTTCTCGCCACAGCGCGTCAGCCGCGATGATTACGTTCGACGCATCTATGCCAAGACGGCGGCCCTGTTCGTCCTGACGACGGAGGCTGCGGCCGTGTTGGGAAACGCCGATGCCTCCGGCCTATTGGCGGCTTGTGAGTATGGGCGCAACGTGGGCCTGGCTTTTCAGATCGTGGACGACGTCCTCGACTTTTGCGGGTCGCCGGATCAGATGGGCAAGCCCATTGGCTGCGACCTACGCCAAGGTCTGTTTACTCTCCCCGCGATCTATTATATCCAAGCCCACCCCGACGACCCAGATATGAAAGCATTGCTCAATGGAGGAAATGTGGACCGCGATGCTACCTCACGGGTGATCGCAGCCGTGCGCAGGTCTGGCGCGGTTGACAAGGCAATGCAAGATGCACGCGAATTTGCGGCACAAGCCCAGTTTGCCCTCCAAACTTTTCCTGATTCATGTCATGTGGAAGCATTGTCTTTGGTTTCTCAGTATATTGTCAATCGTGATTTGTAACCTCTTCCACGCACGTAATTGATCTATCACCGATCTGTATCCCCTCACCCTCCAGTTGCTAACTATTTTGCTTGGCTCCTATGGCATTGTTTTCTGACCAGGTTTTTCGTGAACGTACATCATGTCGGCCGAATTAGCATGTATTGACCTTTTCGCCTAGCCAGGGTACAATGACTTTACTGTCGAGAGGTTTCTGCAAGCTCGTGGACGGGGGGAGTACAGGTGATTCGCGTTGCCGTTGTAGACGATCATCCACATGTCGCCATTGCCCTACGCGCGCTGCTGGACGAGACACCTGACATCCAGTTGGTGGCCGAGTCACAGCGCGGCGGCGATGTAGCTGCATTGGTGCGCCGGGCACATCCAGACGTGTTGCTGCTCGACATGTTCATCGAGCCCGAGTTTGATGCGTTGGCGGCAGTGCGCCGCCTGCGTGTCGATTTCCCCGACCTCAAGATATGCTTGCTCAGCGCGTACCTCGAACCGGCCCTCGTGCGCGATCTGTTGCAGGCTGGTGTCTATGGCTATATTCTCAAAGACGATGACTATGTCTCGAGGATTGGCACCATCATCCGCGACCTGGCCGATGGGGAAATCTACCTCAGTCCGCAGGCATACGCGGCACTGGCGCAAGTCACGCGCGCCGGGGGAAAAGAAAAAGAACACTTGCTCTCAGAACGCGAGGTTGAGATTCTGCGCCTGGCAAAACGTGGATTGCCCAATCCGCAAATCGCCCAGTCTCTACACATCTCGCCTGGTACCGTGCGCAATCATCTCAGTACGATTTACCGCAAGTTGGGCGTTCACAGCCGTCACGAAGCACTCGAAATTGTTGACGAGCGGCATCTGATCTGAGATAACCAATGGGAGAAAGGATGAACTACCTGGTGATCGGCCTGGTGCTAGGATGGCTCACCCTGACCTTGGGCCTTTTGCTCTACCAAAGGATACGCCAATGGTGGCACACCCGACGGTATGGGGCATTGATCAATTATAGTGTTCTGTTGATGGAGTACGGTCGCAAGATGACGGGCGCACCAGATCGACAAACCTTGGAACAACTGCTGGTCGCCGAACTGCCGCGTGTGTTGCGAGTAGGGCGTGCGGCGTTGCTGCTGCCAGAGGCGTACCAACTTGTCTCTGTTCAGATGGATGACGTTTGTCTGCCCGTCAGCCACGCTGCCGTGCGTTGGGTAGCATCGGGTGGAGAGGCACAGAGAGCGGATCATGGACGGTTGCAAGAGCTGGTCCAACAAGGGCGCGCTGACCTGGCGTGGACACAGGTGTGGGTGCCCTTGATGCGCGGGACCAATCTGCGCGGTATGTGGCTGCTGGGCGCGCGCGACGACGATATACAATATGCTCCCGAGGATCTGCGCTGGCTGACGGCCATAGCACGGGAGGCCACCGCCGTGCTCGAGGCGACCCACTATGCCGAACAAGAACGGCAGTCGGCGTCCGAGATGCGGACGCTCTACCGTCAGGTAGTGTCAGCGCAGGAGGTGGAACGTGGTCGGTTGACGCGCGAACTGCACGACGGCGTGCTCCAAGATCTATGTGCGGTGACTCGTGACCTCAAGGCGTTGGAAGCGCGTTATGAGAGCAATCAAGCACCTTTCACAGACTTGGAAGACCTGGTGGTCCGTTCTGGCGAAACGGTGCACGCGCTGCGGGCGATTTGTAACGACCTGCGCCCACCGCTCCTACAACGCGATCTGGTCTCGGCGCTCAAACCACTGGTTGAAGCGCTGGATACTCGTTCGCCAGCACCCGTTCATATTGATATCGCAACTCAGAAAGACGACTTGCATTTGCCACAAGATGTAGCATTGGCTATCTTTCGTATTACTCAGGAGGCGCTGCACAATGCCATCCAACACGCTGACGCCTCCGAGATTGCAGTACGTCTTACACAGTATCCCGACCGATTGCGTCTGACGGTGACCGACGACGGACGGGGTATAGCAAACGGTGTAGAACTGGCTCGCTTTGTGGCTCAGGGACATTTTGGACTGGCGGGGATGCGTGAGCGCGCGGCAATGATCGGGGGTAAACTGGATGTGCAAACAGCCTCTGATTATGGCACAGTAGTGATCCTTGAACTGCCGCGCCACCCGATTGCTCTAGAGACATGCTAAGGATTGGCAGGTGAATCTTTGGCCCTAAACTCTCTTTTCCTCTAGGCGGAATCATCCGACTGTCAGAATCCAAATATGCAGACGAATAATAGCATAGCTGACACCAAATTATTGTGCTTTTGCACGTTTATACCGATACAATAAACTGTAACTAATCTGTAACGTAGGGGGATTGTCACAGGCACTTGAATTTGCTATAATGACAAACACAAGCCATCATGTCATAATTGTTGACATACTTAAATAGGGGGGACATACCTGATGGATAGCATTCGAATTCTTTACATTGAAGACGAACCCGGCAACCGTATGCTGGTAAGACGCATTCTGGAGGCAGAGGGTTTTTCCATCATAGAGGCAGAGGATGGAAATACCGGGTTCGAGATGGCTAAAGAAAAATATCACGAATTAGATTTGATACTATTAGACATCAACCTGCCAGAAATAGACGGTTACGATCTAGCCAAGCGCTTTCGGGACACAGAAGGCCTGAAAAAGATACCCATTCTGGCCGTTACAGCGAACGTAATGCACGGAGATCGAGAACGCACCATCGAAGCCGGTTGTGATGGTTACATCCAGAAACCAATCGACGTAGATGAACTGCCGAAACAGGTCAAAGCTGCCGTGGAAAAGAACCAAACATAAAGGTTGAGATTGTTATGAGCATACAGCCAAAGGATGCCACTATTCTCGTTGTAGAAGACAATGTACAGAACTTTGTACTTATTACACGCTTGCTGGCCTTTTTGGGTGTGAAAAAGTGTGAGTGGAAAGCCTCGGGCTGGCAAGTTTTGGAATTTGCAGAGACACTACCCCAAATTGATCTGGTCTTGATGGATATTTTCCTTCCCGAGGAAGATGGATACCAAGTACACGAAAGATTGCGTGCTCATCAACGCTTTCAAGACACTTTGATCGTTGCCGTAACCGCCGACGTTTCTACAGAAAATATGGATCGAGCCAAACGCGCAGGCTTTAATGGTTTTATTGGCAAGCCAATTGACCCAGATCGTTTCCCTAATCAAATTCGAAGCGTTCTCCAGGGAGAAGATATCTGGGAACTAGACTGAGCAACTTGAACTGCTGAACGATTTCAATAGTCACCCACTAGGAGATGGATGAACGGCAATGTCACTTGCAGACTCGGGTTTGACAGAGCGATCACGAATCCCGACCACAGGGATGCGCGGCGGGTTAGGCAGAACCCTCCTGACCGCATTTCTGGTCTTGGCAATTTTACCCCTGAGCGTCATCACCTGGTACGTCACTCGGCGCGAGCGATCCGACATTCAACGCGAGGTCACGGCCAAACTGTCAACGACATCTACAATTATGGAAACGCAAGTGGTTTATCAATGGATCGAACATCGAACAGGAGCCTTGGCGCTTTTGGCGACTTTGCCCGCTACCCAAGAAAGCACAGGTATCTTGGTCGCTGCCGATACCGACCATCTGGGGTCGGTCAGTGATTTGATGCCCAGCGATGCTAGCACTGCTCACGACGTGCTGCAAGCTCAATTGCAAACCTTGCTAGCACAAGACCCGGCTTTTCACCGTCTGGCTGTGCTGGATAAAAAAAATCAAGTGATCGTCTCCGCTGATGCCCCAGATTTTCTGACGTCATCAACAACCTCACTCGTTTCAGAACAATCCATTTGTCTGCAGTCAATTACGCTCGATTATACAGGCAATACCAATCTGGTAATCAGCCAGCGTATCACCGCCTCAAACAACAAGAACGAGACCCTCGCCGTACTGACCGGCTGGCTGAACCCCTGCGGCCTTATCCCGATGATGCGAGCCGCCAGTGAATTGAATACGATAGGCGAAATTTACTTGGTAGATGCCAATGGGTTTGCATTGTCTCAGGGGCAATGGGTGACCAGCCCCGGTATTGAGGCTGCTCTGGCTGGCAATAATACAGAGATGCTTGACAATAATTATGACGATACTCCGGTGATCGGCGTTTATCGTTGGATGTCGAAATTGGGGTTGGCGTTGGTGGCGGAGCAATCCCAAGAAGAAGCGTTCACGCCTGCTGACAATGTCACCGCCGCCATCGTCGGTGCCACGCTGGGAGTGGCGCTGATCACCGCCGTCATTGCCGCATTTGTGACTCGGCAAATCACACGACCGATCGTCCAATTGACCGAATCTGCGCTTTATATCGCCGAGGGCGATATGCAACAATATGTGCCGGTCAAATCACGGGACGAAATTGGCATATTGGCCTATGTATTTAACCGTATGGCGGCGGACCTAAAGGCTCTGTACGATGATCTGGAGGGCAAAGTCGCTCAACGCACGGCCATGCTGCAAAAGGCCAATTACCAGATTCAACGACGGGCCATCCAATTCGCTACTACGGTCGAAGTTAGCCAGGCAGCCACCTCGATCCTGGAACCAAATCTCCTATTGCGAAAAGTGGCGCGGGTGGTACACGACAGTTTCTTTTCTTACTCTTACGTTGGTATCTATCTCTTGGACGACAGCGGCAAGTGGGCGTTGCTCAAAGAATCAACCGGTGGCAGCAAAGAGTTGGCAGCTGTTAGAGCGAAACCGATGGCGGTCGAGAATGGAAGTGCGGTGGGACAGGCTGTCAGGACGGGAGACCCTCAGATCGTCCGGTGTGATGCTGAACGCGCACAACAGGTATTCCTTTCTCCCTACGTCCGCACAGAGGCGGCAGTGCCACTAAAAATGGGCGACCAAATCATCGGTGTGTTGGACATTATGAGCACCGAAGAGGACGATTTTGACGCTGACGATATCTCTGTCTTACAGACTGTTGCCAATCAAATCACCATCGCGTTGGAAAATGCACGTACCTACATCACAGAACGGGAAGCGGCCATACGACTGCGAGAACTGAACCGATCCAAGCGTCGTTTCTTGGTTAACATGTCTCACGAGTTGCGCACCCCTCTCACCAACATTATTGGCTTTTCTCGCCTGATGCTAAAGGGGATCAGCGGCCCACTCACAGAACAACAGGAAAATGACACACAGATCATCTTTCACAACGGTCAGCACCTGCTTGGGCTGATCAATGACCTGCTGGACATTTCTCACATTGAAGCCGGGATGATGGAGCTCGAGTTCCGAGAAGTGAATCTGACCGACCTGATCAACAGCGTTATGGCGACCGCCAGCGCGTTGGTGCGCGACAAAGAGATCGAGTTGTATCAGGATGTGACTCCCGACCTGCCCGCGTTACAGGCCGATGGGGCGCGCATCCGTCAAGTGCTATTGCGACTCTTGGCCAATGCGGCCAAGTTTACGGAAGAAGGATCCATCACTGTGCAAGCACAGCTCAGTGATGGATACGTGTTGGTAAGCGTCAGTGATACCGGCGTGGGTATTTCGCCGGATGATTTTGGCCGCATCTTTCAACAATTCGAGCAGGGGCATTTGGAAAATGGAAGACGACCAGATGGCGCTGGATTGGGATTAGCCTTGAGTAAAGAGTTTGTAGAGATGCACGGTGGTCATATCTGGGTAGAGAGCACGGTAGGAGAGGGGGCCACGTTTACGTTTTCACTCCCTCTAAAGCATAGAGCACAGAATGAAAATGAAAAATCCACATAATGCACAATCCTTACAACATAATGCGCGGCCAACAGTCGGTTTGTTGGTTCAGAACATTGCGACCGAGGGAGGGTACGAGTCCACCTTGTGGAACGGAATCGTCGAGGTTTGCCAACAACGAGACGCCAATTTGATCTCGTTCGTCGGTGGATCACTCTACGTTTCCCCTTCTCAAGAGTCTGAGGGGCAACGCAACGCGATCTATGATCTGGCAGCCCCAGATACTGTGGATGGCCTGATCATTATTGGTTCGCTAGGCAGCTTGGTATCACCAGAAGAACTGGCGAGCTTTTATGAGCGCTATCGCCCTTTGCCCATAGTCAGTATCGCACTGACGCAACACGGCATCCCCAGCATACTGGTGGACAATTACGGCGGTATGCGCAACGTGATCGCCCATCTCACTCAAGCGCATGGGCATCGCCGCATTGCCTTTATCCGTGGCCCCGAGAGCGACTCGCATGCCGTGCAAAGATACCGCGCCTATACTGACGTTCTGACCGAATATGGCCTGCAACTCGATCCCGATTTGGTCACGCCTGGCGATTTTACGTCTGCTTCGGGGACAGAAGCCATTCGTCTTTTGCTCGATGAGCGCCAAGTGGATTTCAAAGCCGTGGTAGCCGCCAATGATCACATGGCCATTGGTGCTATTGCGGAATTGCAAAGGCGAGGGATTCACGTGCCTCGCGATGTGGCCGTGGCTGGGTTCGATGATATAGAAGAGTCCGGCACCATCATTCCCTCACTAACTACGGCGCAGCAGCCATTGGCCGAACTGGGAAAACGAGCTGCCGAGACTCTGTTTACGATACTATCTGGCGAGCCAGTGCCGTCGCAAGTGGCAGTGTCCACAAAATTGGTCGCACGTCAGTCGTGCGGTTGTCTGTCACAGACAGCGATAAAGGCAGCGGCAGGACAGGTGACAAAAGCCAGCGAATCATTTGAAACCATCCTCTCAACGCACCGGGAGAACATTTTGTTTAGAATGGTGCAGACTAGGGGGACTCAGGCATCAAGTATCGTCACAGCGTGGGCAGAGCAATTGTTGGATGCCTTTGCTGCTGAATTGAAGCAGGGATCACCGGGCGCTTTTTTGTCCGCGCTAGATGATGTGCTCCGCCAGTCTGCAATGCAGGATGGCGACGTGGCATCATGGAATAGTGTATTGTCTGCACTGCGCCTCTATATACTCCCTTATCTCTCTGACAGCAACGCACTGCTCCGGGCAGAGGATCTTTGGCAGCAGGGCCGGGTGATGATTGGAGAAATGGCCCAGCGTGTGCAAATGTTCCAAAAATTACAGATAGAGAAACGAAATCAAAAGCTGCATGAAATCGGCCAAGTGTTGCTCACGACTTTTGATATGGGCGAGCTGACCAACGCAGTCGTTCGAAATATACCGCAACTGGGTGTCTCGCGCTGCTATATTTCTTTGTACGAAGGACGAGGAGTGCCCGCCGAAAAATCCAAACTGGTTATAGCGTACGACGAACACGGACGCGTCGAGGTGGAAAACAGCAAACAGATATTTTCCTCCCGCCAATTGGTGCCAGATGGTTTCTTGTCCCGCGAAGAACCCCACAGGCGCTACTCAATCGTGGTTGAACCTCTTTATCTCAAGAAAGAACCTCTGGGCTTTGCGCTGTTCGAGGTAGGGCCGCGCCAACCCCATGTCTACGAAGCGCTGCGCGGACATCTCAGCACCGCGTTGCAGAGTGCGCTCCTCGTTCAAGAAGTGGATGAGCGGACCAAAGCGCTTCAGACGGCCAACTATGCCATCCAGCGCCGGGCGATCCACCTAGAGGCCAGCGCCGAGGTAGGGCGTGCCATCACCTCTATCTTTAACATTGACGAACTGCTTCGCAGAGCCGTACACTTGATCCGCGACCAGTTTGGCTTTTACCACGCAGGTATCTTTTTGCTGGACGAGGCCGGAGAGTGGGCAGTGCTGCAAGAGGCTACTGGAGAGGCCGGGGCACAGATGAAGGCTCAAGGGCACCGCTTGGCCGTCGGTGAAACCAGTATGGTTGGTTGGACGGCCCTTCATCGAGAGCCGCGCATCGCCCTGTATGCTGGCGAAGACGAAGTCCGCTTTGCGAACCCTCTTCTCCCCTACACCCGCTCTGAAATGACGCTTCCGATGATGATCGGCGGGCGGCCTTTGGGCGTCCTGAACGTCCAGTCTACCGAAGAGGCCGCCTTTGACGATGACGATGTGCGGGCGCTGCAAAGCATGTCGAACCAGGTCGCCGTGGCCATCGAGAATGCCCAACAGGTATCTCACGAAGCACGGCTGCTGGAAGCAACCAGCCCGATTTACCGCATCAGCCGGCAACTGGCCCAGGTGACCACAGTCAGTGACGTGGCTGATTCCATCATTGCTTCTGTGGCCGGAACAGGAGCGGACGGGTGCATCGTGGTCGAGTTCGAGTTTGCACCCGCCGGTGACCCCAAAGCGCTTTTGTACCGGGGAGTATGGCGTGGGGATCGAGATGTAAAATTTCAACCGGGTATGCGGATACCATTTTCAGAAAGCCAATTTCCTTTTGAAATGATCAGTTCCTTGTGGACGGTGCCCGATGTGGAAAAAGCCGAGCACCTGCCCGAGAGTGCGCGCCAGGTCTTTTTGGACACCGGCGTAAAGGCGTTGGCCAACATCCCGCTCCGCGCCCGGGAAAAAGTGATCGGGCAGGTGACCGTGCTGCGCATCACGACCGGCCCCTTTTCAGAAAGCGCTCTGCGCCTTTATGAGGCTCTAAGCGATCAGGCCGCGGTGGCACTGGAGCGTGCTCAATTGTGGGAACAGGCGCAACGCCGCGCCGAACGCGAGCAATTGACCCGTCAGATCACCGATAGGATACGCCGTGCCGCCGATATGGACAGCCTGATGCAAACCGCCGTCCGAGAAATGTCTGCTGCGCTGGGCGTCTCGAATGCTTTTGTGCAATTGAGCGTGCCGTCCGAGATAGCGGGTAGTGGCAATGGAAATAAAGACGAACATACGAAATAACTGCTGGCCGGGTGAAAACGACCCGAGTAAGGGATTTAATTGATTATGGCTACCGATAAAGACCAAAAGCCAGAGACCGACGAAAAGAGTCAAGATATGTCAAAGGAAACCACGATCGGCGCTGTCGAAACCAGACCGGCTGCTCGTTTGACCCTTGGGCAAAGTCTGCGGACGCGCCTGCTGATCACGTCGTTGGGATTGGTCATCATTGCGATGCTGGCCGGCGGATACCTGGGAGTCAACTCGGTCCAAAGCATGGGGCGACGCACTCAGCAAGTCAGTGGTGAGGCACTGCGCGCTCAAGCGGAAGAATATCTCAGTCAATTGACCATTGGAGAGGCGCAACACAATGACCTCATTCTGCAAAGAGTACAACGCGATGCCGAGAACGTGGCCCAGTACACCACTGACATCTTTGAGAATGCACAAGCCTTTAGTGGGGGCAACTATTGGAACGCCGAGGCCGGAATAGTCGTCGAGTCTGATGGACAATATATGAATCACGATACCGACGTAAGCGATGTCTTTGTTCCCAACTTTGTCGAGATGGACACCGAATTGCAGACGGCGCTAGAGATGAGCGCTTATTTGGACTTTATTCTGGTTCCGACCTTTGACAGTGACCCCAACACGGTAGCCATATACCTGGGGACGGAACAAGAGATAACCCGATACTATCCCAATATTCGCCTGGGGACTCTTGTTCCGCCAGATTTTCAGGTCACGCAGCGCCCTTGGTACACCGATGCCGCTCCAAACAACAATCCAGAGCGCCAAGTAGTCTGGTCACCAGTCTATACTGACGCGACCGGCAGAGGTATGCTGGTCACGGCGGCTGCTCCTATCTACACAAGTCAGGATAGGTTTGTGGGCGTCATTGGTATTGATGCGACGCTACAGGACATCAGTGCCAACGTCGAAAACGCTCGTTTGCTTGGCGAGGGCTACTCTTTCCTGATTGATGACACCGGACGTGCCATTGCCCTTCCGAAACGGGGCTATCTGGATGTCTTGGGTCGCCCTGCTGAGGGTGACGAGGTTGGCACAGACTTGAGTGAGATCACGACACCATTTGCACCTATTTTGACCAAAATGATGTTTGGTGAGGCGGGCTTTTATACCTTGCTAGTGGGAGAAAAAGAGTTGTTTGTGGCCTACGCACCGTTAGAGAGCGTAGGCTGGGGCTTGGCAAATGTCGTCGAGGCGGATCAAGTGCTTCGCGCTATGGGCACTTTGCAAAATGAACTGGAGAGAGAGACGCAATCTCTGGTGCTGGCACGCATCCTGCCCGTCGGTGTTGGAATTCTCGTCCTGGTTACGATACTCGGTCTGGTGTTGACCGGGCGTCTGGTCCGCCCGATCCGCAGTCTGGCTACAGCGGCCCAACAGATTGGGGCTGGTCGATGGGATACCTCGCTCCCTCCGGCAGGGAACGATGAAATCGGTGTGCTGTCTCGGTCTTTTGCCGCAATGACCGTGCAGTTGCGCGGATTGATGGCTGGGCTGGAACGACGCGTGATCGAGCGTACCCGCGGCTTGCAAGCAGCCACCGATGTCGCTCATGCCACGACGTCAGTGCTCGACCCCGACACACTGCTGCGCCAGGTAGTTGGTCTCGTCCGCGAGCGATTTGACTTGTACTATGTGGGTTTGTTTCTGCTCGAAGAAGAATCAGACGACTCGGATCACACGTTCGCTGTCTTGCGTGCCGGTACCGGCGAGGCCGGGCAGGAAATGTTGGACAGAGGACACAGGCTAGAGATGGGGGGCGAGTCGATGATCGGCCAGTGTGTGGCCCGGTCTGAGGCCCGCGTCGCGCTGGACGTTGGTGAAGAGGCCGTCCGCTTTGATAACCCCTTCTTGCCAGATACCCGCTCCGAGTTGGCACTGCCGCTCCGTTCGCGAGGCCAAGTCATTGGTGCAATGACGGTGCAGAGCACCGAGCCAAGTGCCTTTGACGAGGCGTACATTGCTATCTTGCAGACGATGGCGGACCAGGTGGCCATCGCCATCGACAACGCCCGGCTCTTTGCCGATACACAGGTCGCTTTGGGCGAAATGGAGACCATTCACCAACAATACTTGGGTCGAGCATGGGCCTCGCACGCCGCTGACAGGAAAATTAGTGGGTACGAGCAGGTTGGCACAGAGATGATGCCCCTGCGTCAAGAATCGTTGCCCCAAGTGCCGCTGGCCGCAATGGAGCAGAGACCGTTGGTCTGGAGAGACGAGGAGCAATCCGAAGGAGATCCGCCTCCATCCACGTTGGTCGTGCCTATTGTGTTGCGAGGTCAGTCTATCGGCGCGCTGGGTTTCAAGGAGGACGGAAACCGTCAGTGGAGCACCGATGACGTCGTTATGGCTGAGACCATCGCCGAACAGTTGGCCCTGGCCGCCGATAACCTGCGGCTTCTCGACGAAACCCAGCGCCGCGCCGCCCGCGAGCAATTGATCGGCGAACTTTCCGAACAAATGCAGCGAGCCACGGATATAGAAGATCTGATGCGCATTGCGGCAGAAGAACTGAACAGAACGCTGGATGGATCGCGTGCCTTTGTCCATATGGGCACAGCGGCCGAGTTGACCGGCAAGGATGGTGACAACGGAAGCAAACCGGCTCCAGATGAGGAGAGATTCGTATGAACCAGGCAGACAATGTTTTTACCCAGCAGCGAGGTTCGTTTTTGGTCACCACGTTGAGACGGTGGCTGGCCGACACGCCTTTGCGCTTTAAATTATATGTGGGTCTGGGGACATCAATCATCGGGTTGCTCGTCGTCGCCATCGGGACCAGTTATATTAATGTAACCAATCAACAAATGATGAGCCGTGCCCTGGATCGCCAGCAACAGTTGGCCGACCGGACCACTGAGATTAGTGACATCCTGTTGAACATTCAGACTCAAGCCATCGAATTCTACAATATTTGGAATACCAGAGGTTTTGAACGGGTGGCGGAAGGTGGGTTTGAGAGAGCACGAACTAATTATGTGAACCCGATATATGAACAAATAGAACAAATCCGGGAGAACATTGACGAAATCAAACAGGCAGAGCCTAACGAGCAAACTCGCCAGAACCTGGACACGATCCTTCAAAATATGGATGCGTACGAGACCACGATACGCCAAATGAGCGATCAGATGGAAAGCCTGGGCTTTGCCGAGACTGGAGAAATCGGCCAGATGCGGGCCGTCACAGCCGATTTGCAGGATTGGATAGACCAACCTGGCCTGGAGACACTCTATATTACCTTGTTGCAAATTGTCGAGCACGAAAAAGAGTATTTCCTACATTCAGACCAGGCTTCTCTCGGAAAAGTATCAGAAAAGATTAATCAGCTCGACGAAATGATTGCTGCCGCCGACGGTGATCTGCTTACACCGGTGGACAAGGCCGAACTTGACACCTTGCTTCAAGATTATCGCGATTATTTCTTTGCGGCAACGACCTATCTGAACCGGGTCAACGAAAGCCAAAGGAGCCTCATTCTGCAGAGTGATCTGACCAACATACTGGTCAGCAACATGTTCAAACAGCAACAAGACGAGTTTGGCACCAGGACGGAGCAAATCCAAAGTCGACAGTTCAACACCACCCTCATCATAATTGGTTTGGCCGTACTGAGTTCCGCTGTCAGTGGACTGGTCTTTTATTTCACTACCAGCCAGATCATTCGTCCGGTCCAGATGTTGGGTGAGGCTGCTGAGCGACTTGGAACTGGAGAATTGGACGTCCGTGCGGTCGTCCACGGCCGCGACGAAATCGGCACCGCGGCTATGGCCTTTAACTCGATGGCCGATCAACTACAGGCCGTGCTCACCGACTTGGAACAGCGTGTGGCCGCGCGCGTGCGCAGTTTGCAGACAGCGGCTGAGATCTCTCATGCCATTACCTCGGTGCTCGATCCCGACGAACTGTTGAATCGGGTGGTACACTTGATCCGTGAGCGATTCGATCTTTATTATGCGGGTCTGTTTCTGGTAACCGATTCTGGTACAGACTTCACAGACGTGGACACAAAAGAAAAATTCGCCGTCTTGCGCGCTGGCACGGGATCGGCAGGCCGCAAGATGCTAGAACTAGGGCACAAACTGGGCGTGGGTAGTGAATCTATGATTGGCCAGTGCGTGTCCAAAGGCGAGGCCCGCATCGCGTTGGATGTTGGTGAAGAGGCTGTCCGTTTCGTCAATCCCCACCTGCCAGACACTCGCTCCGAGATGGCGCTGCCGCTTCGGGCCCGTGGGCAGGTTCTTGGCGCGATGAGTGTGCAGAGCATAGAAGAAGCGGCCTTTGACGAGGCAGACATCTCTGTCCTCCAAACCGTGGCCGACCAAGTTGCGGTGGCTATCGACAACGCCAGATTATTTGCCGATACCCAGGCCGCGTTGGAAGAAATGGAGACCATCCAACGGCGTTATCTGGGCCAAGCGTGGACCAAATATCTACATACAACCCCAAAGACCAGTTATGAGACCGAACGTCCGGGTGTTCCTCGCTTGGACCAAGCCGTGCTGCCCGAGATTCGACAGGCCGTGGCGCAAAAGGATACCGTTATACAGCAGGATGCAAACCACTCGGCCCTGGTCACGCCCATCGCCCTGCGTGGTGCGGTCATTGGTGCGTTGGGCATTCACACCGATCACGACCGGCAATGGACGGATGACGAAATTGCTCTGATCAATGCCGTCGCTGAACGAATGGCCGTGGCCGCCGATAACCTTCGGCTGCTCGACGAGACCCAGCGCCGCGCGGCCCGCGAACAATTGGTTGGTGAAATTGCCAGCCGGGTGCGTACTTCGATGGATCCCGACGCAATTCTCAAAACCGCTGTGCAAGAACTCGGTCGCGCGCTCGGTGCCCGCATGGCGACGATTCAGGTCACAGGCCCGGGAGGAAATAACTCGTGACATTGTTAAACGCTGTTGCTCATATTGTCTCTATAGCGCTCGTCGCAGCACTGGCGCTGGGAATCAGCCCGAAACGCGCGCTTTGCCGCTGTGTGATTGAGGACAAGAGATAGACAAGGGCAATACACGGAGCTTGCAAGTATGGAAAAAGCACACGTAACAGTAAACAGAGAAACCACAACTTTACCGGATAGCGCCCCCTTTGTGGAAGATATACGGGTTTGGCAGCAGCAGTTGGTGCTCGGAGTGTTTCGTGCCGTAGCGCTCGTTGGACCTCTGGCAATTTTGGCTGGTTCCTATTATGCTTATTTGACCAATGTGCCGTGGCTAATCCCCGCTTACTTTTTGGCCTATGGCATTCTCCTTCTGATCACGTTCTGGCAGGGGGCTTCCTACAATCTGCAGGCTGGGACGCTCCTCTGCTTGATTTATGCCTTGGGCATTCTCGATTTTCTCCAGGATGGACAGGGCGGAAGCGGACGGCTCTTTTTGTTGACCTTTCTCGTCGTAGCCGCCCTGCTCTTTGGCCGGCGGGGAGGAATACTGGCCTTGGTCATCTCGGTGATCACCATACTGGGCTTTGGATTGGGTTTTTCCACCGGTCAGATTGTGATCCCGGTAGAGAGAGAAGTGAGTTCCACCAACTGGGCTGGATGGTTGAGTAATACGTTTGTTTGGATATTGATGGGTGCTTTGTTGTTGGTCTCTCAGAATTATTTGATCCCGCGTCTCGTGGCCGCTTTGACCCGAAATCGGCGGTTGGCTCAGGAATTGGCCAAGCACCAAGCTGAGCTGGAGGAACAGGTGGCTGATCGGACGACGGCCCTGGAGCAGCGCAGCGCGCAGTTGGAGGCTGCGGCCCAAGTGGCACGGGAGGCCACTGCGATCCGAGACGTGGGGGAATTGTTGGACAAAACAGTCGCCCTCGTTTCTGAGCACTTTGGCTTTTACCACGCCGGCATCTTTTTGCTGGACGAGGCCGACGCAGACGCCGGGGCCGAGTATGCCGTCTTGCGAGCCGCCTCATCGGAGGGCGGCCAGCGGATGATCGCGCGAGGACATAAATTGCGGGTGGGCCAGACCGGCTTTGTGGGTTCTGTCGCTGGCACTGGACGGTCTCGTATTGCGCATAACGTGACGAGTAGAATAGAGGCTCCGCCAGATTCAATTTTCGGCAAGCACGGGCTTGTGCAAGACCCGTTGAGCCGGGATATGGGAGACGCAGAAGACACGGCATCCTTTAGCATTCCCGAACTACCCCTAACCCGCTCCGAGATGGCCCTGCCATTGAAAGCACACGGCCAAGTTATCGGTGTGCTGGACGTCCACTCGACGCAGGCGGCGGCCTTTTCTGAAGAGGACAAGGCAATATTGCAAATCCTGGCCGACCAGGTTGCCTTGGCCATTGAGAACGCGCGCTTGCTGAACGAAGCAGAGAAACGATTCCACGAGATGGATATTTTGTTGGGACGCCACGGCCAGGAGGGCTGGCGACGGTTGGCGACGGAAAGGCCGCGTTGGGGATATACCTACGACGGCACATCCACCATGTCTCACGAAACAGATTACGAGATCAGGACAGAATTAAAGTCTCAACTGACAGTGCCTCTGGAGGTGCGTGGTGCAACCATCGGCGACATGAAACTGGATCTGGCCGACCAACCGCTCACCCCTGAAACAGAGGCCCTGGCCCAGGCGGTGGCCGAACAAGCCAGCCAGGCCCTGGAGAACGCCCGCCTATTTCAGGCCGCACAGCGATCGCTGAAAGAAACAGAGATCCTCTATCGCGCCAGCCAGGCTATCGGTGCGGCAGACTCGGCGGAAAAAGTAGGGCAAGCGTTGATAGAATACGCAGCCGCCAGTGGTGTAGACGCTGCCCGTATCCTGCTCTTTGAGCACGATATACATGGACAACCGGTCTATATGGTGATGCGAGAAGGGTGGACGGTAGATGATCGCCCGGCCCAACCCTACGGCACGCGTCTTTTAATGGAGGACTATCCACTGGCAAATTTGTTAAACCCGAACGTGTCCATCACCATAAAAGACATACTTGTTGACTCTAGGGCGAACGAAACAGCCCGTACTTTTCTCTCCAATGTTTCGGGTTTGCGCGCCATCATTATGACACCCATCACCATCGGAGGACGTTGGATCGGTATGCTATCGGCTGGCCTCAGCGAGCCATTCACATTCCCGGAGGAACTCGTCCGGGGATACGAGACACTGTCTGGGCAGGCCGCCGTCGCGCTCGAAGGTATACGCCTGCTCCAAGATACGCGCCAGCGCGCGGAGCGGGAGCGCCTAACCGGCGAGATCACCGCTCGTATGCGAGAAACGCTAGACGTGGACACCGTCTTGCAGACAGCCGTCCGCGAGATGCGTCAGGTATTGGGATTGCACGATATTGAGATTCGCCTGCAAGATGCGAATGGAGACGCCGCGCCCTCCGTTGACTCGATCAAACCGGGACAGCTACAACCAGACACGTCAATCGAAAAGGATGAGGAGGTGCTACAATGACTCTGCATCCCATAAGCCAGATTCTACAAACCGCAGCTTGGTTTCTAGTCTTGATCGAACTCGTCGTAGCGCTTTACATCTTGCTGCTCAATGCCTGGCACGTGGCCAACCGTCACGTGAGCGCTCTGCTTGTGCTCTGTGCGATTAACGTTTTTGCCGTGGGACAGCTGATCGGCGCGATAGCCATAGATCAGGCTACTTTGTTCACATCTCTCTTGGCGGCGACGTCTGCCGCTATGCCACCGGCGCTATTTATCGTTGCCATTGTCATACTGAAACCGCAGTGGCTGCGAGTGTCCACGTTTGCCACGAGGCGCAATTTGTGGCGATTTGCCTGGTGGCTGGCTTATGGATTGGTGCTTTTGCCCGCTCTCTTGACCCTAATAGACGTCGGATTGGGCACACGGCTATGGTACACTGGTCTGGACGCCGGAACCTACGCGGGAGGGTACGTCCCCCGAACCGAATACAAGGCAGGCAGTTTGTCTTCGTTCGTCATCATACTGAACAATTATCTGGTGCCGCTTATCACGCTCGCATCTCTGTTGTACGTCGCTTTTTGGGACAAAAAGGTGCCGCCATCGACCCGTCGGTTGGCCAAGATGCTTGCGGGAATCCAAATCACCGGCATAGTCGGACAGTTTGTGATACGTCTCCTGATCGGCGAAGAGATCACTGTATTTGCGGCCAATTTCCTCCTGGTGCTTGGTTATGCGTATGCGGCATTTCAGCAACTGATTTCGGAGCGGCGTATGCAGCGGGGACGGCTGCCGGTTCGCTTGACGGCCATCATTCTGGTAGTCACGGTCCCCGTGTTCTTGGCAATACTGGGGCTTTTGGTCACCCACGTAAGAGTTGATATGGAACAAGCCACCATTGAACGATTGGAGGCTAGGATTCGAGCTTTGGAGGACCATGTATCCGTGTGGCTGGATTTCAACGCCTATGCGCTGCAACAACTTGTCGGTTTGCCAGACAGTGTCAGTATGGACGCGGCAAGACAAAAACCGGTCCTGGAAGCAATGGCAGACGTTTACCCGCACATGAATCTGGTCAGCACCGTCGACTTGGCGGGCGTCAACGTGGCCCGAAGCGACAATGCAGCCAAACAAAACTATGGCGATCAACTATGGTTTGAACGAGCCAGAGACGGCGCACCGTTGACTTTCCAGGTCCGGCAAGACGATGCCGGTGAGCCAGAGTTGGTCGTGTCCGTACCGATCCAAGACGAATCGGGCACCATCGTCGGCGTGGGGATGTTTGTCAGCGATCTGACAGCCATCACCCAAGAGTTTTCCCAAATAGGAAGCGATTTTGCCTACATTGTGGACGCTGACAATCAAGTGATCGCACACGCCGACCTGGCGATCTCTGGCGGCACACGTTTTCTCGGCGATTATGCGCCGATTGTGACTTTGAGAGAAGGCGCGAGCGGATACGTAGAATTTGTCGACGGGGCAGGTATGCGGTGGCGGTCTTATGTGGATGCGTTGGACAACGGGTGGGGCATCGTTGTTCAACAAGAAGCGGCCGCGTTGACCGCCTCTCTACAACAGTTTCGGACGACGATCTGGGTCTCGTCGATCTTGAGCGTGATCGTGTTGGCCATTTTGGTCTCTTTGGCCATCCGCCAGGCATTCCAGCCTTTGAGTACATTGATCGAAGCGGCCACCGCTGTCGCTGATGGCGATCTGAGCCGCATCGCGCCGGTGGAGAGTCAAGACGAGATCGGCATTCTGTCCGACGTCTTTAACAGTGTAACGACACAGCTTCGGGGCAATATCGGCAGCCTAGAGATGCGCGTTCTCGACCGCACCCGCGAGCTGGAACGCCGCACGCGCTACATGGAGGCGTCGGCCCAGGTGGCCCACGACGCGGCATCGGTGCTGGAACCACATCAATTGTTGGAACGGGTAGTCTCGTTGATCAGTGAGCGCTTTGGCTTTTACCACGCAGGCATATTCCTGGTGGATGATAATCGCGAGTGGGCGGTGCTGCAAGCAGTGTCTAGCGAGGGGGGGCGGCGCATGTTGGCCCGCAACCACCAACTTCGAGTTGGCGAAATGGGCATCGTAGGCCACGTCACCGGTCATGGAGAACCACGCGTGGCGCTGGACGTGGGTGAGGACGCCGTTTACTTTAACAACCCCGACATGCCCGAAACCCGCTCCGAGATGGCGCTGCCGCTGCGAGTGCGGGACCAAGTCATCGGTGCGCTGGATGTACAGAGCAAAGAGCCAGAAGCATTCAGCGACGATGACGTGGCTGTGCTGCAAACACTGGCCGATCAAGTAGCTATGGCGCTCAACAACGCGCGGCTCTTCCAGCAGGCACAGGAAAGCCTAGAGGCGCAGCGCCGGGCCTACGGCGCGCAGAGCCGGGAAGCATGGACCGAGATGCTGCGTACCCAACTCACGCTGGGTTATTATTGCGACGCCAGAGGTGTCACGCCTGTAACAGAACGTTCGGTCACTCTAGGTGACGACGGCGAGGATCTGCCCGCATTGGATATTCCAGTGACTGTGCACGGTGGGCAAGTGATCGGCACCATCAACGCCCGTAAAGCCGGTGACGCGGGCGAATGGACGGCGGAAGAAATTTCGCTCATGACGACATTGACCGAGCGGTTAAACGTGGCGTTGGAGAGTGCGCGGCTCTATCAAGATACCCAGCGTCGCGCAGTCCGCGAGCAGTTGATTGGTGACGTCGTGACCCGCGTCCGTGAAACGTTGGATATGGAAACCATGCTCAAGACTGCCGCACAACAAGTGCGCCAAGCTTTGAACCTGCCAGAGGTGACCATCCGCTTGGCACCCCGAGCGGTAGATAAAGATGGGAACGGCGATGGCAAAGGCTAGAACGACCAGAGTCCATACTGGGGATAGAGGTAACAATGTTTGAAGAAAGAAAAGCGACCATATCAAACCAGCACCCGATAAAAGATAGCGAGCAAAATCAACTGGATCCGGCCCAACGCTCCGACCAGGACCGCCGCGCTGTGCATATTCAACGGATGATGCTCGTTGGGGTTATTGTGGCCGTTATCTCTATTGGCTTTTACGCGTCTCTATACACACAAACTAACGCCTGGCAGATCCTGGCCGACGTCGCGGGTATCGTGTTGGGCATCATCTGTCTGATTCCGGCGCTGGTGCAAGCCCGCCGCCAAAAACTGGACGCTGCCGGGTATTGGATGCTTTTTGCGCTGGTGATCGTCTACGGCGTCGGGGAATTGGTCTGGGCTGACGTGACCCGGCATCAGGTAGCGAGCTTTATATTCCTCGTTATCTTGATGGGCGGCACAGTGCGCCCGCGCCGATGGGGTGTCTGGTTGGCCACGGTGCTTTTGTATGGGGTCTATGTCTTTTCGATCAATCAATTCGAGCCGTTGTCTCGGTATGATATTTTGGAACTGTCGCCCGCCATACAGCTCGTCAATATCCCGTTGGCGCTGTTGGTCGTCTGGCAAACTATCCGCGCCGTGCGCCTCGGGACCATCCGTGCCCGATTGATCATTGCTTTTATGTCGGTCGCGTTGCTCTCAGTTGTAGCTGTCATTGGGATGCTGCTGGTTGATCAAAGCCAGTATGCGGTGCTTGAGCAAATGTATACCTTGCTGGCCATCAGTGGGGGGGCAATGTTGTTTGCCATATTGGCCGCCATCATCGCTTCATTGCTGGTCGCCCGCGGTATTACAGTCCCGTTGGCAAAGTTGACAGAAGCGGCCAGCCAAATTGCGGACGGCAATATGGAATCTGTTGCCCAGGTGGAGCGAGATGACGAAATCGGCCAACTGGCACAGACCTTTAACCGTATGGCTGGGCAACTGCGCGAATTGATCGGCGGCCTGGAGCAACGTGTGACCGAACGCACGCGGGAATTGGAGCAGCGTTCGGCCTATATGGAGGCTTCAGCCGATGTAGGCCGCGCGGTGTCGTCAATTCTGGATGCGGACCAGTTGATCCAACAAGTCGTTGAACTAATTCGCGAGCGATTTGGCCTGTACTATGTGGGATTGTTCCTGACAGACGAAGCCAGCGAATGGGCCGTTTTGCGAGCCGGAACCGGCGATGCCGGAAAGGCGATGCTGGCCCGCAATCACCGGCTCAAGATCGGCCTCGAAGGAATGATCGGCTGGAGCATCGCCAACGCCAAAGCGCGAGTTGCCCTGTATGCTGAGGAAGACATTGTGCGCAAAGTCATAGACGAACTGCCAGAAACGCGATCAGAGGCCGCGCTGCCCCTCCGCTCACGCGGACGGGTGCTCGGCGCACTGACGATCCAGCATGACCAGTTCAACGCCTTTGACGACGACGCCATCGCCGTATTGCAGACCATGGCTGACCAGGTCGCGGTGGCCCTCGACAATGCCCGCCTGTTCACCGAAAGTCAGGCGGCCCTAGACGCGACGCGCCGCATCTATAGCGAATTGCGCCGCGAAGCCTGGAGCGAATTGCTCCGCACCCAAGTGGATCTGGGATACCGCAGCCATGCCGGGGGTGTCACACCCGTTGGAGACGTTTGGCGGGCCGATATGGAACAGGCGTTGCAAGAGGGGAAAACGATCCAGGGCAACGGAACCAGTGCCGAGGAGATGCTCCCTCTGACCGTGCCTATCAAAGTGCGTGGCGAGGTGATAGGCGTGCTCGACACTCATAAACCTGTCGGAGCCGGTGGGTGGACGTCCGAAGAAATTTCCCTGTTGGAAACACTGGTCGAACAATTAGGCGAGGCGATGGAGGGCGCGCGGCTGTATCAAGATACCCAGCGCCGTGCTGCCCGCGAACGCTTGACGCGAGAGATCACCGACAAAATGCGCCGCGCTACCAGCGTGGAGGGCATTGTGCAGGTGGCAGTGGATGAACTGTTTGACATTATGAAAACGTCGCGCACCTTTGTGCGCTTGGAAACAGCTCTGCCAGTGCAAGATACGAACGATAAAAAAAAGTGATGATGCACATCACATATTACGCATAGTTTTTAGGGGCGTGAACGATGACTACAACTATTGCCATAAGTAATCAAAAAGGTGGGGTAGCCAAGACCACTACATGTCTGTCTTTGGGGGCCTGTCTGACCGAGATGCAGCAAAGCGTCTTGCTCATCGACCTGGACCCCCAGGCTCACCTTACTGTCTCGTTGGGAATCAAGCCGGAGAAACTGCGTCGCGCCGTGGACGACGCCCTCCTGGGATATACGTCGCTGGTGAGCGTCAGCCGCGAGAGTTCGGTGCTCGGTCTCGACATTGTGCCGGCCAATCGCATGCTGATCGTCCTCGACAAAATCCTCTATGGACGAAAGAATTACCAGTTCCATTTGAAAAACGGTCTGGAAGCGATGGGGAAGGATTTCTATGACTTTGTCTTGATCGACTGTCCGCCTTCCTTTAACACCCTGACCCTCAATGGACTGACGGCAGCCGATATGCTCGTTATTCCCGTCCAGTGCGATTATTACGCTGCCTACTCGCTGCGCCACTATATGAAAATGATCCAGCAGGTGCGCGAGAAAATGAACCCTTGGCTGAACTATCGCGTGCTGGTAACAATGTACGACCGGCGCAACAAAATTTGCCAAGTCATACTCGATCAGATGCAGCGTGGGATGAACAGTGCTCTCTTTGACACCATTATTGAAGTAGACACCAAGCTGCGAGAAAGCCCGGCATTTGAGCAACCGATTACACTCTATGCGCCCAAGACCCGTGCCACCGAACAATATCGTGCCTTGGCTAAGGAGTTGATGGAATATGCAAAAAGATAATGAACTTGAAAGCCAACTAGATGGCCTGTTTTCCGACGCCCACGCCGACACCGATGTCGAGCAGGAAATAGCGTCAGAGGAAACCGATCCGCGGACCGAGCAAAAAATCATCGACATGCTCGAAGGCGAGACAGAACCCGCCGTGGCAGAGTCAATGCCGGTTGGGCCACCGATGCTGGAAACAGAATCTGCCGCCCTGCCGTTTGCCCAGGATGAAGCAAAAGAGGATCAGCTTGAAACGCAAGAACCTGATCTCGTGCCGATGGACTTTTTGACCTGGGAAAACAAGCTGCAAGCACAGCGCATCCGAACTATGAACATTATGCTTGGCAGCTTGGCGGGTCTGGGAACCGTGATCATTGCGATCTTGTTAATAATCAACTTGATCCAAAGATCAGGCTGGACGATTCAGAACAATATTCATTATTTTACCGCGTACCTAGTGCTTTTGATCTTGACCGTGGCCCGACGGCTCGACCCTGTGGTGCGAGCCATCACGTTGATCGTCCTGACTTATTGTGTCGGAATAGCCGCTATACTGATGGAAGGTCCATTGAGCGCGGGGGGACTTTACCTGTTGGCCGCGCCCCTGCTAGCTGCTATGCTCACGAGACAATGGGTCGGTGCCGTCACCACGGTCACCAGTTGCTTGCTCTACACCGGGTTCCTGCTGGCCGATTACTCTGGGGTGCTTAACCCAACTATTCCGTATGATTCCACAGTGCTGCCCTCCATATTCAGCCTGAGCGCCACATTTGCCTTGATTAGCGCCTGTATGATGTTTATGCAGTGGATGTTCCACTTGACGTTGACCAGTGCGCTCCGCGAAGCAAGAAAACAACACGACGACTCGATCAACTCCCGGACGCTTTTAGAGACGCGAGCCAACGAACTGGGCCAAGCGAATGCCTTGTTGCAAAAACGCGCGCTCCAACTTGAAACCGCCGCGCAGATCGCCAGCACGGCCACCTACTCGGTGATCGCGCCCCAGGCGCTCATGCAACAAGTTGTGGACATGATTCAAGGCCGATTCGGTCTCTACTATGTGGGTCTATTCTTGGCCGATGACGACAGCACAGCCGACAGCGACGATGACGTGGCCAATGGTGACGACAGCGCAGCCACCGACGTACAACGGGTGCGATTGTACGCTGGTACTGGTGAAGCGGGTCTTCAAATGTTGGCTATGGATTACACGATCCAGGTGGATACCACTTCGACGATTGGCCAGTGTATACTCAAGGCTGAGGCTTATATCGCTCAAGGGGTTGGCTCCATTCATCTGGCCAGCTCGAGTCAACACGTCAAAGCTGCCCGGTTGCTGCCAGACACACGTTCAGAGATGTCGCTGCCGCTCCGGTCTCGTGGACGCGTCTTTGGTGCTTTGGTTTTGCGAAGCACCGAACGTGATGCCTTTTCCGAGCAAGATATTCCCGTGTTGCAAACTATGGCCGACCAGGTTGCCGTGGCTATCGACAACGCGCGGTTATATGATGAATCACAGGCGCGCTTGAAAGAAATGGAACAAGTTCAGAGGAGCCAAATACGCGAGCGGTGGACCGATTATATGACTGCCTATGGCACTCCCGCCTACGAGCGAACGCAACCCGACGTGAAACCGCTCGATGATACCGTGCTGCCCCAAGTGCAACAAGCCTTGGCGCAGCGGGAGCGGGTCTTGAAAACCCACACAGACAACAATACTGAGCAAGCGTCTCTCATAGTCCCCATCAGCTTGCGTGACGAGGCTATTGGTGTATTGGGCTTGCAGGGGGCAAAAGATGGGCAACAATGGACAGAGGCCGAGATTACTCTCATCGAAGCCATAGCCGACCAGTTGGCACTGGCCATCGAGAACGCCCGCCTGCTAGAAGAAACCCAACAACGCGCCGAGCGAGAACGAATCATTGCCAATATCACCACGCGGGTTCGTGCATCTATGGATCCAGAGACCATTCTCCAGACCGCCGTGCGCGAACTGGGCGCTGCTCTTGGCACTGACCGGGCATTTGTAACGCTGGGCGCAGGCCAAAATACAGGTAATGACGAATCCACCCAATCCTGAAATCTTGAGGTCCGAGATGAAAGATCAAACCAAGACCAAAAAACAACAGAGTGAGAAATTGCACAAGTCGATCTATGAGGTTGAAATGACCCAAGTCCCACTCCGTACGTGGTTTGACAACCTGGCAGACCCGATCATTATCTTTGATCAGGAAACCAAGCGGTTTTTGGATTGCAACCAGGCCACAGTTGACCGCTATGGATATACGCTCGACGAATTGCGGACGATGACCCCGCATCAACTTCACCCTCCCGAAGAAGTGGAAATCGTAGAGAAAAACATCGACGATATACATGACAATTCATCTCATCGGTACACGCACATCGCCAAGGATGGAATGATCTTTCACGTTGAAGTTTTGACAAATCCCATTGAATACAACGGCCAGAGTGCGTGGATTAGCGTAATGCGCGATATCACCGAGCGCGCACAAGCTGAGGCTGAGGTCATCAAACTCAACCGCGAGCTAACTGCTCTGAACGACATCGGCCAGGCCCTCATCTCAACTCTGGACCTGCGAGAGGCACTTACCATCATCACTGACCACGTGACGCAGTTACTGAACGTGGAAGCAGCATCGGTGGTCCTTTACGACAAAGTCCAGGATGATCTGTGGTTTGCTGCGGCATCTGGCAAGGGTTCAGAATTTATGCAGGGTCTTCGACTGGCGGTGGGGCAGGGGATCGCAGGTTGGGTTTTCCAACACGGTAAAGCCGTAATCGTACCCAATGTGTCGGAGGACACCCGCTGGTTAGACAGTTTTGACAAAGCCAGCGGCTTGACCACTCATTCGATTATGTGCGTCCCCTTGCGGACCAAGGGGAAAACCATCGGCGCTATTGAGGTGATGAACAAAAAAGACGCCATCTTTGATCAAGAGAATTTGCAATTGCTGACCTCGATGGCAGCGCCTGCGGCCACCGCCATCGAAAATACCTGGCTCTATGACCAAGCACAGGAAGAAATCATCGAGCATAGGGAGGCAAAACAAGCGCAACGTGAAAGTGAGGAACGTTTAACTACCTTGTTGAACGCGCTACCGACCGGTATCATACTCATTGATGCCGAGACGCACGAGATTGCGGATGCCAATCCTGTGGCCCTCGGGCTGATTGGCGCGAACTTGGAACAGGTCGTCGGTTCCTCGTGCCACGATTACATCTGCCCGGCAAATGCGGGATGCTGCCCCATCTCCGACCTGGGACAAACCATCGACAATTCGGAGCGCGTACTGCTGGATGTGGGTGGTAGACGTATACCGATTCTTAAAACGGTGACCACCGTGGTGCTGGATGGCCGCAAGCATCTGCTCGAAAGTTTCGTCGATATTACGGACCGCAAAAAGGCCGAAGACGCGCTGCAAGAAAGCGAAACGAAACATCGCTCGATTCTTGCCAGCATCGAGGAAGGTTACTTTGAGGTCGATCTTGCCGGAAATTTAACCTTTTTCAACGATGCGTTATCTCACACTCTTGGCTACCCTTCGGACGAGTTAATGGGGATGAATAACCAAGAATATATGGATCAGGAAACCAGCAAAAAAGTGTTCGAAACCTTTAATACGGTTTACAAGACCGGGGAACTGGACCAGGTATTCGAGTGGGAGATCATCAGAAAAGACGAGATCAAACGACTCGTTGAATCATCTGTATCCTTGATACAAGGCATCACCGGTGAAACGATTGGTTTTCGGGGAGTTGTCCGCGATATCACTGGGCATAGACACGCACAGACTGAACGGGAACAACTGTTGAATGCCCTAGAGCACCAGAGTACCCAACTCCAGACCGCCGCCGAGGTTTCACGTGCTGTTGGCAGCATTCTCGACCCAGAAGCGTTGGCTCCCCAGGTTGTAGATTTGGTACGCGAGCGCTTTGGTCTATATTACGCGGGCCTGTTCCTGGTAGACCAGACCGGAGAGTGGACGGGCGAGCCGTACAAGTGGGCGGTGCTGCGAGCGGGCACTGGTCTGGCAGGCCAGCAAATGCTCCGGCGTGGACACAAACTGGAAATCGGCGGCTCTTCGATGATTGGTTGGTGCATTGCCAACAAACAGGCCCGCATTACCCTGGACGTAGGCGAGGATGCCGTGCGCTTTGAGAACCCATCGTTGCCCAATACCCGTTCCGAACTGGCGCTGCCCCTCATCAGCCGTGGTAAACCGATCGGCGCATTGACCATCCAATCTGACCAAGAGGCCGCCTTTAGCCAAGATGACATCGCATCGCTCCAGACGATGGCTGACCAGATGGCCAACGCCATCGCCAACGCCCGGCTGTTCAACCAGGCACAGCGAGAAATCAACGAGCGCAAGCAAGCAGAATTGGAAGCCCAACGACGGGCAGCTCAGGCCACGCTGATCTACCAAGTGAGCAAGCGCGTGAGCGCCGAGTTGGAACTGGACGCATTGCTGTCCGAAATTGTGACCTCTGTGCGTGACGCCTTTGATTATTACAGCGTGATCTTGTTGCTGCTCGACCAAGAGACTCGGCGTCTAACGCTGCAGGCTATTGCAGGTGGCTATGTTGACACATTCCCAGAGGATCTGTCCCTGGCTGTTGGGGAAGGAATGATAGGACGTGCAGCAGCGACCGGCGAACCGCAAATCAGTGGTGACGTGGACAGAAACCCCCATTATGTGCGCAAGATAAACGAAGAAACAAAGTCGGAGCTTTCTGTGCCGATCAAGATCGGAAATAAACTTATCGGCGTGCTCGATCTCCAAGGTGACAAATTCAATGCCTTTGACGGTGCCGACATTATGGTTATAGAGACCATGGCCGATCAAATTGCGGTGGCGATCCGAAACGCCCAACTGTACGACACAATGCAGCAAGAGTTGATCGAGCGCCAGCGAACGCAAGAGGCTATGCGTCAGGCCGAGCAGCGCTACCATGCTGTGGCGGAATCTCGGGTTGTTGGCCTCGGTATTTCAGATCCCGACGAAACTCTGGTCTTTGCCAATCCTGCTTTTGCCGAGATGTTGGGTTACACTCAAGACGAGTTGGTAGGCGTCAATCTCTCCCAGTTAGCGGATGCCTCGGAATTCGCCGGGTATCAGGGACAAACGCAAGAGAGAAGAGATCAAGGCACGCACAGTCACTATGAGACTGCGTTACGTCGCAAGGACGGCAGCACGCTAAACATTCTCGTATCGGGGTCGCCCTTTACGGGAGCTGATGGCAGCTTTCATGGAACCATCGCTGTGATTATCGATATCACTGAACGCAAACAAGCGGAAAAAGCACTACAAAGAGCGCTCGCAGAGTTGGAACGATACACCGACAGCTTGGAACGCCAGACTGCACAGCTTCAGGTAGGGGCCGAGGTGTCTCGAGAGGCTGCCGCCATCCTCGACGTAAACCGGCTGCTCGACACAACAGTACGCCTCATCTCTGAGAGATTTGGATTCTATCACGCGGGAGTCTTTTTGGTAGATGATCCAGGCGAGTACGCCATTCTGCGTGCCGCGTCCTCAGAAGGTGGACAACGTATGCTGGAACGGGGCCACAGATTGTCGGTTGGCAAGGTCGGTATCGTCGGTAACGTTGCAGCGACGGGTGAACCCCGCATCGCTCTTGATGTAGGAGAAGACGCCGTATATTTTGATAACCCCGATATGCCAAACACGCGTTCCGAAATGGGACTGCCGCTGAACGTTCGTGGCCGCACCATCGGAGTGTTGGACGTTCAGGATACTCAAGAAGCAGCCTTTACCGACAACGACATAACCGCCTTGCAAACGCTGGCTGACCAGTTGGCCGTGGCCATCGATAATGCTCGTCTGGCAGAGCGCACTGAGGATCAACTACGTGAACTCAGTTTGCTCTATGGCAAGTATAGCACCTCCGCCTGGGCTGAACTGGAAGCGGATCACTCATTGAACTATGTATATGACCGCATTGACGTCACGCAGGTGGAGAAATTGCCGGCATCGGCCCTCGATATGGCTCTGATTCAGGGTGAAACGATCTCGCACGTTGAATCGGAGATGATCTCTGAAGGTGGACGAGACAAAACCCTGGCGACACCGATCAGACTGAACGACCAGATCATTGGCAGTCTCGGTATTCAGGAAACCAACGGAGGTCATGGATGGTCGCCCAACGAGGTGGCCTTGATCGAGGCCGTCAGCGATCAAGTAGCGCTGGCCCTGGAAAACGCCCAACACTTTGCCGAGACGCAAAAATCTGCTCAGCATCGGCAAATTTTGAACGAATTGGCCCAATCTCTTGCCGCTCGCCTCGATGTGGCAACGGTGCTGGAAGAGACCTACTGGGGGGCGTCCCGCCTGTTGAACACTAGAAACTTTTACATTGCATTTTATGATCCCGTGACCAGAATTGTCTCATTCCCCCTAGCCGTTGAAAATGACGAACGAGTTGAATGGCAATCACGCCAGTTGGGAGAGGGTCTCACTGAACATGTCATCCAAAACAAGCAGACGTTGCTCATTGAAGAAGGAGTGGACCGGTGGTTGGAGGAGCAGGGAGTTGCAATGATTGGGATGACTGCTTTGTCCTGGTTAGGAGTACCATTGGTGGTCGGTGACCAGGTGCTGGGCGTAATTGCCGTCCAGAGCGAGACGGCCCACGAGTATGCTGAGCGCGACCAGGAGCTATTGACATCTATTGCCAGCCAGACCGCTATCGCTTTGCAGAATGCTCGTTTGTTCATCGAAACAGAGACCGCGTTGGCTCAAACAGAAGTGCTCTATCGCGTCGGTGAGATTATCAGCCAATTGGGAGGGCTGGAGGAAACATTCCAGTCATTGGCCCACGTTCTGGTTGGACAACTGGGCTATACCAGTGCTTGGCTGGCATTGGTAGACAAGCAGACACAAACGTTGAACGGTCTTGCAGGCACCGGGGTCAGTGAGGATATGATCCTGACCAAAGTGCCGCTAGATGCCCGGCTTCGCAATCCTGCCGTTCAAGTTGTGCTCACTCGGCGTCCAATTGTAATCAACGACGTCGCTAACAGCGATCAGGCCGCCGATATGAGTCCAGGGGCACGAAATTCCCTTGGTCGCTTGTTGGAAACACCGATCTTTGTCGGGACCGAGGCAGCGGGCGTCATCGCCGTCAGCCGCCCCGCAAATATGCCCGAGATTAGTGCTCAAGATGTCGAAGTGCTCCAGGCGATAGCAGACCAGGCTGCCGTGGCGCTGCAAAACATCCGCTTGTTACAAGAAACCCAACGACGGGCCGAACAGGAACGCCGAATCCACGAGATCACGACCAAGATTCGCCGTTCCTCCAACGTTGCAGCTATTCTAAAGACAGCTGTTGATGAATTGGGTCAGACTCTGCAAACTGACCGGGCGTTGGTACGCTTGATTGTCAAGCCTCGCCAAAAACAAGAGAGTGCTCCAGATGCCATTGGGCTGGAACAGCCCGCGGAAAGCGGCGAACAAGAAAAAGAGTGAGCGTTGTTCGGAAACAACGTGGGAGAATTGGGTATGGTGAAAAATTTACGCAAAATATTAATCATCCAGAAAGTTGACTTGCCCTGGATTCGACCGCTGCTAGACACGTTGCTCAATAGTGTCGTTATACTGGCATCGACTGCGGTGGGAGTAAATTTGATTATCGCGTTTCTCCAGATGACTACATCCAACCCTGCTTCTACCGCGCTGCTTCGCGGTTTTGAGGCTTTTTTGTTTTCCGCCATTATCTATGGCCTGCTCAAGCGCAGCCAACAAGAACGCTCTGTGCAGACGGTCAGTCAGACGATCAACTTGCTTTTGTTCGTCATTGTGGTCTTTATCACCTTGCTTGTACCGCTGGGTCTCTTGATCACGGGCCCAATGTTCATACTGTACGCACTTCCCATTACGGCCGCGGCGCTATTGCTCACGCCAAACGCCAGTTTGTTTTGGGCTATGATTACTACGCTGGCTCTTATGGTTCGTGCATTGGTGACTGCCGACAATCTTGTTGACATCATTGGGCCAATCGTCGTCCTCCAAGACGTTGTTTTCCTTTTCCTGATTGCAGTGGCCAGCCGTGTTATTAGCCTTTCGTTCTGGAGAACACGGCGCGCCCTCCGCCGGCAAATTCAGCAGGGTCGGACAGGTATTGAGATTGGCCGTACAATCTCGGCCTCTTTGGATCCATCTTCGATCATACGACAAGCGGTTCAACTGATCTGCGATGCGTTCGATTTTTATCACGTCGGGCTTTTTACACTGAATTCTGACAGTGATATGGCTGTTCTGGTAGACGCAGCCGGTCACGCATCTGATGACATCAAGCAAAGAAGCTTGCCTGTGCCTTTGATCGGGACAACCGTTGTGGCGACCGCGATCAAGCAAAAACACCAGCAAGTAGTGGTCACCTGGAAAGAGAGTCGAGATTCTCATGGGCAGCCCATCCGGTTCACGTATGACCGTTTCCTCAGCCGGATGGAGTTGGCGATCCCACTCCAAGTTGGAGAACAAATTTTGGGTGTGCTAGACATCCACAGCACTGGAGTAGACCCCTTTTCTGAGGAGGATGTTCATACCCTGGAGGGGTTGGCCGGTCTCATCGCGAACGCTATCGAAAGCTCCCGTCTTCTCGACGATGTCCAACAACGTCACCAAGAGTTAGAGGCAGCCCACATCCAGACCGAGCGCCGGGCGCGCTACCTGGAGACCACCGCCGAGTTGGCGCGGGCGATCAGCTCGCTATTTGACCCTCAAGCTTTGCTAGACAGAGCCGTAAACCTGATCAGCGAGAGTCTGGGTATTTATCACGCTGGCGTCTTTTTGGTGGATGAAAAGGGAGAATGGGCTGTCCTTACCGCAGCTACTTCCAGTAGTGAAGGCGGGCGGCGAATGCTAGCGCGGGAGCATAAACTGCGTGTGGGGACGCAAGGCATTATTGGTTGGACCACCCACGTCGGCGAACCCCGCATCGCTCTCGACGTGGGAGAGGACGCCGTCTATTTTGACAACCCGGATCTGCGAAACACCCGCTCCGAGATGGGGCTTCCCTTGAAAATTGGCGACCGGATCATTGGAGCCCTAGACGTTCAGAGCACACAGGCGTCGGCGTTTGGCCAAGATGACATCGCCGTTCTGCAGATCCTGGCCGATCAGATCGCTGTTGCCATCGAGAATGCCAGACTCTTCCAGGGAACGCAACGAGCGTTGGAAGAAGTAGAAGAGGTGCAGCGATCCTACGTCGCCCAACAGTGGGAGCGCATCTCTCAACGACAGGCCAACCTCAACGCCGAATATCACAGTCGGAGCGTCCCATCTCTCGATGTAGATTGGACACCCGAGATGAAGATGGCCGTAGACCAAGAAATCCCCGTCATCCTGCCCGACCTGACCGCCGTGACTTGGGATGGGAATGGACAGAACGGCGGAGAGGATGATTTGGATTTCTCATCCATGGATGCCCGTTCCGCCCTGGTCGTTCCCATAAAGTGGCGAGACGAGGTCATAGGCGTTCTGGATTTGCAAGAGGTAAACGAACAGCGTCACTGGAGCCAGGAAGACATCGAGATCACCACCGCTGTGGCCGATCAGTTGGCGCTGGCACTGGAAAATGCCCGTCTGTTCGAGGAAACGCAACAACGAGCAGCCCAGTTGGCTACCGCCTCCGAGGTTGCTCGGGAATCCACCTCTATTCTGGACGCGGATCAATTGCTGCGCGAGACGGTAGATCTCATCTCGGAACAATTTAATTTCTACCACGCGGGTGTTTTTCTCTTGGATGATCAGAAAGAATATGCCGTTTTGCACGCTGCTTCTTCAGAAGGAGGGAAACGTATGCTGGCGCGGGGGTACAAACTGCCGGTCGGCAAAATCGGCATCGTCGGCTATGTTTCTGACACGGGAGAGTCTCGTGTTGCGCTAGACGTGGGGCATGACGCGATGCACTTTGTCAACCCCGATCTCCCCGATACTCGCTCCGAGTTGGGGCTGCCGCTCAAAGTGCGAGAAGAGGTGATTGGCGTATTGGACGTTCAGTCTACCGAAGAGATGGCCTTTTCTGACGAAGACGTAAAGGTGCTACAGACATTGACTGACCAGTTGGCGGGTGCCATCGCGAACGCACGCCTGTTCCAAGAGGTTCGAGCAGACGCCACGCGGCGTGCCTTGATCAATGAGGTGCAACAAGCGGCCACGGCATCGCTCGATCCGAACGAGTTGCTTCACCAGGCGGGAGAGGTGATTTCCCGTCGTCTGGAGCGACCCTCAGCCGTCTTTATCTGGGAGGCGGAGGAGAGAAATCTTTGTCCGGTTGCGGTTCACGATCGACAAGGCGATGACGTTCCATTGCCTGAGGATTTGCGAGTAACCCGTGTGATGAACCCTACCCTTTTCTCCAAGGTAATAGACAGACACAATATCACCGTACTGACTGCACCGATTCAATATCAGACGCAACCTACTACGGAACTGGCCGAGCATGTGGGCATTGAGACCGGCGTGTACGTTCCTTTGGTTGTTCGTGGTCAAGTGTTAGGGGTGCTCGCTATTGCCCAGTTCGATAAAGACTCGATGAAAGACCAAGACTTTATCGAGATCATTGGCACAAACCTGAGTGTGGCTCTGGAAAGCGCTCGTTTATTTCAAGAAGCTGTAGAAACAGCCGAAGAGTTGCAAGAGATGGACCGGCTCAAGAACCAATTTTTGGCCAACATGTCGCACGAGTTGCGCACGCCCCTCAACTCGATCATTGGCTTTTCCCGCGTCATCCTCAAGGGCATTGATGGACCGCTCACAGATATGCAGCGTACCGACCTGGAAGCTGTCTACAACAGTGGGCAACACCTACTAGAGTTGATCAACGGCATCCTAGATATCGCCAAGATCCAAGCGGGCAAGATGGAACTCGCTTTTGAAGATACAAAGCTGCACGAAGTGGTCAAGGTCGTCATATCCACCGCCAAGGCGTTGGTCAAAGACAAGCCCGTCGAATTGCAGCAATCCATTCCCCAGGATCTACCGATCATACGCGCAGATCCCCGCCGAGTCCGCCAGATACTCACCAATCTGGTAGGCAACGCTTCCAAATTCACAGAGGAAGGTTTTATTCGGGTAGGAGTCAAGGAAACTCCCACCGAAGTGATTATTGCGGTCAAGGATAGCGGCATCGGTATCCCCGAGGACAAGATAGACACCATTTTTGAGGAATTTACCCAGGTGGATGGCTCTAGTACGCGCGCTATCGGTGGTACGGGGTTGGGCCTCTCTATCACCAAGCACTTTGTGGATATGCACGGCGGCCGTATCTGGGTGAACAGCATTGTTGATAAGGGATCTACCTTTTACGTCGCATTGCCCATCGCAGGCCCTCCTGATGAAGTGCTAGAGGAAGAAGAAGCAATATCTGAGCAAGTGGTGGAAAAACTGGTTGAAAAGCCAAGCCAAGCGGAACAGAAATCGGAACTGCCTGATCAGAAAACCGTGCTTTGCGTGGATGACGACAACGGCGTCATTATGCTATTTCGCCGTTATTTGAGCAAACAGGGCTACCAAGTCATTGGTCACACCGAAAGCACGACGGTACTGGAAAAAGCTCGACAAATCAAGCCCTTTGCCATCACTCTGGATGTGATGATGCCCGAAAAGGATGGTTGGCAGGTGATCCAAGAACTCAAGACTGATCCAGAGACCAAGGATATTCCCGTCATTATGTGCTCCATCGTAGCAGATCAAGATCACGGTGTTAGCTTGGGCGCGTCGGATTACCTGGTCAAGCCAATTATCGAGAGAGAGTTGATCAGTGCGCTGGCCCGGCTAGACAAGAAAGATTCTCTCCCACACCGAGTATTGATTGTGGATGATCAGAAGGAGGATCGAAAACTCTTGCGCCGGATGGTCGAGAGTCAGGATGGATACGAGGTTATCGAAGCTATCGGCGGCAAGGAAGCTATCGATCTCATCAAAAAAGCACAACCTGACGTGATCATCTTGGATCTCATGATGCCAGAAATAGACGGCTTTGCCGTTCTCGAGTCTGTCAAGATGAACAAAGATACACGCGCCATCCCCGTGATCGTTGTCACGGCCAAGACGCTGACGCACGAAGAACGAAGCACGCTGAACAAAGGAGTAGAAGCGCTGTTACAAAAAGGTATCTTTGAGCAACAAGAGTTGCTGGCAGATGTATCAACAGCGCTCAAACAAATGGAAGCGACGGGGCGTAAATGACAAATTTCAGATTTTGATTATAATTGTGTATACATCACGTATGAGAGAGGAATGATCAATGACGCAAAACAATTTTCAACATCAATTTTGGCTCGAGTGCGCGGATTGTGGACATCGTGTGTTGTTCGTTAATCCTCAGGTAGCTTGTGAGCAGTGCGGAGGAAAGTGGCTTGATGCCCGCTACGATTATAACACGGTACAAAAGGAGTGGCCCGCAACCCTACGCGAGCGACCCTTTGATATGTGGCGTTATCGGGAATTGCTTCCCCTTCTCAGCGATACCTATAAAGTGACCAAAGGTGAAGGGGGAACCCCACTGCTGCACGCCGTCAATCTGGGGTTGATGCTTGGTTGTCCGCATATTTACGTCAAAGATGAGCGTCAGGGACCTACCGGATCTTTTAAAGATCGGCAGGCGTCCCTTGCCATCTCGGTGATGAAGGAGCATGGCGTTACCGAGGCCATCGTCGCCTCCACCGGCAACGTCGCGATCTCTTACTCGGCCTACTCTGCGCAGGCTGGCATCAAGATGTGGACCTTTCTCACGAGCTTGGTGCCCTCTGAAAAGATGCAAGAAGTGGCGCTCTATGGCAGCGAAGTGATCAAAGTCACTGGCACATATGATCAGACCAAAAAGGTCGCTGCGGATTTTGCAGCCCGCAAGGGCATCTTTCTCGATCGGGGTATCCGGGGCATCTCGGCCCGAGAGGCTATGAAAACTCTTGCCTTTGAGATCGCAGAGCAACTGCCCGCATTGGTTGGCCCTGCTCCTCCCATAGATGGCAAAAGCACCCCTTGGCGCTCACCTGATTGGTACTTTCAGGCTGTCAGTGGCGGCATGGGGCCGGTGGGCGTGTGGAAAGCTTTTGAGGAAATGTTTGCAATGGGGCTGGTGGACCGAATGCCCAAGCTGGCCAATGTCCAGGCTTCTGGCTGTGCGCCGATGGTCCATTCTTTCGACAAAGGACTGGAAGAGGCTGAGCCGGTTCTCAACCCACAAACCCGAGTCATTACCATTGCTACCGGCACTCCTGGCCCGGCTTACAAGTATTTATCTCGAGCCGTTCGTGATCATGGGGGGGCTTTTACAGCGGTCACCGATGAAGAAACATTCCGTGCAATGCACGTCATGGCCAAGTTGGACGGCATCTCGATGGAACCGGCATCGGCGGCGGCCTTTGCTGCCGTATTTAAATTGCTCAGCGAAGGCGTCATAAAGCGCGATCAAGTCATCGTTGTCAATTGTTCTGGGCATACCTTTCCGGTCGAAAAGCACTTATTGGGTGATGAATGGGCGCGAACGGTCGAAATGCCCACAGAAACAGAAGGAGCACCGCAAGTCAGAAGCAAAGCCGTGGAGGAGGGATTGTTGGGGTCGTTGGAGCAACTCGACGGACGTGTACGGAGCATTGCCATCATGGAAGATGACCCCCAGGCCAGATTGTTGCTGAGACGCATCCTGCAAACGCGCGGCGAGTACCGGATTTTTGAGGCGTCTGACGGAGCATCAGGTCTCGACATGGTGCGCCGCGAACGACCAGACGTTATCCTGATGGACTTGATGATGCCGGGTATGGACGGCTTTGAGGTATTGGAGGCGCTCAAGTCGGACGAGCAATTGACCGACGTGCCGGTGATCGTCATCTCGGCCAAAGAGTTGACCGTCGCCGAACGTAAACGTCTTGGCAGTCAAACGGATATGCTGATGCAGAAAGGCGACTTTACTGACGAAGAACTGCTGGAGGAGATCCTGAAACGGGCATCGTGAACGCAAAAACAATACTCGTCGTTGAACGGCAGTTCAACGATTGCAGATTGACTGAAATGTGCTACAATCTACTCTATCCCAAGCAACCAAGAGGGTCAAGTACTTTATGGAACAAAAAGTCAAAATTCTCTACGTAGAAGACGACCCATCCAGCGAGATACTGGTGCGGCGTGTGCTTGAGAGCGAAGGCTTTCATGTCGTCACTAGCTCAGATGGTCTCTCTGCTATTGAGATAGCCAAGAGTGAGTTGCCCGATATGATCCTGATGGACATTAATATCAGTGGGTTGGATGGTTATGAGGTAACGACCCGGCTACGGACCGTTGAGGATTTGCAAGAGATACCCATTGTGGCTGTTACCGCCGCCACAATGCAAGGAGATCGGGAACGAGCCCTGATTGCTGGTTGCACAGGTTACATCTCCAAGCCAATTGACGTAGACTTGTTCCCAGAGCAAGTACGTTCCTTCTTGGCAGGGACAAAGGAAGAGATCGAGTCTGCGGAAGAAAAAGCCGAATATTTGGTCGAATACAGTCACAGGCTGGTGGATCGATTGGAGGAGAAAATCCGCGAGCTAGAACGAAACAACGCCGAACTCCAGCGAATGGACAAAATGAAGACAGACTTTATCATCATCGCTGGTCACGAACTTCGCACCCCTCTCACTGCCATTTATGGCTATGCCCAGATCCTGCAAACCAACCCAGACATCCCCGGTTCCTCCGACCAGCCTGGTTCTCTACGTTTCATTATCGACAAGATGACAGAAGCCACGTGGCGTTTGAACCAGGTAGTGGGGGATATTCTCAACGTTTCCCTAGTAGATGCCCAAAAATTGGACTTGTCAATAGGACCGGTCTTTCTCAACTCTCTGGTGACTCACACACTGGATGATATCGAACGTATCGCAGCCGACCGTGATCTGAGATTTGAGGTTCAGGGGGTAGACAATCTTCCGTTAATAATGGGAGATTCAAAACGGCTTCATCAGGCATTGTGGAATATTGTCACCAACGCAGTAAAGTATACGCCTGATGGTGGGAAAATCCGCGTGACCGGAAAACAGATCGAAGATACCATACAAATCGCCGTTCAAGACAGTGGAATAGGTATACAGCCGGAAGATCAAGAGCACATTTTCGATCGTTTTTACATCCTGCACGATACAGCCCTTCATCGCTCCAGCAAGACAGCGTTCAAGGGGGGTGGGTTGGGTGTGGGGCTCACTGTCGCCCGAGGTATCATCGAGGGTCACGGAGGCAGAATCTGGGTGGAAAGCGAAGGTCATGACGAAGATCGGCTTCCCGGCAGTACCTTTCACATTCTCCTACCTATAGGTGAACTGAAATGAACAATGGAGCAATGAGCAATTTGGCGTCATCCGCTCATTAATTTGTTTTTCATTGTGAATTGCCTATTGTTCTCGTTTCCACTCTAAAGGCTCGTTGCCCTGAGCCAAGTGCATTCCTCGATCACGAGACAGTAACAACATACTGGTCAATAATAGTATGCCCCCAATCCATTGCACCAACGTCAGCCGTTCACTCAGTAACAGGAATGCCAACATCAAGCTAATCAGCAACTCTAGCAATCCACCCAACGAAGTCTCGACCCCACCCATCCGCTGAAGCGCGCTAAACACCGCCAGCCGAGAAAGTGCAGTCGTCAACCCCAGTCCCAGAATGGCAGTCCCACCCATAGTTGTGATTGCCTCTATGGGTTCTCCTTGCACTGCCCAAGCTAGACCAACAACACCGGCCATCGATGTCAGAATGTAGAGCGTTGCTGTGCGCGATGGGACATCGGCCAAGACCCACTGCCCTAGCACTGTGTGCCAGCCGTTGATCGCTGCCGAGGCAATCATAAATGTTACTCCCAACCAATCTATCTCGCCTGGCCCCACGCGCGTCAAGAGATAGATTCCAAACATCGAGAGACCCAACCGCGCTAACGTGAGGCGTGTCAGTGGTTGTCCGGCAGCAAAAAGGAACAATACTACCCACAGCAGCTTGGTCGAGTCGAGTAGCGCGGTATAGGAAGCATCAAGGCGTGAGAGACTGCTATAATAGAACAGTGAACCAAAACCATTGACCGCACCGACACTGATGCACCCGATCAAACCGCGCCACGAAATAGAAATCTCGCGTCGCCAAAACAAGATAAATACCAACCAGAGGAACAACGCTGCCACTATTGTGCGAAACGCAGCCAGTGTAAACGGCGTAACACCACCTCGATAAGCAAATTTGCCCAGAATAGGTGCCCAGCCTAGGAAAAAGCTGGCCAAAACCGTACTCGCGACACCCCAACGCTGGTCGCGACTGAGACGTGGTGCAGTTGGCTGGATGGCTGATTGGTCAGTTGCTTGCTCGTCTATGTATTTACTTGTCATTTGTCATTGTACACTGATTGTGCTACACTGTTGCCGATGAATTCAAAACAGAAACGCGTCATTGGTATCCTGGTAATTGCTAACGTCATCATTATCTCGATTTTGCTGACACTCACAACACGCCCCGCTCTTCCATCACGCGTTCACACACCCACACCCGGACATTTGTCCCGCCCAACTCTTCCCCCAACCGATTGTCAATGGCAGGCCACGCAACTGCTGGCCCAAGCCGATCTGGGGGGCACGGTGATGCTGACCACCGATGGCTCACTCGTCTTTGAAATCATCTACCCTCTCGCGTCAGATCAGACAGTAGATGATGCCGCTCAGGAAACGTGGACAGCCTTTGACATCGCTCTCACCCTTTATGAACAAGGATGCTCTGCCTTCACCCAGGTTCAGGTTATGATCCTTTCACACGACACTCGAATCAACACACATGTGAGCACAGCTGATTTGATTGCTTTTAGCACCGATGAATTAAGCCAAGGTGAATTCATCGAGCGTGTGACTTTTACCCACAGTGTAATTCATCACAAGTGATACGATGGATACAATTGATCCCACAACAAGTATGAGTGTGTACTATAATTAGATTGTAGCCCGTGACTCTGCAAAAGTCAACTTTGATATTATGCTCATCTGTACAGCCACCATCTGTTTCTGAACAAAATTCCTAGCTCGGGAAACTCTTCAACTCTACCGTAATTTGTCTCAAAATCTTGACAACTGTTGTTTCATGATGTATAATGTTACTTGACTGACCGGTCAGTCAAGTAAATGAATCGAGAGAACTTGGAAGGATACGAGATCAATGAATGTTCAGAAACATCTGACAATATGGTTGGTTACTTTTGTGGCCTGGCTGGGCTTTTATCTGCTTGGCATCCTCTCAAACTATTACACAGAATGGAGCCATGCTGCGCTTGTGCTTCTCAGCTTGGTGGGCTTTTTCGCCGTTGTGCCTTTGATTGGTTGTGTGGTACTGATATGCTTGGGCGGCGACCATGTCCGAACATCATTCTGGTTCGCATTCTATGCCTCGATTCCCCTCTTTATCTATGATTTTGTTCTAGTGGGCATAATTGGAGGCGAGGGGTTTCGTTACTTGGTATCTCACTGGTACCTCACTATCGCGTACGTGTACGTTTGGATCGAGTTGCCCATCATTGGTTTGGCACTGAAAAAACTTAAAGCGGATGTTGTGGGAGTAGGAGGTAGTTATGCCCCCCAAACCTGATGTATCCACCGAGCGCCGCGTACAAATCATTGAGGCTGCCCTGATTTGCTTTACTCGTAAAGGGTACAATAACACCACGATGGACGACATTGTCACTGAAAGTGGCATGAGCAAAGGAAGCCTCTATTGGTATTTTAAAAGCAAGGACGAGTTGTTTGCAGAGGCTATACTGACGGTTTTTATGGACGTTGGAGAAGGGACCTTTGCAGGGATAGAACAGTGCACAAATGCTGCCGACAAGCTGCGTGTTGTGGCCAAGGCAACGACATCGTTCAGCAAGAAAATCGAGGGTGTTTTTGGCTTGTTCCTCGAATTCTGGGCATCAAGTCCCCAGCGTGAGGAAACCGGTCAGTTGTGGGTCGGTATGCTCGTTGGATTTAAGAACATTGTAGTAGGGATCATTGAAGAGGGCATCAGCAGTGGCGAGTTCAAACCGGTGGATGCTGAAGAATTGGTGTGGGCGCTGCTGGCCGCCTATGATGGTCTGGCAGCCTACGCTATGATGATACCGGATATGGACCTGGATCGGATCAGCGAGGTATTTGCCGAGACGCTTTTGAGTGGGTTGGAGGCGAACGAGTAAAGTGGATGGTGAATAAGAATTTGCAAAACTCGAGGAGGCTTTGGAGATGAAGGATTGGCTTAGTCGATGTGTAGGTCTTGTTATTGCTTTGCCTTACGCTCTGGCAGTTTGGGGATCCTCGCTCTTTGTGGGTAAGAAAAAGGCTGTAGAATTTTGGGGGCCGTATGCTGCCTTTTTGGCCAAGCATTTGGTCGTTCTCTCTCTTCCAAGGATGAGGGATGCTTCCGAGTTCGATCAGTTTGGGCCAAAGCTGGAGGCTAATTTGTGGGCTTGGAGATCAATCTATGATGTCTCAGTTAAGCATTTGGACGATGATACAGTTCAACTGTACATCACAAACTGCCCCTTTTGCGAGACGTTCGACATGTTGAGGCTTTCAGAGATGAATCCCTTTGTCTGCCAAGGCGACTGGGTGGCTGCGGAAGTCCATTCTGACAAGTGGGGGTTCGAGCGAACTCATCAAATCGGCACTGGCGATGCGTTTTGCGATCATACGTACAAGAGGCTCAAGCCGGAGACTCGTTTGGGAGGGTAGTGATGATCGCGTGGATTAACTTTGCTATGATGGTCGTTTCGACGTTGCTCTGCCTGTACTTTTACGTGAAAAGCGTGGGGCCTGCTGCACTGGAAAAAAAGATCGGTACTGCTGCGTATCCGACGTGCGCACGGTATCGGTTCATCTCTGGGATATTTATGGGGCTGGCGTGTGTCAACTATGTGGTCTATGTTTTTTACCCACTGCCAGTATCGCGTGCGCGGACGTTTCTATGGCCTTGGTGGGTTTCGGCTTTGATTGCAGTCTTGATCGCGATTCCGAGTGGATATCTCTTTGGTCGAGGTATGTGGGATGCCGGCAAAGAGACGATGGTGCCCAAGAAGGAGCACACACTTTATGGGGGCATCTACAGCAAGATTCGGCATCCTCAAGCCGCCGGCGAGTTGTTGATTTGGTGGGTGTTCGCTTTCCTGCTCCATTCGCCGTTTCTGGTATTGTATTCGTTCGTGTGGGTTCCTGTTTTTATCGTCATGTGTTGGGCAGAGGAACGAGACCTGCTCATCCGTTATGGGAAAGCGTATGCAGAGTATCAGGACCGCACAGGGTTTCTAATCCCCAAAAGAATGAGCAAAGGGATTGGTAAATGACAAAGCAATCTATGCCTTGTGCTTGGGAATCCATTTCCGAATGTCAGGACTGTTCAATCGAGGGCAGCCTGATGTGCCGTTTTGATTCAAAAGACTTGGTTAGTTTTTTGATAAACTGCTTGCCCTTTGGTGTTACGGCAATCGCGGGCACGATATATGCGGGTTATGGCAAGTATCTCCTTTTGTGGCTTGTCTATTCGATTTTCTTTTTTTTCGTGTGGGAGGCTCGTATTCTGTGTAGTCATTGCCCGATGTGGGCGGAGGAAGGACGTGTGTTGCACTGCCACGCGAACTATGGAGTTGTCAAGATTTGGAAATATCGCCCTGGTCCGATGAGTAAATCGGAGCAAATCCAGTTCTTGGTTGGTGCGTTGATCTTGATCGGCTTTCCATTCATTTTTCTGCTGTTGGGTAAAGAAACTCTTTTGGTGTGGATTGGACTGGCAGCCATTATCAGTGCGGTGTTTAACCTAAGAAAATACACCTGTAGCCGGTGCATCAACTTTTCGTGCCCGATGAATGTGGTCCCCAAGTCGGTTGTGGATAGATATCTTGAGCGTAATCCAAATATGCGAGCGGCTTGGGAGGCCAGCGGGTATCGTCTTGGCAAGGTTGAACGATGAAGGCTCGGACTTGGGTGTACGTTGGCAACCTGTTGATGCTGGTCTGGCTTGCATTGGGAGTTGGGGTGGTGCTCAGCAGCAACGTCTTGATGGGTGCGCTGTACGTCGTCGTGATATTCTTATCTCTGATCATCGTTGCGTATTCGTTGTGTGCCAAGTGCCCTTGTCGGTTTCAATCATGTACTCACATTGTGTTGGGGCGGCTCACAAAGTTCTTGCCTCGTAGAAAACCGGGCAAGTATACGTTCGGGGACAGGGTAGGGGCTACGACTTACTTGGTGGGTTTGCACGCGCCACCTCAGTATTGGTTATGGCAGAACAAAGTTTTGTTTATCTTGTTTTGGGTTCTATCAGCAACTGTTTTTCTAATCTTGCATTTCGCCGCTTGCCCGACGTGTGAGAATGAAAACTGTCCTTTGAGATCATCGTAATAGCAATAGGAGAGGTAACCACATTTAGTGAAGGTCAATATATATTACTTTAGTGGTACAGGAAATACTGCGTGGATGGCACATCGGTTGGCTGAGCGGCTGACCGAGTTAAGCAACGATGTTGTGGCGATGTCGTGCGAGGATATTTCGGCCTCCACCGTGGACCCAACATCGTGCGACGTGATGGGGATTGCGTTTCCCGTTTATTCTTCGTTTGCACCTATCGTGGTTCGCGATTTTCTGGAGGAAATACCTCCAGGCGAAGGTAGACCTTTGTTCGCGGTGACCACAGCCGGCTATATGGCTGGCGATACGGCCTGGTATGCTGTCAAACCATTGCAAGACAAAGGGTATGAACCATTTTTGCTGGGGAATGTGGTGATGGGTAATAATTTTTACATTCCACCGATGGACTTTTTACCTGTCACGCTGCCGGAAAAGATGCCCCGTAAGTTGGAAAAGGCCAATCGTAAAATTGCCAATCTGGCAGAACTTGTCCATCAGCGTAAATCGCGCGTCGAGGGCGCTGATCCTTTTGGACGCCTGCTGGGCATTGGTCAACGGTGGGGTATGAAATTTGAGTCCCTTGTGTTCAAAGATTTCTTTTCTGATGAGAACTGTACACAGTGCGGTTGGTGCGTGCGGCATTGTCCGGTGAACAACATCGAGATGAACGGGGCGGGAGCCAAGTTTCTTGGCGATTGTATGCTTTGTCTACGTTGCTACAGCTTTTGCCCTGGACAAGCAATCCAGGTAACAGAAAAAACAAAGAACACTGAAAAGTATCGTCGTTATCAAGGCCCTGAGGGTAAACCATATCATAATTGAGGAGAAGAAAAATGGAAATCGTAATACTCGTAATTGCAATGGTGGTGGTCGGTGTGCTGGTTGGCGCGATAGCAAGCTTGATCTGGAAGGATAACAAGCCCTTTGGCACAATCGGCGACTATTTGATCGCCATCGTCACGGCCATCGTCTTTGGCCTGCTCGACTGGTACATTGTCCCCATGATGGGTTTTAGCAATACCATCAAGTGGATTGGCCTGGCGACCGAACCCTTGTTTGGTGCGCTGATCGTGTTGTGGATCGTTCGGAGGGCAAAAAAATAGAATCGAGAATCAAAACCTAATCGTCTGTGCCAAGATTCGAGCCGTCGTATGCCGTATCTGTGACAACGTCTACAGTCTGCCAGGATTCAGTAATTGAGTGGAGAAACAAATCTATGAAAAAAGATCTCACATATTCAAATAAACCCCAAGATGCAAGGCAATATACAGAGAGCAATAATAGGGCCTACACGATAATCGCCAGCATCTACGACTGGGCTGTCAAGGTATTGCCCGTTTGGAAGAATTGGATTACGAGTGTGGTTCCGCATATCCAAGGGCCGCGAGTGTTGGAAGTTTCGTTTGGCACGGGGTATCTTTTGATGCAGTATGCGGATAAATTTGACACCTATGGCATTGATTATAACGAAAAGATGGTGTTGACGGCAAAGAACAATCTGCGTAAGAAAGGGATCACGGCGAGGCTTGAAAAAGCCAATGTCGAGTCTTTGCCATTCGAGGATGAAATGTTTGATTGCATCGTCAACACGATGGCCTTTACCGGATATCCCGATGAGATGAAGGCAATGTCGGAACTGCACCGGGTTTTAAAGACCGGTGGCAAGTTGTTATTGGTCGATGTCAATTATCCAGCGAACAGAAATTGGCTGGGGACGAAGGCTGTTGGTTTTTGGGCAAGTGTTGGTGATATTATCAGAGACATGAATACGATACTTGACGAGTTCGGTTTCAGGTACACGGATGAGGAAATCGGCGGATTTGGCAGCATCCACCTGTACGTGGCCGAAAAGGTATAAAAGGTGAATATGAACAAAATCCCTCCCATCATCGAAACCCACGCGCTGACGCGGGACTTTAAAAAGACGCGGGCGGTGGACTCGTTAGATCTGTCCATCCAACCGGGCGAGCTTTTTGGACTGGTCGGGCCGGACGGGGCGGGCAAGACCACTACCCTGCGTCTATTGGCGGGTTTGCTCAATATTACGTCGGGAACGGGCCAGGTGGCGGGCTATGATCTGGCGCGTCAGACCGAGGCGATCAAGCGCAAGATTGGCTATATGGCGCAGCAGTTCAGCCTCTACGGCGAACTCTCGGTAGTGGAGAACCTATCCTTCTTTTCCGAGTTATTCGATGTGCCGCTTTCCGATCTGCGGGAGCGCACAGAACGTTTGCTCACGTTTGCCGGTCTGACCGAATTCAAAGATCGCCGCGCGGTCCATCTCTCTGGCGGGATGCAGAAAAAGCTGGCCCTGGCGTGTACGTTGATCCACCAACCAGAGATCCTGCTGCTCGACGAGCCGACCAACGGCGTGGACCCTGTCTCCCGACGCGAGTTTTGGGATATCTTGACCGATCTGTACCTGGAAGGGACCACGATAGTGGTCAGCACGCCCTATATGGACGAAGCGGACCGTTGCTCCATGGTGGGATTGATGTACGAGGGGCGAATGGTCGTGTGCGCCGAACCGCAGCAGATTCGGGCACAGATCGAGGGCGACCTGGTCGAGCTACGCCCTGACGACTGGCAGACGGCGCATACCGTGGTCGAAACGCTGCCCGGCGTGCTACAAGTGCAGACATACGGCGATTTGCTCCACGTGTTCGTTGACTCGGCGGAAAGGCGTCTACCAGAGATCAAAGCGGCCTTGAGGAATCGAGGAATTGATTATCATGGGGCGCGACACGCCACGGCGCGGATGGAAGAGGCCTTTATCTCTTTGATAAAGCACCTGGAAGAGGAAAAAAACAAGGAGGATGAACGTGTCTTGGCGTCATCTTAAGGCAATCATTCGCAAAGAGATCAATCACATGTTGCGGGACAGAATGACCTTTGTACTCGTCATGATGGTGCCTATCACAATGCTCTTTATTATGGCCTACGCGCTGACGGCGGACATTGAGCACGTGCCCATTGCTGTTCTCGACTTGGATCGCAGTTCGACATCTCGCACTTTCATCCAGCGGATCACAGAGGGCGAGGACCTGGACTTGTACGCCTACGTGGACACCCTGGATGAGGTCGAAGACCTACTTATGCACGGCAAAATCAAGGCTGCTCTGGTCATCAATCCAGCCTTTGAGCGCGACTTGCTGGCTTTGCGTGGGATGGGTTTGCAGATCATCATTGATGGGACAGAACCACAGAGCGGCGGCTTTGCCGTGGAGCAGATTGGGGGGCGGGCTGGGGAATTTGTCAACGATTTGCTCACTAGCCAAATGCAGGCGATTGGTGTCTCTTTGAACTCTTTGCAGCCCATTGATTTGAGCGTGCGTGCCCTGTACAATCCCGGCCTAAAGCCCAGAGTAGACATGATCCCTGGCCTGATCTCCATGATGCTTGGCTTTCCGGCCCTCTCGGTCGCCCTGACGCTGGCCCACGAGCGCGAACATGGCACGCTGGAGCAGGTGATGGTCACGCCGGTGGGACGCGCCGAACTTTTGCTGGGCAAGATGATCCCTTACGTTATCGTTGGCTTGATCAATGTGATCGTGATGCCGGTCGCCGCCAGGGTGGTGTTCCATATCCCCTTTAACGGTAGCTTTTTACTGTTTTTCTTGTTCTCTGCGGCCTTTTTATTTGCGATACTCGGCATGGGAATGATTATCGGTGTGTTTATGCGCACCCAGCCGACTGCGCTGGCGCTCTCCTTTCTGGTCATCTTTTTCCCTGGCTTTTTTATGACCGGGATATTTTTCCCCATCGCCTCCATGCCAGAGATGATACGCTTGGAAGCCCTGGCCCTACCGGGAACCCACTATGCGATCATCACGCGGGGGGTATTCCTGACTGGTGTCGGGTTGGACGTGCTTTGGCCTTATGGGGTGGCGCTGATTGGATTGGGGCTGGCGTTCATGGCGGTCAGCGCGCTCTTTTTCAAGAAGAAATTGGGGTGAGCAAGTGGCAAGTACGCAAGTGAAAAGACATGCAGGTGACTTGCAGACTTGCCGCTTTTGAGGAAAATTATGATAAAATGCATCTGGTCACTGCTAACGCTTTGCGCGCTTTGCGTCGCGTTTCCCGTGCTCGCCGCGAGTGGATGTGGACGCGAGCCCAACCCATCCCTGGGCGACACCTGGACCCGTCCCACCGACGCGGCGGTGATGGTCTACATCCCGGCGGGCGAGTTTGAGATGGGCAGCGACGATGATGGAATGAATCACGCATTGCAACTGTACGACGAGTATGGCCCTAGTTGCAGTCGGAAGGATTTTGAGCGCGAGCAGCCAGCACATACCGTGGCCCTGGACGGTTTTTGGATAGATCGAGTCAAGGTGACCAACGCGCAATTTTCGGCCTTTTTGAACGAACAGGGCAATCAGGCAGAGAGTGGGCCGACCTGGCTGGATCTGAAAGAAGGAGATTGTCTGATCGAGCAGAGTGGGGAAGAGTTCGGGCCCAAGAGTGGCTACGCTGATCACCCCATGATGGAGGTATCCTGGTACGGGGCGGACGCCTACTGCAAATGGGTTGGAGCACGGCTGCCAACGGAGGCCGAGTGGGAATATACAGCACGAGGGCCAGAGGGGCGCGCCTATCCCTGGGGCAACGAAACGCCTACCTGCGAACTGGCGCAATTCCTGGGATGCTCCCCAGGAGGGACGGTACCGGTAGGCAGTTTCCCAGCCGGCGCTAGCTGGTGCGGGGCGCAGGACTTGACGGGCAACGTGTGGGAGTGGGTGGCCGATTGGTATGGAGACTATCCCTCCGAGCGGCAGGTGAACCCAACAGGCCCATCTTCTGGGCAGGCCCGCGTGCTGCGCGGCGGATCGTACGAGTCCAAACCGGCCGTTGTGCGCAGCGCCTTCCGCTACAGATATTCCCCCTCTGTCACGTTCAACTTTGGCTTTCGCTGCGCCCGTGACACTCTATAACAATTTATTGGAGAACTATGATAAAACGTATCTGGTCACTCGTCGTCAAGGAATTTATTCATCTGATCAACGATTGGTGGCTGCCGGCCTTTATGCTGTTCGGCGGCGCGCTCGAATTGTTGGTGATTGGCTGGGCCACCTCCCGCCCGATCACGAACCTGCCGCTCATGGTGCTGGACCAGGACCAGAGCGCGGCCAGCCGGGCGGTGGTCACCGGCCTGGAAAACACGGACACCTTTGTGATCGAGGCTCAAGTTGGCGATATGGAGACCATCCAGGACGCCCTTGACCGCGGCCAGATCAACGCGGCCGTGATCATCCCGCCCGACTTTGACAATGAAATCGCGTCCTCCACGGGACAACCCACTCTGGCAATCCTGCTCAACGGGGCCGAGAGTGTCCCGGCGACGGCCGCACTACGGGCTGTCGAAGGCGCCATCGCGGATATGGGAGAGAACATCGCACTGCGCCGCCTGGGCCTGGAACCGGACAGCTTTACCGGTTTCACTCCCAGCCTACGGGTCTGGTTCAACGAAACCCTTAGCGAGGCGCTGTACACCACTCCCGCCGAACTGGCTTTGATGCTCGAGTTCACCGTGCTGCTCTTTGCCGCGCTCTCCTTTTCCCGCGAGCGCGAATTGGGCACATTGGAGCAATTGCTCGTTATGCCGTTCTCCTCGCTAGAGATCATCATCGGCAAATCTATCCCGGTCGTTCTGGTGGGCTTTTTCGACTTTATACTCATGCTCAGTATGACGCATTTTGCTTTTGGTGTTCCTGTCCGGGGATCATTGATCCTGCTGCTTGCCCTCGCCTTTGGATATCTGTTGGTCGAGTTGGGCAAAGGGATGGTGATTTCGGTTATATCGCGCAGTCAGCACCAGGCGTTTCTGGTGGTGATGATGATTGGCTTGACGGATTTCATGTTCACCGGATATGCCACTCCGGTCGAGTCAATGCCTCAGATCGTGCAGTGGGTGGCGAACGTGATTCCCGCCTATCACTGGTTGACCATCCTGCGGGGGATCTTGCTCAAGGGGGTCGGTCTGGAGGTGCTGTGGCCGAATGTGCTAGCGCTGGCAGGTTTGGGGTTGGTGATCGGCACGTTCTCCCTGCGCTATGTGCGCCGGGCTTTGGATTGAGGAGAAAACTGATGCAAAACAACAACTTTGCCATCACAGCCCACGGCTTGACCAAACGCTTTGGTGACTTTACTGCCGTCGCGGGCATCGACTTTGACGTCCACCGGGGCGAGATATTTGGCTTTCTGGGATCAAACGGTTCTGGCAAGACCACCACCATCCGTATGATGCTCGGACTGCTGCAACCTACCGCCGGCACAGTGGAGGTTCTGGGTATGCCGATGAACAAACACCCGGAACAAATCCGTCCCCGCGTCGGCTACATGTCGCAGCGATTTAGCCTGTACAACGACCTGACCGTGCTCCAGAACCTGCAATTCTACGGCCGGGCATATGGCCTGGGGAATGCCCTGTTGGAGGAACGTATTCAGGACGCGCTCCGGATGGCTGGGCTGGAGGGGCGCGAACGGACTCGTACCAAAGATCTGTCAGGAGGTTGGCGCCAACGGTTGGCGCTCAGCGCCGCCATTCTCCACCGCCCAGAGTTGGTCTTTTTGGACGAGCCTACCGCGGGCGTGGACCCTGTGTCCCGGAGGGCCTTTTGGGACCTGCTCTACAAACTGGTGGCCGAGAATATCACCGTATTTGTCACCACACACTATATGGACGAGGCTGAGCACTGCCACCGCTTGGCCTTTATCCAGCGGGGAAAATTGATCGCCTATGGTTTGCCCGATGAGATCAAGCGGGATATGATGACCGGTCAGGTATTGGAGATTGCCCCGGACGACGCGGCCAAAGCGGTCAAGGTCTTGCGGGCCGCCTATCAGTCCGGCAAACTGCCCCTCGACGAGGTGGCGATGTACGGTTCGTTGGTGCACGTCGTCGCCACCGATATGGAACGGCATCAGGAGGCCATTGTTGCCGAACTGCGCCAGGCTGGCGTCGAACCGGGTGCTGTGGCTGTCATCGAACCCACCTTGGAGGATGTGTTTATCGCCTGTATGCGGTAGTGAATACGAGTATTTGCTGGCACTGCGTCGGCGGCGTGAAAAGCAAGACTGAACCTTAATAATCTTATAATCTCTTGACAAGTGCTCCTTTAGAATGTACAATATGATTGAGTGCTCACTCAATATTATGAGTGAACACTCAATCACAAGGAGGGCAAATGTCTATTCCCAAATCTCAAGACCCCATACGGCAACAGTTGATCTCGGCGCGGCGTAATCAGGTCCTTGACGCTGCCGCTGCGGTGTTTGCAGAAAAGGGCTTTCACCGTACCACCACCAAGGAGATTGCCCAAGCAGCGGGTGTGTCCGAGGGAACCATCTATAACTATTTTGCCAACAAGTCTGATCTGTTGATCGGCATCATGACCCGTCTGGCCGAGGTGGAGGCCCTGGACGAGGAACTGGTGGAAGCGCTGCAAGGCAACGTTCAGGACTTTTTTGTCGCCGTGTTCCGCAACCGTGCGGACAGTATGCAGCGAGGCCAAGAAATGCTCAAGGCTATTTTACCAGAGGTGATCGTCAATCCTGATTTGAGCAAACAGTTTGCCGAGCAGTTTGTGCACCGAATCTCGACGTTGTTGGAGCAGTACGTGCAGGCGCGGATCGAGATGGGCCACATCCGTCCGGTGAACGTACCGTTGGCGGTGCGGGCTGTGCAGAGTATGTTTATTGGCCTGATCGTCCTGCGAATCTTGGGCGATGAACATCTCCTATCAGAGTGGGACGACGTACCAGAGGTGCTAGGGACGCTCATTTTTGACGGGCTGAGTCCCAAGGAAGGAGCATAGCATGAACCTCTTGCGCACACTGGCCCTCATCCGCAAGGAATTTCTGCACATCCTGCGCGACCCACGCACGCTGGGCGTGATGTTTATCATACCCATCGTCGAACTCATGTTTATGGGATACGCGGCCACCACCAACATCGAACACCTGCGCACTGCCGTCCTGGATGGGGACAAGACGATGGCCAGCCGCGATTTGACCGAGGCGTACCGGGCATCCAGTTACTTTGACATTGTTCACTATGTCGAATCGGAGGAGGAACTGGGACGGCTGGTGGATAGAGGTCAGGTGCGGGCCGGTCTGATCATTCCAACAGGATACGGTGAAGGGATCGATGCCGGAGAACAAGTGCAGGTCGCCTTTGTCATTGATGGGTCCGATCCCAGCGTCGCCAACACTGTTTTCGCCGCTTCTCAGTCGGTAGGGCAGGCTCAAACGATGCGCATCTTGGAGCGGACGATGGGAATTGACCCCGACGATATGCCCGGCGTGCAGGTGCGCCCGCGTGTCTGGTATAACCCAGAGATGAAGAGCGCCAACTTTATGATCCCCGGCATCATGGGCTTGATTCTCTACTTTATGACGTGTCTCTTTACCGCAATGTCTATCGTGCGCGAGCGGGAACAGGGTACCATTGAGCAGTTGATCGTGACGCCGATCAAACCGCTGGAACTGATCATTGCCAAAGTCGCTCCCTACGTGTTTGTCGCTTTCTTTGACGTGCTGGAGGTGTTGGTCATTGGTGTCTTTTGGTTTGGAGTGCCGGTTCGGGGCAGCCTGGCATTGCTGCTGGGTCTTTCGGCCCTGTTCCTGGTCACATCGCTAGGTATTGGCATCTTTATCTCTAGCGTGGCCAACACACAGCAAGAGGCCATGTTGCTGGCATTTCTGACAATGTTTCTGTCCATCTTTTTGGGGGGTTTTTTCTTTCCCATCGAAGCTATGCCTGGTTGGTTACAAGCAGTCACCTATGTGATTCCATTGCGCTACATGCTCGTCATTATTCGGGGGATCATTCTCAAGGGTGTGGGGTTGCAGATACTGTTTCAAGAGGTGGTGGCATTGATCATTTTTGGCGTGGTCATCATGCTGCTGGCATCCAGTAGGTTCCGCAAGCAGTTGGAGTGAAAAACCCCAGTTGAGCGTCAGAGTAGACAAGGGATTCGGCCTTTCATCCCTCCAGTGAACCAAGGGGGTGTGTTCCGGTGCTTGGCACTGGAACACATAAGGAAAAGCAAGCTTTTCCCGGTTTCCCGGCTTTTCCCGTAAAAACATGGAACGTTAACAATTGAATAGCTGTTGACAGGAATTACGTTTTGGGTTACAATGTATACGGTCGGTAATGTAACGACCGTATAAAAATCAACCATAAAGCGAGGTTTACTTGTGGCTCAAACACAAAATTTGATCCTGCGCATCGTCGCACAGCGGGGAGAGATCGGCAGTAAAGAGTTGTTAGAGATGGTTCAAAAGTTCAGGCTCTCTCCCGATGCTATCCGAGCGGCAACCAACCGCATGGTGCGATCTGGTATGTTGACCAAAATCGGCCAAGGCCGGGAGAATGTGCGCTATACGGTCGGCCCGCAAGGTCAGGTGATCGTAGACCAGTTCATTATCAAGTTCGTGCGTTATCACATAGCCTTAATGGGCCAAATGACGTGGGATGGGAAATGGCTGGTGGTTACGTTCAACATTCCAGAGGATCATCGAGACAAACGGGATGGTCTGCGCGCCAGACTGACAGCACTGGGGTTTGGCCTGCTTTCGTCCAGCGTGTGGATATCCCCCATCGACCAGGAGGTAAACGTCAAAGCCGCGGTCGAGGAACTGGTGCTCGACGATCACGTGACCCTGTTGCGCTGCGAAAGCATTTGGATGCCGGGTGTGGAAAGCGTCCGCGATCTGATCTACCGAGTATGGCGTTTGCAGGACCTGGAGGCCCATTACCAAGACGTGAACCAGGGTATGGAACTCTTGATGGCGTCGCTAGAACAGATCGAGCACGGAGAAGCGGTAGACATCGAAGCCCTCTTTTTCAAAGCAATGAGCTTGCAAGGAGAGCTTATGGAGATTGTCCTGAACGAGGACCCGTGCCTGCCGTTGGATCTGTTGCCTCCTGGATGGCCCGGACAACGTACCCACGAGTTGACCCACGAACTGAGCACCGCCGTCGCCCGGCTGGAAATCGCTGCCGATGAACGGTATCATTACTTGTTCCACGCGCTGCAGGGGATGGAAGTGCTCGAGTCCTTTATGCCCGAGGGAGACGAGACCTTTCACTGGCCCGAATCCAAAGAGGAGGCAGCGCAATGAATGGTCTCATCGCGATGGCGCGCAAAGAGTTCCGGCACATGCTGCGCGATCCTTGGTCGTTGTTCATCGTCACCGTGGGGGCAGCCTTGTTGATGGTGTTGATGGCCTATACCTTTTCCGCCGACATTGAGGACGTTCCAGTGGCGGTCGTGGACGGCGACAACAGCCCTCAATCGCGCGCTTACGTGGAGCGTTTCGCCAACGAAGCATTTTTCGACGTGCGGTACCGGGCGACCGGCCCCGAACAAGCCCGCCGGTGGGTGGGGACGGGAAAGGTGCGGGCGGCCATCGTTGTCCCGCCCGGTTTCGCCCAAGCGACGTTGCAGGGAGAATTGGTTCCCGTACAGATCGTCGTGGACGGGACCGAGCCAAACACCGCTCACCAGATTCTGGGAAGCGTCGAGGCGCTCTCGGCCAACTTTTCGGTCGAGTTGCTGGAGCAGCGGTTAGCCGGGGCGGGACTGGCGGCGGGGCAAGACCTACCGGTCGAGTTCCGGGTGCAGGCACTGTACAATCCCGATCTGAAAGAGATCAACAGCGTCCTGCCGGGTTTGATGGCCATCATCCTAGCGATGCCGGCCCTTTCGGCGGCTTTGTCCTTGGCACGGGAGAGGGAGCAGGGCAGCTTGGAGGGTTTGATGGCTACGCCGATTCAGCGGTACCAGTTGTTGATCGGCAAGGTGGTGCCATACGTGTTCGTTGGCCTATTGGATATTCTCCTTTTCACTTTGATCGGAGTACTCGTTTTCGATGTGCCCTTCCGGGGCCGCTTGGCAGACCTGATGGTTTTCTCCAGTGTCTTTTTGTTAGCCAATCTGGGCATCGGTCTGCTGGTCTCTAGTTTGGTCCGCACGCAGATGGCGGCCCTGGTCGTCGCGGGGATAATTTTCATGATGCCGCCGATCAACGAGTCGGGGATTTTCTACCCACTCTATGCGATGTCGTCCGACGCGCGGGCGCAAGCATTGATTTGGCCGGCGACTCATTATGTGACCATCGCTCGTGGGATATTTTTAAAGGGTGTGGGAGTACGAATTCTAATGCCGGATGGACTTTTTCTGCTGGCTTGTGGTCTGCTGTTGAACGGCCTGGCTGTGTGGCGTCTCAAGAAAAAGTTGAACTGATAAGCGGGAGAATTTGACAATGTTCAGTCGTATTGGTGGATTGGTTCGAAAAGAAGTGGTCCAGTTTCTGCGCCACAAGTTGCTCTTGGTCTTTGTGTTGGCGTTTCCGGTATGGAATCTCTCGTCCATCGCAAACATGGTTTCCAGGGGAATTATGCATATTCCGACGGCGATCTGCGACCAGGATCGCAGCCCGGCGAGCCGGCAGTTGGTGACGACGTTGCGTCACTCGCGTGTATTTGACCCAGATTATCACGCCAGCAGTCCGGATGAGGTGGAGCACCTGTTGCAGCGAGGAGATGTCAAAGTGGGGCTCGTCATTCCGCCGAACTTTGGGACCGACTCGGAGACCACAGGGGCCGCTGTGCAAGTATTGCTCGATGGCAGTGAGACTACCACAGCCCTGGTGACCCAGGCATATTTGGAGGGCATTGCGTTCGTGTACGCCCGGCAGGTATTGGGTGAGCGTTTAATTGGGCTAGACGTCGTGGTCGGGGAACTGGAACAAATAGACGCGCGATCTCGTGTCTGGTTCAACGAGGATTTGCGCCGCGAGATATTTCAGCTTCCGGCAGAGATGGCCGGGGCGGTGGCCTTGTTGGCCGTGCTGCTCCCCGCGGTCTCTGTCGTCCGAGAGCGGGAGGCGGGCACGCTGGAGCAGCTTTTCGTGACGCCGATCCGCTCCATCGAGTTGATCGTCGGCAAGAGCATACTGACCTTGATTGTGACCTACCTGGGGTTTCTGGGAATGTTGGCTTTGAACACGTTGCGCTATCAGGTACCGCTGCGAGGATCGCTGGTGCTGTTGATGATTTTGACGGCCTGCTATATCCTAGTCGAAATGGGATGGGGGTTGCTTATCTCGGCAACGGCCCGAACGCAGGGACAGGGCTTTCTGGGCGCTTTTTTTGTCGTGATGCTGGAGGTCATTCTGTCTGGACAGGTGCTGCCGGTGGAACATATGCCGCGTGCTGTTCAAGCGGTGTCTTATTTGGCACCTAACAGGCACTATACGGCCATCGTGCGAGGCATCATGCTCAAGGGCGTTGGGCTGGCCGATCTATGGCCCCAAGTGTTGGCTTTGGGTGTATTGGGTATTGGTCTCTATACCATTGCGACCGTTCGTTTAAGAAAGCGATTGGATTGATGATAATAAACACGAATCTTTTACGTGGTGACCGGGTGCATCTCACGGCCTTTCGTGAGGACGATGCTTCGACTATGGCGCGTTGGTCGGAGGATATGGGATACCTGAGGCTGCAGGAGACGAACCTGGCGCTTCCCCGGACCAAAGCGGCCATCGCCGCAGACCTGGAGGGCCAGAGCAAGTCATCAAACACCTTGGTCTTTGCCATTCGACCGGTTGATGGGGATGAACTGATCGGGTTTGTCGGTTTCTATGAGATTGAGTGGGCCAACCAGGTGGCCTGGTTCGGGATTGGTATTGGCGATCGTTCCAATTGGGGCAAGGGCTATGGCAGCGAGGCGATGCATCTCGCGCTCTGGTACGCGTTTTGCGAGTTGAACTTGTACGGTTTGCATTTGACCGTGATCGATTACAACGAGCGCGCCATCGCTCTGTACGAAAAGATGGGCTTTCAGCGCGAGGGCGTTTTCCGCCAGTTCGGTTGGCGCGATGGCAAACGGTACGACATGATCCTGTACGGTATTTTGCGGCCCGAATGGGAGTCTCGATAGATTCTACAGGATACTTTTTATCTTGCCACGAATTACACGAGTTTACACTAATTTTTCCATGTCGCTCTCATTCGTGCTAATTCGTGGCAAAAAGAGGGAAATTTGATGGGACATAATCAGTGGGTGATTGAAACACACAATCTGACCAAACAATTCAAGAAAAACACGGCCGTGGACGGGCTTGACCTGGGCATCCGCAAAGGGGAGATTTTTGGCCTGCTGGGACCCGACGGCGCGGGCAAGACGACGACGATCCGTATGCTGTGCGCCATTATGGACCCCACCGAGGGCAACGCGCATGTTGCAGGATTCGACACAGTCAAACAACCAGAAGAGATCAAAAAACGCATCGGGTACATGGCGCAGCAGTTCTCCCTCTACGGCGATTTGACGGTGATGGAGAACCTGGTCTTTTTCGCCGACGTCTTTCAGGTGAGCCGGGCCGACCGTCAGGAGCGCATTCCCAAACTCTTGGGATTCGCCCGCTTGATCGAGTTCCAAAAGCGTCGCGCAGCACATTTGTCTGGCGGTATGCAGAAAAAGCTGGCTCTGGCCTGCACGTTGATCCACTCGCCCGAGGTCATCTTTTTGGACGAGCCGACCACCGGCGTGGACCCGGTCTCTCGGCGCGAGTTTTGGGATATTCTGACCGAGCTTCACTTGCAAGGGGTGACACTTTTCGTCACTACACCCTACATGGATGAAGCGGAGCGCTGCTCGCGGGTGGCCTTGATGTTTGAGGGGGACATTGTCGTCTGCGACGAGCCAGAGCAGATCAAGGAATTGGTAGAGGGCGAGCTGCTGGAACTGCGGCCCGACCGCCTGCGGGAATCGAGCCGAATTATCGAGGGGCTGCCCGGCGTGCTGGAGGTGCAGACTTATGGCGACCTGTTGCACATCTTTGTGGACGACGCCGCGCAGCGCACGGTGACCATACAGAAGGCGTTGAGCGGTGCGGGCATCGTCGTGCAGGGATTGCGCCAGACCCGCCCACGGATGGAGGAAGCATTCATCTCCCTCATCCGCAAGCGTACGGAAGAAAAGCAGGATGCGTAAGCAGATGACTAGTAACGAATATGCTGTACAAGTTGTTAATCTGACGAAAAAGTTTGGTGATTTTACCGCCGTGGACGGCGTCACGTTCCACATCCAGCGGGGCGAGATATTTGGCTTTTTGGGACCGAATGGCGCGGGCAAAACGACGACGATTCGCATGTTGTTGTGTCTCTTGCGGCCCACGTCGGGCCAGGCTGCTGTACTGGGCTACGACGTGGTGCGCCAGCCGGAGGAGATTCGCAAGCACATTGGCTACATGTCTCAGCGATTCAGTCTCTACAACGACCTGACCGTGAGCGAAAACCTGGACTTTTACGGACGCACTTACGGCGTGCGCGGCAAACGATTGCGGGAACGGAAGCAATTCGTGGTCGAGATGGCGGGGCTTGAGGGGCGAGAGCGCGAGCTCACGCGCAACCTGTCTGGCGGGTGGAAGCAGCGGCTGGCCCTGGGCGCGGCGATTCTCCACGAGCCAGAGATGCTCTTTTTGGACGAACCGACCGCCGGGGTAGACCCCATCTCTCGCCGGGCCTTTTGGGACCTGTTGTACCAGTTGGCCGACGAGGGCACGACAATATTCGTCACTACCCACTATATGGACGAGGCTGAACATTGCCAGGACTTGGCCTTTATTCACAGCGGGCACATCATCGCGCGGGGATCGCCGGAAGAGATCAAACTGAACAAAATGCAGGGCCAGGTGCTAGAGATCGACTGTGTCCAGCCGGACAAGGCGATCGGCCTTTTGCGGGAAATGGCGCTGTTCGACGAGGTGGCACTGTACGGCGCGTTGATCCACGTGGTGGCCGAAGGAATCTCGAAACACCAGCCCCAAATCGAGCAAATGTTGACAGAACAAGGCGTCCAGGTGCGGATGATGGACGTCATTGCTCCATCGTTGGAGGATGTTTTTATCTCGAACGTGCGGAGCCGTGAAAATACAGTTAAATAGGAGTGAGGATATGAAAGCAGAACGGATTGTGCCGATTGTAATCATTGTTGTGATCGTCATCGGCGTGGCGGTGGGCGGCATCTACTTTGCCACGAACCCGGATGTCATGAGCCAGGTGATGGCAGAGATGGATCTGGCCGAGCCCGAGGCGAATGGTCTGACCGCCTCCGGCTTTATCGAGGCCGATGAGGTTTCTATCGCGCCCGAGTTGGGTGGGCGCGTGGTAGAATTGTTGGCGGACGAGGGGGACGAGATCGAGGCCGGGCAGGTCTTGGTGCGTCTGGACGGCACGTTGTTGGATGCCCAGGCCGAGGTGGCCCAGGCGGCCCTGGGTGTGGCCGAGGCAGGATTGGCCCAGGTACGGGCGGGTGCTCGCGCGGAACAGATCCGGCAGGCTGAAGCAGGGTTGGCCCAGGCCGAGATTGCGCGCGATGGGTCTCATCAGGCGTGGCAAGACCTGATCGCCATCCGTGATAACCCTCAGGAATTGGAGGCGCAGATCATCCTGGCCCAGTCGCAGGTGGCTGTCGCCCAAGCAGCATTGGCCCAGACGGTCGCGTATAAAGATGCCGCCGAGATCGCCAATGACGCCTACGACGACGGGATGAAGGGTATGGCGGAGGCGAAACGAGAGATACAAAAGCTGCCCAAGCCATATCGACCCAATTTGCCGGTGCTGTCGTTGGACTTTCACCTCATCCCCAACGCTTACTGGAAATCCTGGGTGGGCGTCAACACGGCCCAGGCCGGGCTGGATGGCGCGCGGGTGGCGTTGGGCAATCTCTACGATATGCGAGATAATCCCCAGGAATTGAACGCCCAGGTGGACGCCGCCAAAGCACAGCACCACGCCGCCGAGGCCGCCGTTCAGATGGCCGAGGCCCAACTGGACGCGCTGCGGGCGGGCGCTACCGAGGAGGATATTGCCATCGTCGAGACCCAGGTGGAACAAGCGCGGGCCGCCCTCGATTCGCTGGACGTGCTGCGCGAAAAGTTGGTGGTCGTCGCGCCGGTCGGTGGGCTGGTTCTGGAGCGCAGCATCCACGCGGGAGAACTGGCCGCGCCTGGAGCCACTTTGCTCACGTTGGGCGATTTGGGCGAGGTGATGCTGACCGTGTACGTGCCGGAGGACAAGTTGGGGCACGTGTTCGTCGGTCAGGAGGTAGAGGTTCAGGTGGACAGCTTCCCGGAGCGGACGTTCTTGGGCAGCGTGGTTGCCATCGCCAACGAGGCGGAATTCACTCCGCGCAACGTGCAAACGCAGGAAGAGCGCGTGAACATGGTTTTTGCCATCGAGGTGAGCATCCCCAATCCCGATCATGCACTTCGGCCAGGTCTGCCTGCCGACGCTGTGATCGTTACCGAGGAGCAGTAAGATGAACAAATCGTCGAGTTTGATACTTGTTTGTTGTTTGTTGTTTGTTGTATTGTTAACAGGGTGCGAGAGTGACGCCGCCGCCGATGGCCCTATTGCCGCTTCTGGCTTTATCGAGGGAGAACAAGTGGTCGTTGCGTCAGAGACGTCGGGCCGCATTGCCGAGATGATGGTGGATCGGGGAGATGACGTGCTTGCAGGCGATGTGTTGGTGCGCCTGGATGACGCGATGCTCCAGAGCCAGCGTTTGGAGGCTGAGGCGGGGATGGCGACGGCCAACGCTAACTTGGCCCGTGTGCTCGCCGGTGTGCGCCCGGAGCAGGTCGCTGCCGCACAGGCCGTGCTTGCCCAAGCCGAGGCCCAGCGGGATGGTGCATCCCAGGCCGTGATCAACGCGCAAGATACCATCAGCAACCCGCTCGCCCTCAACGTCGAGATCGACGTTGCCCGCACGCAGGTGCGCCTGGCTGAGCAAAGCGTCGAGATGGTAGAGACGGATCTGGCAGAGATCGAATTGCGGCGCAGCATCTACCACGACCTGAGCGGAGACGCGGAACGTTCGTGGAACCTTCAGATACAGGCCGTGCAGGCGACGATGACCCAGGCCGAGGCCGAGTTGCAGGGCGCATGGCGATATCTCAACGCTCTCCAGACAATGCGCGAAAATCCGCTCAGCATGCAGGCCCAACTCCACGGCGCAGAGACGCAGCTCCTCTTGGCCGGGGCGCAGGTGGACGGAGCGCAAGCGGCGCTGGACGAACTGGAGGCCGGTTCGTCCGAGGAAGAGATCGCGATGGCCGAGGCGCAGGTACGCATGGCGGAAGCTGCTATCCAATTGATCGACGCCCAGATCGCCCAACTCACACTGACCGCTCCGATGGACGGCATCGTCACCAGCCGCAGCAGCCAGGCCGGGGAGACGGCGTCTATGGGATTGCCGCTGCTCACCATCGCCAACCTAGACGAGGTGACGCTCGTCATCTATATTCCTGAAACTCGTGTCGGACAGATACGGATCGGTCAGGAGGTTGAGGTACAGGTGGATTCCTTCCCCGATCGCGTGTTCGTGGGGGAGGTGGTGAATGTCGCGGGCGAGGCCGAGTTCACCCCTCGCAATGTGCAAACCAAGGAGGAACGCGTCAACTTGGTCTTTGCCGTCAAGGTGCACATACCAAACCCCGATGGCGTTCTCAAGCCGGGGATGCCGGCCGATGCGACGGTCCGCGAGTGACAGTTGTGTATTGCACAAGGCGGCTGGATAATCCCAGCCGCCTTTTTTTGTTTTGCTTCTCTAACAGTCTGTCGGAGAGAATTGTAGTATAGGGCCTTGTGCCCGTTTGTGCCTGTTTTTGAGCTATTTTGCCACTCGTAGGCTGTCCACAAGGGGCTAAACCAGATTTCTCCGACAGGCTGCTAGGATTTCGCATGGCGAGACCTTGAAGGTTTTGTTCAAAATCGTAAAAATAATGCTTTTACGCCAGACAATGGCCCCTTGTCGTCAAATTTGACACAAGAACCTTTAGGGTCTGCAATTGACCGTGCGAAATCCTCAAGACTCTTTGTTTTTATTCATTGCCCGACATCTTTACTCTCCCGCAGATTAGGCCACGATTTTGGGTTATTATCTGTCCTGACGATAGGTTCTGCCTGCAATTGGCACGATTCTCGAACCTGTGGGAGGGTTCCTGCTCGAAATGTCGAGTAGTGAACACTAGAGGTACTATACGGCCAGGGCTGTGAGCGATCTGTACCGAAAGATCGTTAGAACTGAACAGCCCTGATACGGCTCTTTCGAATGTGTCAAACGAACGAGCACAAAGCGTCCTTTGCGCTTTGTGCTCGCTGATCAACCGGTTATGTCAGATAGACTTTGTTTTTGGGTAGGAGCCTCCGATCGTTTAAAAAGGCCTCGTCACCATTGGCAAGTACATCAGGCCCAGTCGAACATCCGTATCCAATTCTGCATGCCCGGGGAAGCTGCCTGGAGCGGTGATGTCGGCCACGTTGTGCAACGTTTCTCCCCAGCCTCCTGTTACTGTCACGGTGATCAAGATCTCTTCCGCTGGAGCGCCTCCCACCACTGTGCCCAGTTCCCATACCAATGGAGGAGAGGAGAAAGTTCCTGCAGTCGAGTAAATGCCTGTCACTGAGACGTCAACGGGCAAGGTGTCGGTTAACCGGGTTCCTATCGCGTCTTGGTTGCCAATGTTCTCGTATTGGAGGGTATATACCAGTTCATCACCCACGTCAACCACTGCGGAGGAACCTTGCTTGGTCACCCGCAGAATCGATCCTTCACTGATGACTTGGGTCGCAAACAGTGTATGTGTCATTACTTGATGTTGCGCATCCGCCATCGCGGTGTTGGTGATTATGCTGGGTAGAGCCGGTGTTGTGGTAGTGATGACAATGGTGCGGCTTTCTCCTGGCCCCAGGTCTCCAAGTGACCACGAGAGTAAGGGTAACGTGATCTTGTCTGGTGTCGGGAACGCACCCACAAACGATAAATCGACGGGCAGAACGTCCATCACTGTTACGCTAGTTGCCGTAATATAGCTAGGATTCTCGCATTGGATCGTATAGATCAGATCGCTATTGATCAATGTCACAGGATCGCTTGTCTTGCTCAAGTTTAGCGGGGAGGCAGGGGCCACGGTGGTTAACAGCGAGTCGTGAGTGGGGGTGACGCCAGTCGCCGCCGCCAGTGTATAGTTGTGCAACTGCTCATACCCCTCCAATACACGTGCTCGCACGAGTACAGTTTCGTCTGTTAATCCGACAGAATCATCAGTGATCAGAACAGTTCCACTTATATATTGTCCTGGGGGATTACTGGACACAAATTCTACTCCGGCAGGCAAAAAGTCGTACAGTCGGACATCAAAAGCCTGTGGATTAGGATGACCGGTGGTCGACGTCACCGAGTAAGTGAGGGTATAGTCGATCATTTCACCAGGTTCGGGAGAATCGTTGTCAACAGTCTTGGCGACATGGAGTTCAGGCTCACCGATGGGGCTTTGGAATGCCAACGGCGCCAGAAGCGCGCCGGATGCGCTTGATGTGGGGATGGACAGTATCCAGGCTCCCAGCCATAATCCGGTCACGATAACCAGCGTAAAGAGGGTAGCTTGGACCAAGAGTGATTTCACGTTTGTCTTGTAAAACATTTTGACCTCCTAATGTTATTGCCCGACATGGGCAATCTCAGATGGGTGGGGACAGGTGTTGTTCATCTATGTCGATTCAGGCTAGTATCTTGGCTAGATTATGCACCTCCTTTTAGTTTGGGGTTAGCGGTATATCACGATTCAATGTTGATTGGCTTGGGAAACCTGATTCTGTCTACAACTAGGGATTACGAGCCATCTATTCGGAGGCTATCAGTTTCTCGACCTCTGGCCACGGGAGTCCATCCCAGCCGAATCGATCCCAATCTGTGTATCCATGCTCGTCAAACTCGATTCCCTCGGATTCTAACAAGACTCGTTGATGGTCGGCACCGTGCTCTTGGCGACTGGTCGAGATACGGCCCTGACTGTTGATGACGCGGTGCCATGGTACATCTGAACCTTTTGGTATACCGTGCAATGCCCATCCAACTGTGCGAGCGGCGCGAGGATGATCCAACATACGGGCAATTGACCCATAGGATGTGACTTTGCCAGGTGGCACCTGTCGCACTAGCCGGTAGACTTGTTCAAAGAAATTTATCGCCATTGTTGGGGAGATTGCTTTTGTAACATTATTATATGCTCAAACTATATGAACGTCAATTGTATCTAGGGCTATGACTTTTGTCAATTTGACATTGTCGACATAGTGATATACATTATCCCTCAGACCAGGAGAAGATCACATATGAAAACTACAAGATTGGGCAAAACAGAATTGCAAGTTTCCCGAGTAGGATTCGGCGGCATCCCCATTCAACGTCTCACTGAGGCAGACGCAATCCAGGTGGTACAGCAATGTCTCGATCTGGGTGTCACGTTCCTCGACACGGCCAACGGCTACTCAACCAGTGAGGAGCGTATTGGCAAGGCGCTGGCCGCGACTATCGGGCAGCGAGAACGCACGATCATTGCGACCAAAACCGGCGCGCGGGATCGTGCCGGTGCTCAGGCACATCTGGAACTGAGCTTGGAGCGCTTGCAAACGGATTGTATTGACCTGTGGCAGTTTCACAACCTCTCCACGTTCGAGGCGTACGAACAAGTGCTCGGCCCCGGTGGCGCGATGGAAGCAGCACAGCAGGCTCTGGAGGCGGGTCAAGTCAGGCACATTGGCATCACCAGCCACTCGATGGACGTAGCGCTAAAAGCGGCCTCTTCAGGGCACTTTGAGACGCTCCAATTTCCCTTTAATTTCGTCACCAGTGAGCCTGCTCAAGAATTGCTACCCCTGGCCCAAAAGCACGACCTGGGCTTTATCGCGATGAAGCCGTTTGCCGGTGGCATGTTGGATAATGCAAACCTGTCCATCAAGTACCTGCTCCAATTCGACAACGTCGTGCCCGACCCGGGCATCGAAACGAGTGCCGAAATTAAAGAGATTGCGGACATCGTCGCTGGAGATTGGAAGCTGATGCCTCAGGAACGGCAGGAGATAGAGCGCATCCGCACGGAAGTGGGCACGCGCTTTTGTCGCCGGTGCGAGTACTGCCAGCCCTGCCCGGAAGACGTGAGCATATCCCTAGTGATGAACGCGCGCAGCTTTTGGAAACGGTTTTCGTCCGAGGTGCTTGGCTCCAGTTGGATTATCCGAGGCATGGAGAGTGCCAGAAACTGCACCGAGTGTGGCGAGTGCGAGGAAAAGTGTCCTTATCACCTACCGATTCGGGAGATGATCGTCGAGAATTTAGCGTTTTACGACAGCACTGCGGTGTGACCATCACGGCGGAGGCGGCGGAACTATGCAAGCTACGGCAGATGTTGTAATCATCGGTGCGGGCGTCATTGGGTGCAGCACGGCCTATCATCTGGCTCGTGCAGGCGTCACGGACGTCGTCGTGGTCGAGATGGATCAGGTGGGCGGTGGTTCATCCAGCAAGTCCGCTTCGATGCTGAGCTTGCAGTTTGGCGCCGATGAGCTAGGCGCTCGTATGGGTCTGTACTCGTATGCCAAATATATGCAGTTTGAGGAAGAAATTGGCGTTCCCATCGATTTCAAGAAAAGCGGGTGGCTGTCGCTGGCTACCCAAGAGAGCGCCGAGGGTCTGCTCAAAAGCGCCAAGATGTTGCAATCCCTCAACATCGAAACGGACATCCTGACGCCCGAGGAGGTCAAGCGGCGGTACCCAGAGATAAACACCAATGACGTCGTTCTTGCCACCTGGGGGCCGGACGACGGGCCGTTCGATCCGCATATGATCATGTGGGGATACGTCAACCGGGCGCGCGAGATGGGCGTCAAGCTGTGTCAGGGAGTGCGGGCCACCGGAATCCGCGTTCGAAGCGGACAGGTAGAAGGTGTCGTCACCGACGAGGGATTTGTGGCGACGAGAACCGTGGTGAACGCCGGAGGCCCCTGGGCAATCGAGATCGGGCGCTGGGTTGGCGTCGAGATTCCGATCCTCAATCGCGCCCGAAGCATCGTCGTCACCGGGCCTTTTCCCGACATCCCGTCCACCTGGCCGTTTATCGAGGACGTGACGGCGGGGTGGTATTGTCGCCCTGAGGGACCGGGCATGCTGATGGGTATGGGCGCATCGCCCACCAACGAACTAGAGATCCCATTCCTCATGGAGGTAGCGCATCAGATGATCGACGTGGCCGCGCATCGCGTGCCGATCCTGATGAATGCTTCCTTCCTGACGGGCTGGACGGGCGTCCGTCCGGTAACGGCGGATGACCGCCCGATTTTGGGGCCGGTTCCATCAATCGATGGTTTCATTCTGAATTGCGGGTGGGGAGGAAAGGGCATCATCCAGGCACCAATCGCCGGACAGCTCGTGGCCGAATATATTAGTGATGGACAAACCCCGACGATGGACATTGGCCCGTTCAGAGTTGATCGCTAAAAAGGAGTAATAATCACCCATGACGACACAAACAGACGACCCAGCCACCATTCTCGCACGCTATGCCGATGGCCCGGCCAAACTGAAAGCCGCCATCGCGGGCCTCACCGGCGCCGAACTCGACCTCGCCCAGACGCCCGACTCGTGGACGATCCGGCAGATTGTGCACCACCTCGCTGACGGCGATGGTCTGTGGCAGGTTTGCGTCAAGGCGGCGCTCGGCAACAGTCCGGGTGTATTCAGTTTTCAATGGTATTGGGACCTGCCGCAAGATACGTGGGCAGAGAACTGGAATTATGCAGGCCGGGCGATCGAACCGTCGCTGGCGCTCTTTCAGGCTAACTGTTGCCACGTCGTTCAGTTGGTCGAACAGATACCCGGTGCCTGGGAACGACGCATTCTCATCAAGTGGCCGAATGGGGAAGAGAAAGAGATTACTGCCGGGTGGGTCATCGAGATGCAAACCGGTCACGCTATCGGTCACGTCGAGGACATTCGTTCGATCCGGCAGACCCATAACCTTTGAGACTATGGTCCGGGGCATCAACCATACCACGCTGTCTGAGTTTGGTAGCATTGTGAGTGTATCTCTTTTGTTGCGTCATTTAGGTCAAATTGGAGTTGTATGAACATGAAACCGCTGCACTTTATTGGTGCACTTGTCAAAGTTGAATTCGACCAGCCGCCGCTGCTGGAAAAAAAGCCAGGCTGCCCGGACCGGTTTGTCTGGCAGGAGAAGGCGTACCAGATCACCGAGATGTTGAGCGAGTGGCACGATTATGGCCGCCGGGGCCGGATGGCGACCAATATGCGGCCCACGCACATCGCCACCGCCTCGCGCCGGGGTTCGTGGGGCGTTGGGCGGGACTATTACCGGGTGCGCACCGACACCGGCCAAATCTTTGACTTGTACTATGATCGCGCGCCCAAAGGCTCTGACCATCGCAAAGGCGCGTGGTTTCTCTACCGGGAGATGGAAGCGAATGACGGATAAACGGGGGGTATTTTCTGTCGCCGCTGCCTATCTCCTCTGGGGGTTCCTGCCCATTTTTTGGAAGTCTGTTCAGATGGTGTCGGCTAGCGAGCTGCTTGCTCATCGAATCGCATGGTCGTTCGTATTCGTCGTATTGCTGTTGATCAGAAAAAAAGAGTGGGCATGGCTGCAACAAGCAAGGCGGAATCCCAGGATATTGATCACGTTCTTGGTCACCGCCAGCATCCTGGCATTCAACTGGTTTACGTTCGTCTGGGCGATCAACGCCGGTCACATTGTAGACGCGAGCCTGGGATATTTTATCAATCCGCTCTTTAGCGTTCTGCTCGGAATGATCTTTCTAAAGGAGCGGCTTCGCCCGTGGCAGTGGGTGGCGATTGGGATCGCGACAGGCGGGGTGATCTTTCTCACGTTGGGCTATGGGACGTTTCCGTGGATTGCGTTCGCCCTGGCGATTTCCTTTGGTTTCTACGGTCTATTGAGAAAGATCGCGCCTTTGGAGGCGTTGGAGGGGCTGTCAGTTGAAACCGCTGTCTTGTTTCTACCCGCGCTGGTGTATCTCGTTTATGCCGAACTGGTGGGGACGGCATTTTTCGGGCACGCGGGGACAACGACGAACATTCTTCTTGCGTTTACGGGGGTTGTGACCGCGCTCCCACTTATTTGGTTCGCTTACGGCGCACGGAGAGTCACCCTCGCCACGGTAGGGATTTTGCAATACATCGCCCCGACGTTCCAGTTTCTCCTGGGGGTGTTGGTTTATGGAGAAGAGTTTACAGAGATACGGGTGATCGGATTTAGCGTGATATGGGCTGCGCTCATCATCTATTCCATCGAAGGGGCTATAGAGGGAAGAAAGCAAACGGTGCGTCAGAGCGTGTGATGAGATGGATGTAAAACCACTCCCCAAAGCCGAGCTCCATTGCCACATGGACGGCATACTGGATCGGGAAATGGTTCGGGACATTCGCCGAGATGACCCCGCCTTTCCGATTGATCCACGCGAGTTTGAGCGGGCGTATCCGATCTATGACCTGAAAAGCTTTTGGAATTGGTGGAATTTCATCGATCCGATTGAAGGAAAGCTGGAAAACTTTTACCCGATACTCGGCAGATACGTCGAACGGCTCAAGGCGCAGAACGTGTGTTATGCGGAAATTATGCTTGCCTCTGGTGAGCTTGCGCAGGATACCGTCGAGGCTGTGGAAGAGGTCATAGCCTTTCGGGAGTGGATCGATCAGCAGGAGGATGACAAAATTCAGGTCGAGTTTTTGGTCGCCTTTGGACGCAACGCTACCCCTGATAAAGTCACCAAACTGGCCGAGAAACTCGTGGCCCTCTATGAGGCGAGTTTGATCTTTGGCGTCGCCGTGGCAGGCCCCGAACAGGGCAATCCGATCAAACCATTTCAAAAGACGATGGCGAAATTGCGCGAGGCCGGACTGGGCATCGAAATCCACGCCGGGGAATGGTGCGGGCCGGAATCGGTCTGGGATGCCCTGGATCACGGCTATCCGGACCGAATTGGGCACGGTGTCAGCTTGTTTCAGGATGAAAGATTGCTCGATCTCGTTCAAGAACGCCGTATTCACATCGAGATGTGCCCGACCAGTAACCTCAAGACGGGCAGCGTCGCACGCATCGAGGAACACCCCGTTCACCTGGCCCGTGAGTTGGGCCTCAGCTTTAGCATCAACACCGACGATCCCGGTCCGTTTGGGTGCAGCATGGTGTCAGAGTACGAACTGCTCTCGAATGTGTTCGGATTTAACGACGAGGACTTTCAAACGATCTATGTCAACTCTTTAAAAGCAAGGTTTCAACCCGAGTTACGCGTAAACAAGTTTGCGTGTATCGGTTGAGTGCCGCCAGCCCCCGCGTTTGGGCCGGGAAGGCAGCGGCTTGTAGTCGCAAAGGCGAAAGGAGAGCTACGATGGCAGAGAGTGTATATAAAGTAATCGAGTTGGTTGGGACCAGTGATGAATCGTGGGAAAAAGCAGCTGCAGCCGCTGTCGAGCGGGCGGCCGAGTCCTTGAGAGACCTGCGCATCGCCGAGATCGTCGAGCTGGATATGCAGATCGACGACGGAAAGGTGATGGCTTACCGCGCCAGGGTTAAGGTCTCTTTCAAGTTCAAGGACGACTGATCCTGATCCCGTTGGGCAATCATCCTGCGGTGGTTGTCCGATAACGATCTCACAAGTGAATAACAAGCTTTGAGCAAACCGTCTGGTCATGCAGCCATCCATCAAGATATCCAGATTCACATATTTGCCCATACGTACCTTTGTGCCCGTTCAAAAATATCACCGGCGGTCGCGTTAGTGGTGTGCGTCAATCTGTTGCACGAATGTAGGGCGGGTAGCAAACTCGCTCTACCCGAGTGGAATTTTGTGCGTTGAACAACTAGATAAATAAAGGAGCGAAAAATGAAACTGATAGACTTAACCATCCCCTTGGGCATCGGCACACCACCGTGGCCCACCTACGAGCCATTACAAGTCAAATACTTCAAACGGCTGGCACCCAACGGGGCCAACGGCCAACTGCTCACCCACTCCAATCACTTGGGTACCCACCTAGACGGCGAGATTCACTTTTATACCCCCGGCAAAGACATCGCCGAGCTCGACCTGAACGACTTTTTGGTGGGGCCGGGGGCAGTGGTAGATCTCTCCGATGCGACCGGCGATTATCAAATCTACACCGCCGAGATGGTCGAGGAGCGGGTGGAGGTGCGCGAGGGCGACATCCTCATCATCCACACCGGCTACCACCACTTTGGCTGGGATCAGCCCCATGCCGACGAGATTCGCTACATGGTGCAGCATCCGGGCCCCGATCGCGAGTTTTCCGTCTGGGCCAAGGAGAAAAAGATTCGCTGGATCGGCGTGGACTGCGGCAGTGCCGACCACCCGATGAACACCATCATCCGCGACTGGATGCCCCGCCAGGCCGAGGAGGCCGACAAGCTGTTCCGCGAGATGTACGGCGCGCCGCTGGCCGAGCGCTTTACGCCAGACAAGTACCAGATGATGCACATTGAGATGTTTCCCCACGGCATCATCCACGCCGAATGCTTGGGCGGCGATATCGATCTGCTGGCCAACCGGCGGGCGACCATTGGCTTTTTTCCGTGGCGTTTTGTGGACGGCGAGTCCTGCATTGGTCGCTGCGTCGCTTTTGTGGACGACGACGAGTACGAGGAATTGATGGCCCGTAAAGCCACGCTCCCGCAGACCCGCTTTGGCGATTGCTACGAATCGGCGCACGTGGAGCAGATCAACAAGCTGACCCAGCGGTTCTGAAACGTGAGGCTCTAGTTCGCGTTTCACAGACAAGGAGGAACAATGCAAGCACTAGACGGTATTCGGGTGATCGATCTCACCCGCGCTCTGGCTGGCCCCTACTGCACAATGATGCTGGGTGACCTGGGGGCGGACATTGTAAAGGTGGAGCGACCTGACCGTGGGGATGACAGCCGTGGCTGGGGGCCGCCTTTCGTGGGGGAGCCTTACGGCCCCTATGCGGGCGAATCGGCCTACTTTATCGCGACCAACCGGAACAAGCGCAGCGTCACCGTCAATCTGAAGGAGCCAGAGGGGCAAGAGATCATGCGCCGGTTGGTTGGTGTCTCGGACGTGATGGTGGAGAACTTTCGCACCGGCGTGCTAGACAAGATGGGGTTGGGTTATGATGACATCCACGCCCTCAATCCGCGCCTGGTCTATTGCTCCATCAGTGGCTATGGCCGCACCGGGCCCTATGCCGAACGGCCCGGCTATGACGTCATCGTCCAGGCCGAGGGCGGGCTGATGGGTATCACGGGGCCGCCGGATGGAACGCCGTACCGGGTGGGCGTGCCCATCATCGACATCAATTCGGGGATGTTTGCGGCGACGGCGATCTTGGCCGCTCTCCATGCCCGCAACCAGACGGGTGAGGGTCAGTTGGTGGACGTTTCGCTGATGGACTCGTCGGTGGCCCTGCTGGCGAATGTAGCTTCAAACTATTTGGTTGGTGGGCTGGAACCGCGCCGACTGGGCAATGCGCACCCCAACATCGCCCCCTACGAGGTGTTCCGCGCCCGCGACCGCTGGTTCGCGCTGGCGGCGGCCAACCAACGACAATGGGCCATATTGTGTGACACCATCGACCGCCCGGATCTAAAGGACGACCCGCGCTTTTTCACCAACGGCGATCGCGTCACCAACCGTCCGGCATTGGTGGAGGTGCTCAACGAGGCCTTTGCTGTCCGCGATGCTGACGAGTGGATGGCCGAGGTTAAAGCGGCCGGACTTCCGTGCGGGCCGATCAACTCGGTGTCCGATGTCTTTGAGCATCCCCAGGCAGAATCGCGGGGTCTAAAGTTGGAAGCGGAGCATCCCACGGCCGGACCGGTGCAGCTCACCGGCTTTCCCTACAAACTGTCGGAAACCCCGGCAGAGGTCCGGCAGCCGCCTCCACTGCTAGGCCAACACACGGCAGACGTGTTGACGGAACTGTTAGGTTATTCGGACGAGCAGGTGACAGCGTTGCAGGAGCGCGGCGCGATCTAGCAAGATGGATAAGAAGCGATAATGGCCTGGACTGTTGCCCGCTCGGTCAGCCGGACGGCCAAAGAGCGATTGCGTCGATTGGCGGCAGGCCGCTCCGACGTCCAGGTGCTGGCCGTTTTTGAACGCGCCTGTGATTTGGTCACGTCCGACGGCGGCGTGGTGGCGTTGGTGATCCCCGAAATCGGTAACGGGCCGCTCAACGTCGTAGTCGATGGTGCGGCGGGGATTTTCGATGGGATCGAATCGGGTGCGCTGGTGATGGTGGACGGCACGCGGCTGGAGGTCGGTGGGCTGAGGGTCGAGCTGGAGCAGACAGTGATTTGGGAACCTCGTCCAGATTGGGAGGCGCTGCGAAACCGGCACGCTGCAATCGTGTCTCGAATGCAGCTTTTACACTCTCTTTGTCTACAGATTGAAAATGTCCATCATCACGCCTCGACCGGCAGCTTGTTGTCACTGCTCGGAGATTTCTCACAGCCCATGGCTGTTCAGTTTTCGCATAGAACGCTCGAGCCCCCGTCTCGGGGGCGGCCCATGCAACAGTATACCGTTTTTAGGAAAGGTGTTCGCCTCCAAGACGCCCCCGGGACGGGGGCTGAGAGCGTTGGGAAACTAGAACTGCACAACCCTATCCCACCACCTACTGATGTTGTTCTCTCCACGGCCCAAGCAGCCGCAGAAACACTACAAAGAGGGTGGATGGACGACGTTGAACAACTGCGGGAGGGAGCGGTTGGATTGGCTGGATTGGGAAGCGGGCTGACCCCCGCCGGCGATGACTTTCTCACCGGCGTGATGCTTTGGGTGTGGCTGGCTCATCCTACACCTCTATCTGTTTGCAAGACCCTGGCAGACGCTGCCATTCCCCGCACTATGACGCTCTCTGCCGCTTTTTTGCGGGCGGCTGCTCAGGGAGAATGCAATACCGCGTGGCATGCACTGCTGGCGGCGCTGGATGAGGGGGGGGATGCCAGGATCACAGCGGCTGCGCAAAATGTGTTAGCGCACGGAGCGACGTCGGGAGCAGATAGCCTGGCTGGATTTCTCTACTTTACAAGAGACATCGAAAGTCTCTAAGACTTTCGATGTCTCTTGTATTTTCACTCTTGCTGTAAAGACGGATGCAGCGCTTTTGCTAACACGTCGTCCATCTGTTCGACCAGGATGGTTTCGATGCCGCGTTTGACCTTGGCAGGAACCTCGACCAGGTCCTTTTTGTTGCGCTTGGGGATAATAAAAGTCTTGAGACCGGTCCGGTGCGCTGTCAGCATTTTCTCTCTGAGGCCGCCAACCGGCAATACCCGGCCGCGCAGCGTGATCTCTCCCGTCATCCCGATGTCGTGATGGACGGCCCGGTTGGTAAAGGCAGAGACGAGGGCTGTGGCAATCGTGATGCCGGCCGAGGGACCGTCCTTGGGAATCGCTCCCTCTGGCATGTGAATGTGGATGTCGGTTTTCTCAAAGACCTCGGGAGCGATACCGAATTCTTCACTGCGAGAGCGGGTATAGCTCAACGCTGCCTGTGCCGATTCTTGCAGAACTTCGCCCAATTGACCGGTCAGCATCAGGTTGCCCTTGCCGGGCATCAGTATGACTTCTACGGGCATCAAGTCTCCCCCAGCTTGGGTCCACGCTACCCCGGTGGCGACGCCAACACCATCTTTTTCTTCCGCCAAACTGCGGATGAATTGCTGTGGGCCCAGAAAACCGGCAAGAGATCGAGCCGTGACGCGGCGGGGAGGCTTCTTGCCCTCAGCCATACGGCGGGCGACCTTGCGGCAGACATTGGCAATGTTGCGTTCGAGGTTCCGCACACCGGCCTCGTACGTGTACTCGCGGATGATGGCCCGCAACGCACCTTCGGTAAAGTTGACGGGATTATCTTGCAATCCGTGCTCTTCCAGTTGGCGCGGGATCTGGAAACGATTGGCGATTTCCAGCTTTTCCTCGTCAATGTAACCGGGAAATCGGATGACTTCCATCCGGTCTTGCAGGGCCGGAGGGATGGGGTCCAGAATATTGGCCGTGGTGATAAAGAGCACCTTGGAAAGATCATAAGGCACTTCGAGATAATGATCCGAAAAGGCGTGATTTTGCTCCGGGTCCAGCACTTCCAGCAAAGCGGCGGCCGGGTCGCCCCGGAAATCCACCCCTAGCTTGTCCACCTCGTCTAGCATAAATAGGGGGTTGATCGTACCGGCTCGCCGCATCGTCTGGATGATGCGGCCGGGCATCGATCCGATATAGGTCCGGCGATGTCCCCGAATCTCTGCCACGTCTCGCACCCCGCCCAGGCTCACGCGGACAAACTCGCGTCCCAGGGCCTCGGCAATGGATTGTCCCAGCGAGGTTTTGCCGGTGCCAGGAGGCCCCACAAAGCAGAGGATCGGGCTGCGCATCTTTTCTGCGGCCAGGCGTCGAACCGCGATGTATTCTAGGATGCGTTCTTTGGCTTTGGGCAAACCATAGTGGCGCGATTCCAGTACCTTTTCCACGTTCTTGATGTCCAGATTGTCCTCGCTGGCCTTGAACCATGGCAGGTCGATCAGCCAATCGAGATAGGTGCGAATCATACCGGTCTCGGGTGACATGGAGGGCATCGAGGACAACCGTCCGAGTTCCTTCTCGGCCCGCGCGCGGGTCTCGTCGGGCAACTCGATCTCGACCAGCTTTTCGCGCAGTTCGTTGACCTCTTGCGTGTAGACATCGGCTTCGCCCAACTCGCTTTGAATGACCTTCATCTGCTCGCGCAAGAAATATTCGCGTTGGGTCTTGTCTAGTTCCTGCTGCACCCGGGCATGGATGTGATCCTCCAGTTCGAGCACGTCCAGTTCTTTTGCCAGCAAGACACTGATGCGCTGAAGACGCTCGCCAATATCTATGGTCTCTAGCACTTCTTGCCGTTCGGCCACGTCCAAGTTCAACGCCTGTGCGATCAGGTCGGCCAGCCAACCTGGCTTGTCGATGTTCATCGCAAAGACATAGGCATCTTCGGGTAAATTCCGGTTCAATTGGACGACTTTTTCGAAAAGCGCCAGCACCGCCCGCATCAGCGCCTCGGTGATGGGCGTTCTCTCCATCTCTTCATAGATGGGAAGCGCTCGAACGCGGATGTATGGTTCCAGGTGAATGTATTCGAGAATTTGCACCCGTTGTAGACCCTGGCTTAGCACACTGATCGTGCCATCGGGCATGCGCAGCATGCGGCCGATTTCTACCTCGGAACCAAAGGTAAAGAGGTCCTCGGCTCCTGGTTCTAGTATATCCGCGTCTCGTTGGGCGACGGTGATGAGCGGTTCTCCCAGCTCGTTTGCTACTTCGATCGCCTCTACCGAGGAGTCGCGCCCCACAAAGAGCGGCGTGACCATACGGGGGAACATGACCATATCACGCAATGGCAAAAGTGGTGCTTCGATTACCTCTCCCGCCGATGCGCGCAAATGTTCTTCTCCCAATTGCATATCCTCTAAAGAAAATGGCAGCCCCTGAGGCCATCCCATTTGTGACCACCAATCTTGAAACAAGTTATCTTTCATCATACTCTTCTCACATTTAAACGCTTACGTTGCTCAACGAATTGAGCGGGTACATCCGCTCAATATTAGATATTTTCCACGTTGTCACTATCTGGCAGTGACGTACCGGTGTAGCGTGCCCATTCCTCACGGGCATCGGCGACGAGATGGGTGGATCCAGTCACCAACAGTCCACTATTTGACTCCATTGTTGCCAGCCCACGCAAGAGTGATTTGTACATGTCTACGCTGACCTCCGCGCCTCTTCCTATAGAAGCGACCGCGTCGGCCAACTCGACCGGCGATGCTGACCGGGGATGATCCGATCTCGTGACAATGATGTGCTCAGTGATAGGCGACAGGGTATTCAACATCCCGGTCACATCTTTATCAGCCGAAGCACCAAAGACGAGTACCCAACGTTGATCCGGAAACCACTCTTCCAGCGCCTCACGCAGTACCTGCATCGAGTGAGGATTGTGCGCACCGTCTCCGACCACCAACGGATCGCGGCTGAGAATCTCCATTCGCCCCGGCCAATAAACGTCGCGCAGTCCCTCACGCACGGCATGAGCTGGGATGTCAAACCCCTGCTGGCGCAGAATGTCCAGCGTCGCGATGGCGATGGCGGCATTCTCCAGCTGGTGGCGACCCAACAGAGGAATCCAGTATTCGCCCGCCAGATCCGAGTCTTTTGTGATTTTGCGGATGGTAAAAGCCTGGCCGTCCAAATTTGCTGGCCCAGGCTCGTAATCCCAATCACGGCCGATCTGTGTGAGCGGTGCGCTTCGTTCTTGGCTGACTGATTCCAATACCTGGAGCGCTTTTGCTTGCTGCCGCGCACCCACTACCGGGATGCCGGGCTTGATGATGCCCGCTTTCTCGTAGGCGATCTTGTCCAACGTGTCGCCTAGCAGATAGGTGTGCTCTAAACTGAGCGACGTGATGACAGACACCTCTGGCGTGAGAACGTTGGTGGCGTCGAGCCTTCCCCCCAGCCCCACCTCGACGACGGCCACATCCACTTTTGAGCGAGCAAAATAGAGAAATCCGACGGCTGTGATGGCTTCAAAGTAGGTTATGTTGGGTACACGCTCGATCTGCGGGCGGATTTCTTCTACCAGTGCGATGACTTGATCTTGGGCGATCTTTTGCCCGTTTGTCTGGATGCGTTCACGAAAGGTGTGAAGATGAGGAGAGATGTAAAAGCCCGTGCGATAACCGGCCGCCCGCAAACAAGCCTCGCATAGCGCCGCCGTAGACCCCTTGCCCTTGGTTCCCGCAATGTGCACTGCCGGGAAACGAGTGTGCGGGTTGCCTATGGCCTCTAGCAGTTGCGCGACCCGTAATATATTGTGCGTCTCGGATGTGTAACGGTCCAGACGCATCTTTTCATAATCGATGAGGCTGTGAAGGTAAGCAATCGTCTCTGAATAATTCATCATGTCAATCGGGTGCGGATTGTACTCTTTTTCCCGAGAAATGCAAGTTTACCAATCCACCAACGTATGGTATACTTTTGCTCGAATTCTGACTGGAGGAGGGGTGCGTTGCGAATTTGGCACATTTTATTGGTGATAGTGGTGCTCGGCTTGGTGTTGACGCTGACAGCGTGCGGCGAAAAGCCTTTGTTGAGCCAAGTCTCGTTCTCTGCGGAGCGTATCACGCCGAATGCCGATGGCGATACAGACGTATTGATCATCACGTATAACCTGGACCGCAGCGCCGAGGTCTCGATCTACTTTGAAGACCCGGAGGGGGAGCGTTACTATTATCGCGATCACGTGCACCACGCGCCCTCGGTCGAAAAGCCATACCAGGTCTACTTTGCCGGTGTGGTGGATGGTTACCTGTTGCCCGAGGAAGAATTCGAGGGGTTCACGGTGGAAAAACGGGTGCTGCAAGATGGAGACTATGCCTGGGTGGTTGAAGCGACTGACACCGCGAGCGTCCACGAACAAGCGACCGGCACCCTCACCATCGCCAATGCCGACACTGTTGTGCCGGAACTGCGCGGCTTTAATATCCATCCATCGGTCTTTAGCCCCAACCGGGACAGCATCGCCGACCGGGTGACGATCAACGTCTATCTCGAAAAGGACGTGGAAGAGCTGACCTTGTATCTGGAGGATGCGGAGGGAAAACGCTACCACGTGATGGAGCAAGAGACGGTCACACCGCTCAACGAGGCCGGTTTGCACCAGTTCGACTATGACGCCGGGGTAGACCGGGGGGCAGACCCCCCGCCCGAGGCCACGTACACTGTGATTTTGGAGGCGCGGGACGCCGTCGGGCAGTGGACGGAGGCCCGCGGCACGTTGACCATCGAAGAAGGCGGGGTGCCGCGAGCCTACATCTTTAACGGCGAGGTCGAGTGGTCGGAAGGGACGATCCCGTTGGGCGAAACCCTCTACTTTACGCTGACGGTTGAGAATGACAGCGTCGTCCCCCTGCGCACCAGCGGCCCGCCGCCCGGCACCGTGTACGACAGCGACCAGAACTATGCCACCCTGGAAGCGTACGAACAGTCGGGTGTCTTTCGGGTCGCCATCCACTGCGAGACCAGCCCCACAGACCATCCCTGGCGCTGGGCCATCGGCGGGCCGGATGATCTGGAAACCCGGGTGATCGGCGGTTCGGAATATCAGTACTTGCCGGCAGGGGAGCGGGCGCTCATCACCGGGGGTATCCGTTTCGTGGACGTGGTCGAGGCCCGCAATCCGCAATATTGTTATGCCTCGCTCATCCACGAGGATGTAGAGATTTCGATGGTAAACTTTCGGGTGGACCCGGTGTTTCTGCGCATTCAGGTGCCATAATTTCTAGTCGCTTTTGGTCATTTTTTCGGTTGCAAGGAAACCAGATCGTTCAACTCTTACCACAATCCCGCACCGGCCCTTTTTGGGGTCGGTGCGGGATTATTTTTTGATATTCTTACTCTGCTTTGCAGTGGGGTTTGCCTCACCCAACTTTGCTGACCGTGAGCTGAACAGCCCGGCTCAATTGCTATTGCGCAGGACAACCGGGAGGTAGATATATTCTAATTCTGTTGGAACGAGCAGACCTTCTGCCCACGGCCCACAATTGTTGTCGTTATCACAAGCCCGCACGCGCCACCAATACTGTTCAAGCGTGTCGTACTCTTTTCTGGGAGTGAAAAATGTATTGTGAACATTGCCGGTGTCATAGTTGGGATTGAATTGTTCGTTCTGTGCCACTTGAATTTCATAGTTTTTTGTTCCTGTCACAGGTTCCCAGTGGAAAATGGGCGTTGTCGTGATTTCGGCCCCAGGGCTCGGCGAGGTCAACGTAACAGAAGCGCCTTGTTTGGTGAACGAACGTACTGGGGAGTAGGGCCCGATGTTGTTCCAGGCATCTCTGATTGCCACACGCCAATAGTAGTTGTCCCGATCCGCGAGGCCACGGTCTCGCGTGTAAGAAGTCGTCTGGGTGTCTGTTTCAAAGACCTTGTCGGTACAAGTCTCGTTGTAACATATCTGGAGATGATATTGTCTTGGATGTAATATGGGTTGCGCAGTGGGCGTAAGCACCGTCTGCCATTGGAAGGTCGGGCCATACTCGATCACCGCTCCTTCGTCTGGACCGGCAAGCATTGGGGCAGGCAGTGTGAGGGTGAAACTCAGCACCTCCGTCGGCTCTCCTTCATAGGCATTGTTCTTTGTTCGTACACGCCAGTACCAGGTTCCTAGATCTAGGTCTATATTCGGCGTATACTGGTTGTGATTGACGGACTTGTTCACTTTCAGACTGCTGAACTCGGGGTTGTTAGCAATCTCTAGCCTGTACGACCCGGCTCCTTCGACTGGGTCCCAACTAAACGTGGGTACAGTATAGTCTGCCGAGATCTGTGGATTGCTCGGCACCAGCCCGATCTTGACAAAAGACATCGGTTCAGTAGGCTCTCCATAGTAATCGCTCGTAGTGCCGTTCTTGTCAATATCTCTATGCATTATCTTGATGCGCCAATAGTAGGTGTTGTTTGGAAGCAGCGTCAGGGGGGCATAGCCTGTACTGCCAATATCCACTATCCACTCGGCACCTGTCCATATTTCTTCATAGTGGCTATAGATGGGTGAAAAGTCCTCTTCCAACGCCAATTCTACTCGGTAACCACGGAAATAGTCCATATCGGGCGTCTGCCAGACCATAAACGGGTTATCGCTAAAACCCATATCGTTGTTCAAGGGCAGCTGGTTTGGATAGAACAATGTGGCTCGGTCTGCCACTGAAGCGAATCGTTCAACCACCCCCACGTCCTCTCCGCTGTCGGGCACGGTATCGCGCACGTTGAGTGCATCGCTGCCCTGTGCCGTAAAGAGCGCGATAGATAGACTGCCTGGATTACCCAGCACTGTCTTGGGGATGCGCAATTCCACATAGTGGGTGGTGCTGCTATAGTATATGGCACCACCGATGCTGTTTGGATCTACTAGATTCTGCGCGCTGAGCGGGTCCCATGTTTCCGAATCCTGCTCCCAATCGTGCAGGGCGACGTGACTAGTATTCACAGTGCCACCGGCGTCCCGCGTCACGTACAGGGCATATTCGGGGCGGTGGTACAAGGGCGCGGTGACGGCTGGGCTATCGGGTGGGGGGACATCGGCGCCCTGATTGTCGTCCTGGTTCGTATCTATGTACATTCCGAACCAGACATCATTGCCGGAAGAAGATTCGTCAATGTGGAAACCAATGTACCAGTTGTCCTCGTCACGGCTTGCGTACAGATCGTTGATATCATAGTAAGAGTTGCTGACCTCCACTGTGTCGGTGGCGATCAGGGTATTGCTAATCGTCAGCATGATCTCACTGGCAGGATTTGGCATCGATTCGTCGAACCAGCGATACTGCTTCCAGCGGCTTTGGTGTTCGATCACAAAGCGGCGTATGGGTGACCATGAACCGGTGAGCGCGCCACCTGCATCCAGTGCGTGGACGCGCCAAAAATAGGTGTCTGGCGGCAGGCGCACCGGCGGCGAGTGTTCCACGTAGCGTGTGGTTGCATCATGGACAGCGCTATCGCTGCAATCCGGCTCGCGGTGAATTTCTACCAGGTAGCCGGCAGCCCCTGTCACAGGCCGCCAGCGCATCGCGGGCGTAACCTCGATGATCTCTTGGCCGTGCAATGGATAAGAAAGTGAAAAGACTGTCGTCGGTGCCACCTGGAGCGAGGTGTCTATGCGCGTCTTCCAAACATCACTGGGAAGGCTGATCTCTACATCAGACTCGTCGTAGGCAGTGACCTGCCAGTAATAGTTCACGCCTGCCGTGGGGGTGAATGGATCGGCGTCGGTTGGTGTGGCGCTCGGGTTTTTGGTCTCATAGTCCCACTGCAAGTACGGTGGGGTCCAGTCACTGCTCGATGTGCTCACTTGGAGCTCAAAGTGATCCACCTCAAAATGGGTTTCAGTAAACGTCCGTGTCCATGCGAACGTGGGGATCGGGCTGGTTAGGACGTGGTGAACGGTGATATGGCGCGTGTCGCCCACCTCATATGCGCTGGGTGGATTATAGTAGTAACGCGGCCATACCAACTCGGGCTGCGGGAACAATCTAGGACGATAGCTGAAGAATTCAGAGAGCGCACCGGGATTGTTGTTATTGTCGTGCGGCGTTATCTGCCAGTACAAGCTGTCCTCCCATATTGTTGTCGGCATATCCCACTTGGTGTCAATTGCAGTGGTGCCGTACACTTTCTTGATGCCGAAACTGTCGACACATCCCGTGTCCTCACATAATTCTATTTCATAATAAGCTGCTTCACGCACCGGTGTCCAAGAAAACATGAAAGGATAATTGACAGTGTTATTAATGCGAGGTGTTAGCAGTTGTGTCCGGTGCGGGCCGGTGTGCCACTGCTTTAGAAAAGAGCGCACCTCGCTCCAAGGACCGTCCACCCCGCTCCCGTACCGAGCGCACACGCGCCAAAAATAGTTCACGTCATTGGGAAGCGAATTATCCGGCGTATAAGTGGTGTTGGCGATTGTCTTTTCGGTATAAGTATTCGTTTGAAAATTGCTGGTAGTGCCGTACTGGAGCTTGTAATTCCAAGCCCCTTTGACTGCGGTCCAGCGAAAAGTAGGAGTGAACTCGGGCTCTGCATCGTCGACTGGTTCGAGCAACGTGGGTATTTGCTGATAGCCCACGGTCATCGAGCGCACTTCACTGGTCGCCCCTGGTTGGTTGCCTGCATCGTAGGGAGTGACCCGCCAGTAATATTCGCCGTTGGATGGACGGGAGATAGGCGTAAAGTACGGAAAAATCATGTACTGGTTCAACCACCTAGAGCCAAAGTTGGGATCATCGTCCACCTCAAGATAATACCGCGCCGCTCCAAGAACGGGCTCCCAGCTAAAAATGGGGGCCTCAAAGAACTCGACGGTTGCCGAGTCGGCAGGGGTCAGCAGCGTGGGTGCAGACCCTGCGGACCACTGTTTGGTGAAGGATCTATGGCTAGGGAACTCGCTCCAATCTCCCCACTGCCCATTCGCGTATGCACGCACGCGCCAATAGTAAGTAGTATCATCCGAGTAGTTATTGACTGTAGTGATTGAATAAAAGGTCAGGGGCGTTTGAGCAGAAAAAGGGCTGCCAGCAAAGTTGATGTTGTTGGAAATCTGGAACTCGTAATTGGTAGCGCCCGTCACCGCAGTCCACTCAAATATGGGCAGCCCCACCGGCGGATAGATGCTGCCATCGGTGGTGATGCCGTTGTCCGGTGAGAGTAGCGTTGGTGGTGAGGGTTGCCCATGCACTGGAATTCGCAAAACTGAGAATAACAATAACGCTGCTAGGCTTGCCAGCAACAATTGCTTGAGAATGCTTTGAACGGGATTTTGAACCACAAGGCGATTATTTGACATGGAGAACCTCCAAGAAAGATTGAGCAAGAGTAAATATAGTGATCATTGTCTGGTATTATACCTGTCTCATCCATTGGTGTCAAAGGCTATTTGATCCCAATGGCTTTTGAAGGCAGAGCAAAGTTTACCCTATCTGATCTGCTGATCAGATAGGGTGGCCTGGACCTGCTATCCGACCACGGCGGCGGATGGCATAACCATCCTACTGCCTCTCCAACGCCAGAAAGACCTTTTCCGCCGAGAGCGGCAACTCGTTGAATCGAATACCGATCGCGTCGTGGATGGCGTTGGCGATGGCGGGTGCGGTCTGGACCATCACGTGCTCGCCCACGCCGCGCGCGCCCCACGGGCCATCCTCCAACGGCGTCTCGACAAAGTCACCGTGGATCTCTTGCGGCACGTCCACACTGGTCGCGATGCGATAGTCCACAAAGCTCTGGTTGAGGGGGCGGCCGTGCTCGTCGAATTTGAGCGCCTCAAAGGCCGAACTCATCCCGTGGACCGCGCCCCCCTCGATCTGCGTCATCACCAGGTCGGGGTTGATCGCCTTGCCCACGTCGTAGGCGCTGGCGATCTTGAGGACGTCGATCTGCCCGGTCTCGGTATCGATCTCCAGGTCTATGGCCTGCGCGCCGACGGTATAGTGCACCACGGCCCGGGTGCCCTGGCCGGTCTCAAAATCCAGGTTGGTCACATAGGTCGGCATAAAGTGGCCTTGCCCCACAATTGGACCACCCTTCCAGCCCTCAAAGTTCTCGTTGGGCAAGCCATAGATGACCATATTCTTGAGCGTCTGTTCCCGCTCCGACTTGTACGAGATCACCTTGCCGTCCTTAATGTCCAGGTTGTCGGGGGTTTCATTCCAATGCTCGGCTACGATGTCCAGAATCTGCCGCCGAGCATCCTCGGCGGCGGCCTTGACCGCGTTGCCCGTGGACCAAGTGATGCGGCTGGCGACGGTCTGCCACTCGTAGGGGCTGTACTTTGTGTCCACCGGGACCGAGATGCGCACCCACTCGTAGGGTACGCCCAATACTTGGGCCGCCATCTGTGCCGCGACCGTGAACGCCCCCTGCCCCAGGTCTTGCGCGCCGATCTCGACGTTGACCGTGGCATCCTCGTTAAAGCGCACGATAGCCGAGCTGCCGGGGTTGGGCGGCATCGCGGGGGCCTTCCACATGATGGCCACACCCTGACCGCGTTTTTTGTGCGGGGCCGAGGGTGGTTTTTTCGTGTCCCAGCCAATCGCCTCGGTGACCTTGTCGATGCAGGTTGTCAGATCGATGCCCGGCATCTCCATCCCGGTCAGGATGGTGTCTCCCGTCCTCACACAGTTGCGACGCCGAAACTCGGCCGGGTCCACCCCGATCTTGGCGGCGAGCTGGTCCATAATTTGCTCGATGCCCCAGTGAATCTCTGGCATGCCAAAACCGCGCATCGCGCTGCCGATGGGGCGGTTGGTGTAGACGCAGTAGGAATCGCCCTTGACGTTGGGGACGTCGTACGGGCCGGTGCAAGAATAACCGGCCGCGCGGGCAATATTGACGCCATAATCGTTATACGCGCCGCCGCCAAAATAATACTCGGTTTCCATCGCCAGCAGGTTGCCCTCGGCGTCACAGCCGATTTTCGTGTTGGCCACCAGGGTCTGGCGCACCGTCGTACAGATGAATTCTTCCTCGCGCGTCATGCGCAGCTTGACCGGGCGGCCTTTGACCGCTCGTGCCAGCACGACCGCGTACACTTCCATCGAGACGCCCGCCTTGCCGCCAAATCCGCCGCCGACGTACGGGGAGACCACGCGCAGATTGCCGTGCGGGATGTCCAAGCTCTGGGAAATCAAATCGCGCTGGGCAAAGGGCGATTGGGAGCAAGTCCACAACGTCACTTGCCCGGAGGGTTCCCACAGGGATACTGCCACGTGAGGCTCGAGTGGTACGTGCTGGATCTGGGGCACGCGGAATGTCCCGTCCACGATGACGGCGCACTGGGACCATGCGGACTCGGTGTCACCCTTGCGCAATTTAAAATGCTCCGAGATATTGGTCCCCGGTTTGGGAAAGATAAAGTTTGCTACCTCGTATTCTTCCATATCGGGGTGGAGCAGAGGCGCATCAGGCTGGGCGGCCTCTACCGGGTCGAATACCGCCGGCAGTTCCTCGTACTCGACCTCGACCAACTGTGCGGCCTTTTCAGCGACCTCTTCGCTGGTCGCCACGACTCCGGCTACGGGCTCGCCAACGACTCGCACGCGCTCCACCGGGAAAATGGGACGGTCGATGAGATAGAGTCCAATGCGCGTATTAACGTCCTCCCCGGTGACCACCGCCTTTACGCCCGGCAGTTCCAGTGCCTTGCTGGCGTCTATGCGCTTGATCAGGGCGTGGGCGTGGGGGCTGCGGACCAACCGGCCATAGTATAGGCCAGGACCGAACTGCATATCGTCGGCAAAGGTGGCGGCTCCGGTTACCTTTTCGTAAATGTCTATGCGGGGAACACTTTTGCCGACGGGGTCAGTAGTGTTATCCGCTTCGATGGACGTATCTATTCCGATGGGCGTCATTGTGCACCTCCTGTCTCAGCTACAGTTTGGGCAGCCGTTGTCTGAGCAGCGACTGTCAGAACAGCTTGGACAATTCGTAAATAGCCCGTACAGCGACACAGATTGCCGACCAGAGCCTCACGTACCTCTTGGTCCGTGGGATGGGGATTGCGCTCTAGCAGCGCGTGGGCCGAAATCAACACACCCGGCGTGCAGAACCCGCATTGAACGGCGTTGTGTGCTACGAACGCCTCTTGCAACAGGCTCAACTGCTCATCGCGCGCCAATCCCTCTACCGTGGTTACCTCACAACCATCCGCCTCGACGGCCAGCATCATGCACGAGTTCACCGGCTCCCCGTCGACCAGGATGGTGCAAGCGCCGCATTCCCCGGCGGTGCAGCCGTTCTTTGTGCCCGTGAGCGCCAACTTTTCGCGCAGCATCTGGAGCAGCGTCATGTTCGAAGGGACATCCAGATACTCTTTGCCCCCGTTTACCGAAACTGTGATCGTATGCACTGTCATTTGTTCCCTCCTCCCTGCATTTTGTTAATTTTACTCTGAACTATTTTTCTGTGCAAATCACTTGGGGGTGTTTCAAATGAGTAAACCAAGACTTTTAAAGTCTGCTCTTCATTGAGATGAAACACACCCAAGCGATTTTGGTTCATGATGATAATCTCCTTGTATGTTGTAAAGATTAACGATACTGACAAGATTACAGTTCGGTTTTTTCTATACTGCCCAACGGAAAATTTACGCCTGCTCTGTGCTTTGCCACCACCTCTTCAACGTGATCTATCCGCCCGTGTACACTGTCGATGACGGACAAATCATCTAAAGAACATGGTTCGGCGCATCGGTTTTTCTTCATTTGGTTCAAGCCCATCATCTAATACCGGTTCCACGTTCCGTCATCATGGAACACAAATAATTGATTCCAGCGGTTCAAGAGCATGTGACCGTGTTCGAACTTTTGCCACACTGTATTATAGCCTACCTCTTCCTCCGTCGCCCAGCCCAACAGAGACTTGGCGATGGCGATATTGCACCACTGCCGGTTAAAGCCCCGTCCCGGCTTGAACAGCCCTGCTGGAGCGTTTCCGGCGGTGGGGCACGCATCTTCCGGGTCGCCCTCAAAGTACATGTTGGGCGTCAATTGAAAGGTGCTGCTGCTACGATAGAGTACGTGGATCATGTCCGTATCCTTTTGCCAAAACATGCGCCCATATTGGAAACGCTCCTCGGCGACCCACGTCTGCTGCTGCCAGTCGATGGGGCAACCCAGGGCCGCTCGGACATCCGGGTACATTTTGAGACGATAATAAAAACTGGACGCAATAACCACAGGACAGGGCATCGGTGTGGGTGTTGGAGCCGGGGCCAGGATGGATGTATTGACCACGGGAGCGGTAGGCGTGGGGGCTGGCCGCGCTACGTCGGCGGGCGGCGCAAAACGCAGGATGAACAATCCTCCTTCGCCAGCGACGTAGACGTATTCGTCTGCCACTGCCACGTCGTTGGCGGCCCCCGCCGTTTCGTAAAATCCAACCTCGATCGGATATGACGGGTCCGAGACGTCCATCACTCGCAGGCCATCGTAGGTGTCAGCGACGTAGGCATAGCGACCTTGCACGGCCACACTCCAGGCGTGCTGCGTGTGGTAGGAACCGACCTCGACCGGGTCGGTGGGGTCCGAGATATCCAAGACCCGCAGACCGCCAACCCAATCGGCGACGTAGACATAACCGTCGGCCACCACCACACTGTTGACGGCTCCCGGCGCGTCGTAGACACCCACCTCGATCGGGTCTGCCGGGTCTGAGACGTTGACCACCCGCAAGCCACTATCTCTGTCAGCGACGTAGGCATAGTCGCCCGCGACAGCCACATCCCACGCGTATCCGGGCGTGTCGTAGGAACCGGCCTCAAAGGGGATAGCGGGATTGGAGACGTCGATTGCCCACAGGCCGCTGTCCCCGGCGGCGACGTAGGCGTAGCGGCCTGCCACGACCACATGAGCGCTTGTCTCGGGCGTGCTGAAAAAGCCGATCTCGACCGGGGCGGTAAAAGACGAGATGTCCACAGCCCGCAGGCCAATCTCGGCAGCAGTTGCGTAGGCATAGCCGTTGCTGGCAGCATAGACGTCCACCACATCCCCATCCGTCGGCAGTGTCACCGTGCTGGTCTGCTCCGGACGGGTTGGGTCCGAGACGTCCAAGACGGCGAGTTCCGGGCCAAAGCCAACGTAGGCATGGTCTCCTCGTACAAAGACGGATTGAGCGCGCCTCTCGATATAGCCCACCACCTCGACTTGAGCGCCCTGGGCGTCGGCAACGGACAAGGGGATAGATGGCAACGTCGGCTGCGGGGTATCGGTCGGTGGGGGCGTCGGGGTCAGAGTCGCAGGCCACGGGGATATGGTCACCGGCGATGTCGTCGCGGTTGGCGTAACGGGCGCAGTCAGTGTGTGCGTCTCTACAGGGACGACGTTCGTCGCGCACGCCGCCAACAATGAACACAAGAGTAATCCTAAAGTGATTTTTCGTACCATGGTTTTCTCCTTTACAGTTTATTTTCAGCTTTATGGTACCATGCCCAAGTTACTCCAAGTTCACTGCCAAGTTACCGTTAGGTAACCGTTATCATTAGGTTACCGTTTAGGGGCATCGGAAGCCAACGCAGGTTGAGGCAGTGTCGCTGTAAAAGCGTTTCCCTCCCACGGGTTCAGGCCGGTGCTCGACGCTGCCCAAGTCGTCTCTGAACCTGTGGGAGGGAAAAAAGTTACACGTTCGACAAGATCACATCACTTGGCGACTAGAGGCAGGTAGACAAAGTCGGTCCAACCGACGTGCAGGGTAATGGGAATCTCGACGCGTCGCCCAAATGGGTCGTTGCTCAAGATGATGAGGGCTGTCCGATAATTAGCCGCTTGTTCTTGCTCGTCTTTGAAGGTAAGCTCGATTGTCTGGCTCTCACCGGGCAGCAGCGTCCCGGAAATGGGGGTGACGTCGAGCCAATCTACGTTGTCTTGGGGCGATATGCTCCACTCTAACGTTTCTGCGCCTGGATTTACCACGTGCATCGTGCGGGTCACGCTCGCGCCCTTTTCCAAGGATACCACAAAGTCATCCGCCGCTAGTCCCAAGCTGGAAGTGTGTTCCACGGTCAAACCTGCCATGTCGTACAAGAATGCCGCACCCGCTTGATCATAAGCCGGACTGCCAGCCAGCATTCTTTCTTTATCAATGGCGACTGAAATCCCAAACCAATCGCAAATTCCCGTGATCATTGGGGGTAAACCGGGCACCGTAGAGCATGGCGGGCGGTCTCTGGCAATAACTTTGGCCTCTCCCCAACGATAACCGTTCCAATGATAGACGTATACTGCGCCAGCTTGAAAACCGTCAGGGCCATGGTCGCCTGGATCGCCTATCGCGATAAGGTTGTGGGTGACGTCTACACTATAAGCAAAGAGGCTGCTGACATTACTGTTCGCCAGCTTTTCCTCCATACGCCATTGATCTCCTGCCCGGCGATAAACATAGGCTGCGCTGTTGGTACAGGCCACAGCAACGTCATCGTAGATTGATACAGCTCTGCCCAACAAATCATCCGGTTGACCATCGGGAGCGGTGAGCTTGGCTTGTTGGGCCCAACTTGTCCCATCCCAATGGTAGACATAAGCTGCCCCGGCGTTGGAACCCTGATCGCTGTCGTTCCAATCGCCGATGATGATCGTATCACCACTTGTTGCCACCGCAAAACCATTGGCAAAGCCATACGAGTTGGTATCAGGCATCAGTTTGTCTTCTTCGATCCAATCAGAGCCATTCCAACGATACACGTAGGCAACACCAGTGTTCGGTGCGCCTACAACGGCGACGTCACCGTCAATATCTCCCGACCCACCAAAATAAGTCACCGGTCCGTCGCTGGGATAGAGCGTTGCTTCTACGATCCAATCCTCGCCATCCCACTGATACACACAAGCCGCCTGGTCCCAGGCAGATCCGATGAGTAAGCGATCATCACTAACAGCCATCGAGTGTCCAGAGCCAGGAACAACAGATAACTGATCCGGCGGGAACCAGACTGTACCATTCGTGCGCAGTACTTGTGCGATTCGCTCGTCTTGATTGTACACGAGAGCTACGTCGCCATCCAGGGCAACCCTTCTGCCCACGTTGGATTCGGTCGAGCCCATTGCCAGCATCGTCTGAGGAGCGTCCAGGAGAGCGTGGGATAGTGCGATGGCGATGGGCAAGCGGGACGCGCCCAGTTCAGGGTCATCTGGCGTAACGGTCAGAATGGCATTGGTGATGCCATAAGACAAGCTCTTGGAGTCTATAACTAGGGTGACGGTGGCAGGATGGCTCAACGTTGAGGTGCCCGAAATCGGCGTGGCCTGCACCCAGGAGGCGCTAACGTCGATGTGCCAGTTCAAGCTATCCACGCCCAAGCTGCCGATGGTGATGGTGCGTGTCACGCGCTCGCCTGCCCCCAAACCCACTCTGAGGCTGCGCGGCTCGATGATGGGGCCGCCCGCATAGGTCAGAGCAGCATGGGCGTTGAGACGCCCGCCGCTGACGGTGGTGAACGTGAGATCAGAGACCGGATCGGTCGAGGCTAGGATACGGTGCTTGACTTGCGACCATTCCAGGCCGGGGAATTGGGACCAAACGAGGGCCGCCACTCCAGAAACGTGGGGCGCGGCCATCGATGTGCCGTTACAACTGCCATAGCCGTTATCGTTCCCTGTCCCACAGCCCCTCGACGTGATCGGCAAGGTGGAGAGAATTTTCACACCGGGTGCGCCCAAATCGGTGGACGCGAATCCATAACTGCTAAAGTCTGCCTTTTGATCCGCACTGTCCGTGGCCGCCACGGCGATAATGTTGTCCAGGTCGTAGCTGTTCGGATAACTGGGGTACTCGTCGTTGTTATCGTTCGAGTTTCCGGCAGAGGCAATGAAGAGTTGGCCGTTAGCACCAGCGGCGGCGATGGCGTCGTACAGGGCTTGACTATATTCTCCGCCGCCCCAACTGTTGTTGGTGAGGGACACTCCCATCTGCGTGGCGTACTCGACCGCTGCAACAGCGTTAGAGGTGTATCCATACCCTTGACTGCCCAAGAACTTGAGTGCCATCACACGGCCCGACCAGTTGACGCCGGTCACACCGACACCGTTATTTCCCACGGCCGTAATGGTGCCTGCTACGTGTGTGCCGTGCCCGGCGTCGTCCATCGGGTCATTGTCGTCGTTGAAAAAGTCCCAACCATGCATATCGTCCACGTAACCGTTGCCGTCATCGTCGATGCTGTTGTTTGGAATTTCGTTGGGATTGGTCCAGACGTGGGCTGCCAGATCGGGGTGGGTATAGTCGATGCCCGTGTCTATGATGCCCACGATGACGTTATCGCTCCCGGTCTGGATGTCCCAGGCCAGGGGAGCGTCGATCATCTCCATGCCCCAGAGTTGGCCAAAAAGCGGGTCGTTGGGAACATTGTCTGCCGCAGGGGTGGGTAAATCGAAATCATGTTCCGTCTCGGCGACGGGCTGTGGTATGCGAATAACATAATCCGGTTCTATGTAGACGACGTCGGGATGGTCTTGGTATTGGGCCACGGCTTGCTCGACGCTCACGCCATCGAGATGCCATACTTGAGCGCCAATCAGGCGTAATTCGCGGGACACGGTGGCACGCAATTCGGCGCGCAGCGTAGACGCTGCCTTGCTCGACGTGCCGCCCCGCAGTTTGACAATCAAGCGGTCGGGGGCGTGTGGTGGAGTCTGCGCAGGGGCCAAGGGAAGAGAGGGTTGTAGGTCGAGCGGGGCCAGAGGCGCTTGCGTGCCACCGACATCTTCCACTGCGTGCGCAGTTTGGCCAAAAGCGCCAGCCAAGAGCGTGCACGATACGACGAGCGACAAGATAAGGTGTTTACGAGTGTTCATATTGTTCTCCTGTGTGTTAGATTTGGCAGTCTGCCAATCGTTATACTACCACACACAGGTTACCGTAAGTTCACCGTCAAGTTACCGTTAGGTAACCGTCACTGTTTATTCAGAGCTGTTCAGTTCTAGTTTTCCAATGCTCTCAGTCCCCGTCCCGGGGACGGTTAGGAGACGAAAACTTTTCCCAGAAATGATATATTGTCGCATGGGCCACCCCCGAGACGGGGGCTTGAGCGTTCTGTGCGAGAACTGAACAACCCTGATCGTCTATCGTTCGCCTCCGTTAGCAATCTGCGCGGGTTGGGGCAGCATCACCGTAAAGGTGGTCCCCTCACCGATCTGGCTCGTCACCGAGATGCTGCCCTCGTGCTGTTCCACGATGCGCTGCACGATGGATAGTCCCAGGCCGCTCCCCTCGACGTAGCGCCCTTGCCGCCGCTCCGCCCGGTACATCTTTTCGAACACGTGGGGCAGGTCTGGCGTTGGGATACCCTCTCCGGTATCCGTCACCCGAACTGTTACCCCGTCCTCGCTGGCGTTTAGATGCACCATCACTGTGCCGCCCTGGCGATTGTATTTGATGCCATTGTCTAACAAATTGATGAGTACCTGCTTGAGTCTCGCCCGGTCGGCCACGATGCGGGGCACGCTGCCCTCTTTTTGCAAGCCCAAGGAGATGTGGCGCGTTTCGGCCAGGTCGGATAGTTGCAGGATCGCGTCTTCTGCGATGGCCTCCAGGTTGACCGGGCGGCGTTCGAGTACGAAATCTGGCATCTCTAGGCGAGAGAGGAGCAGCAGGTTATCGACCAGTCGGGTCAGGCGGACGGCTTCCTGGGCTGCGACGCGGCGCGAGGTTTGCCGAGGATCGTCGTCGGGCAAGCCCTCTCCGATGGCGGCCACGTGGCCCTGGATCACTGTCAGGGGCGTTTTTAATTCGTGGGAGACGTGGCTGATAAAGTTGCGGTAGAATGCTTCCTGGCGCTGCCGGGCCGTATGATCCTCAAAGACGAGCAGGATTGGCCCCGATTGCAACGGCGCGGCCCGCACCTGGAGTTTGAGCCCTGACGAAGCGTCGAGGCTGCGCACAATGTGCCCGTCGCCGCTCTGCGCCTCTTGAGCTAGGTCGGCCAGATGGCCCTCCAGCATCGCCGGAAACGGGTCGCCGCCCCACATCTGCCGGGCTTCGTCGTTGGTTAATATGACGTGTCCATCGCTCCACGCAATCACGGCTCCCTGCGGAAAAACGGCCAGGATTTCGGCGATCTGGCTCAGAAACAGTTTGCGCCGCCGCCGTCCCAGGGTCCACCCGATCCATCCGACCACGAACACCACTGCAAGCATGATCAGGATAAAATCTACCAGTCCAAAAAAGATCACCAGATCGTTCATCAACGAAACCTCTCAAATTTATAGCCCACTCCCCGGACGTTGAGGATGTAGCGCGGCGTTTTGGGGTCCGGCTCTAGTTTCTGCCGCAAGGACCAGATATGCTTTTCCACCGTCTTGGTCTCGATGTCTTCCATATAGTCAAAAACTTGTTCCAACAGAGTGGTTTTGCCAATGGGACGGCCTGCGTTGTAGACCAGGTGTTGCAGCAGGTCAAATTCCTTGGGGGTCAAATTGATCTCTAGCCACTCGCCCTCCCGTTGCACCCACACTTTGCGCTGGCTCATATCGACGCGTATATAGCCGTCAATTTCCAAACTGCGGGGCGGCAGCCGGGCTTTGATGCGCGCCAAGAGTTCGCGGACGTCAAAGGGTTTGGTGATATAGTCGTTGGCCCCGAATTTAAAGCCCATCTCCAGGTCGATGATGCCGTCGCGCACGGTCAAAAAGATGACGGGTGTCTCATCGCCTTGCTCCCGGAGGCGGCGGCACACTTCCAAACCGTTGGGCGCGGGCATCTCAATGTCCATAACGATGATGTCGGGGCCGACGGTCTCGGCTTGGTACAATGCCTCCAGGCCATCCTGGGCCGTTGTTACGTGGTACCCTTCGCGTTCCAGCGCCGGTTGGACAAAAGAGATCACGTTCGGATTGTCGTCTACCAACAAAATTTTGATTTTCATGTTTGTTTCTCCATTGGGGCAATTAGCAAAACTGCCCCATTATTTGAGCACCAATGGGAGATAGCAACGAAATGGATTCACGATTAGCCATATTGCACGCTCCCATGCTCCTCCTGCCCCATCCTCCAGAAAGGCCGCGTTGTACAACGGGAGATGAATGGGATTGGTGGGGATGGTGATTTGGTAGGTCAGGGTTATCTGATCGTTGGCTGCCAGGGGTCCGGTCCATTCTATGGTCCCCGTCGTCGGCATCTGCACTGTTCCGATTGGTATCACGGCTGTCCCCGCACCGCTTAGGGTCAATGAGCCGGTAACCAGGGTGGTGTCCTTTGGCAAAGGGTTGATCGCCATCGCTTGAGCGGCGTCGCCAGGACCGGCGTTGGCAATAGCTAGTGTGCAGGTGACCACTGTGCCGGGCCGGGGCAGGGGAGGATTGCACCGCAAAGCCGACGGGGACAGGTCTGGTGCGCCCACTCGTACCACGGCATCACGATCAAAGCGAATGGCCTGATCCTCTAATTCCAGGCGGGCTGTGTTGACGACGAGTGTGTCGGTGGGAATGCCTGCTGCCACCGTGACGCGATATGTACAAGTGATCGTCGCGCTGGGGGCTAGCTGCCCTTGCCAGGAAACCTTTTGCGTGGGTGTGTGGTAGGCGGCGGGACCAGTCAGACTGCCAGGAACCAGGGTCAGGCTGAGGGGTAAGGTGTTGGAAAGCGATGTGCTGACAGTCTCCGGTCCATCGTTGCGCAGGACGATGGTGTAGGTGAGTGTGTCGCCGCCGGTGACTGTCTCTTGATCGACGCTAAAAGTCGAGTTACCCAGCCAACTCAGCCAGCCGACGACGCGTTCTACCACCTCGGCCCGTCCCACTTTTGGCAGCGTCTCGAACGGAAAGGAAAAGAAGGCTGTCTTGTAATTCTCTGCCTGACGCATTAGTGCGATCGGGAGGTGATTCTGGTCGTAAAAAGAGACGCTGGCGTTCAGTGTGGGCACTAGGACGTCTGACCAGTTTAAGAAAGGGTAATCCAAGATAAAGGGGCCTAGCCTATCGCCGATGGGATTGTCCGGTATTCCTGATGCCATCGTCGGCGTGACGCTATCGGTATAGTTTACCACCCCTAAATAGTTTTGGCTGAAAGGGGTGTCTTGGTGGTAGTAGAGCAGGTCTTGTGATGATAGGAACAGCCGTCCTCCGCCATCAAGATACGTCACCAGCATCGCCGCCTCGTCGTCGGTCACCGGTTCGTACCAATCGTAGCCGGTGAACCAGACGACGAGTGGGTATTGCTGTAGCATCTCTAGCGTGGGGCTGCCCCAGGGAGCCTGTTGACTGGACCATCCGGTGCGCCAATAGTCGTAGGCTAGTCCAGCGTTTGTTAGTGCTGTTTCATAGTTGTATTCCAGGTTGTACCAGCGTTCATCGTCCACCAGCAGGATGGGGGCGGGGGCCTTGGTCGCGAGTACAGCGGCCTGGATCAGGGTGGGGGAGAGGGAAGATTGGGCGGTGACGGTGACTGCGTCTCGCGCGTCCCACCCGGCGGTGGGAGGAATGGTAACGGTTATTACGACGGTAGCTGAAGTGCAGGGTGACAAGGAAAGAGATGATGCGCCGAGTTGGGTTTCCCAGGTCTCGCCGTCGAGCGCGAGGGTGACGGTATCAGTGATGCCTCCTTGCCCCACGTGCCGCACGCGCAGTGTGTGCGTGACGATGGTGTTGGGCGGGCCGACACTCAACTGAAAGGCGGGTTGCAACTCGATCCCAACAGTCGACAACGGCGAGGTGAGCCAATTCAACGACCGGTTCATCATATCTCGGCGGGCTATCCGGCTGTTGATGGCCTCAAAGCCAAAGGACAGGTAGATGGCCCGGTAATCCAGGCACGTCCCCACCCGTAGTCCGCCATAATTGCCCTCTTGATATGTCAGCAGTGGTGCTGCAGCGTCTGGGTCGGCGACCTCGATTTCATCGGGATAATCTTGGTTATCGGCTCCGTCTGGGCCTGTGATGGTGATGATGGTGCCAGCAAAGATGTCGTCTTCCACTCCTTCCAGTACCTGCGTCGACGCTTTATCACTCAGGTAACGAGCCTTGAGATACTGGCCGTAATAAGTGCTCCAATAGCTCCACAGTCCACCGCCATCCAAAAGGCCCACGTCTTGTCCGCTCAATAACAACCGCCCTCCCGCGGAGAGGTAGCTGATGATGGTATCCTCTGCACCGATGTAGCCCGGGGCGTCTGCTGGCGCACTCCAGATCACGACGTCATAAGTGGCCAAGTCGGGGGCTGCTGGCACATCGTCGGGCAAGTACTTGACGGTCCATTCGTCGTAAGCGTATCGTAGATCATCCAACGCCTGACAAAAGTAATCGGCTTGGCTCTCATAGTACCAACCGCCGCTGTCTATCAGGAGAATAGACGGCGCGGTGGGCAGAACCAGATTTGCCACGGTGACTTGTTCGGCAGCGACGGGTGCGGTGGTCGTGACAACCCGGTAGCCCAAGGCGTGGGCGCGGATGGTATAGGTACCCTCTGGGAGTGTAAAAGTGTACACATCATCAGTAGCTTGCAGAGGGGTATCCAACACGGTGATGGTGGCAGTGACCGACTCACCGGTAGCGGCATCGGTGATGTGAGTGCGCAGGCTGCCACTGGGCAACGGAGTGAGAGAGAAATCGGCCACGGTGCTTGTGCCGGTCGTCGCCGCGATTCCCTGGATCTCTGCGGGTTCGTAGCCAAAGGCAGATACTGACAGGTCGTAGGTGTTGGGAGCCAGTGCTAATAGGTAGGAGCCGTCATTGTCAGTTGTGGCTTGCCCTCCACCGACATCTACCTGATGTGTGGCTACAACCAATGCTCCGACGATGGGGGCATTATCTCCAATTCGCGTCACCGTCCCAGTAATCAAGCTCGGCCGGGCCAATGCGACGACGGCAGCAAAGGCATCCACCCGCCCCCAGCCACTGTCGTTGTTGGGAACAGAATCGGTCAGAGGAACGGCGGTGCTGGTGATGAGAAAAGCGGTGTGCGTGATGCTCAGCGTGGGACTGACCGCACGTAGGAGCGTGGCGATGCCGGCAACGTGAGGGGCAGCCATCGATGTGCCGTTCGCCAAACCATAAGCGCCGCCGGGTAAGCTGGAGCGCACGTGCACTCCAGGCGCGGCTACGTGGGGACGGATCTCTTCCCAGGGAGAAGGCCCTCGGCTGGAAAAGCTGGCGATTTCGTCGTCTGAATCGGTCGCGCCGACGGCGAATGCCTCTGGCAGAGAGGCTGGTGAGCCGACGCTGCCTTTGCTGGGGCCGTTGTTTCCACTGGAAAATACAGCAAAGATATTGGCGGCCCGCAGGGCTTGTAGGTCGAGTTGAAATTCAGTTCGTGTACTGATGTGGCTGCCCCAAGAGTTGTTGACCACATCAGGAGCTCGAGTTGGATCGCCGCCAGGAGCCAGTATCCATTGAAAGGCCTCATGGATCCAAGAATCGAGGCCATAGCCCATATTGTCCAGCATTTTGACCGCGATCCACCGTGCACCCGGTGCAACGCCGATGCCGTTTTGCCCAACGATGCTTCCCATTGTGTGGCTGCCGTGACCGTGGGCATCTACTGGGTAGAGCGCATCGCCGCCGGTGGCATCGTACCAACTGTAGGTGTGGTTGGCTGGGCCGTGGGGATTGTAGCCGCGGTAGCTGGCCTGCAGTGCGGGATGCATCCAGTCTACCCCCGTGTCCATCCCCGCCACGACGGCCCCGGTGCCAGAAATATGCAGGGATGTCCAGACCTGGTCGGCGCGGATGCGGGTGATGCCCCACTCGGGGGAATTGAGAGAGTGGGAATTGGTGGTTTGGAGATTGGCGGGTTCGTCTGGGATCCACTGCCGCCAGTGATCCATGCGTATCGAGGCAACGGTGGGATGGGTGACCAGGGCATGAACGAGAGATGCGCGCGCGCGGACGGCGATGCCGTTAAAGATCCAGAAAGGCGTGTACGAGTCCACCAGCCCGGCTGCCTGCGCTCCTTTCAGATAGGCCAGTAACGGGGCCTGCGAACGGTCGGCCTCGGCTTGCAGCGCCGAGACGATGCGAACGCGAGTGTCGGCTACGCTCGTCGCTTTGTTCGCCGCTGCGTCGAGATCGGTTTGTCCTTCCAAGTAGACGATGACGCGGATGTATTTGTCATCACTCTCGGCATCCAGCAAAGCGCGGAATAGTTCGGGGTCGATCGGTTCTGTTGGCTCAAAGGTGTCAGAATCACGCGGCATCCACGATGGCGAGATATCAACAGGCATTACGTCCCATCTCACGCTTTGCGGATGATGCAAAAAATCTGATTCATGTCGTTGTAAAGTGGCAAAGACAGAAATATCGACACTTGCCAACATGGAAAATAAGAGTATTATACTTGCAATACGATAGAATTTGCTCATTTGTAACCCCTTTACTGGCAGTACGACAAGATCGACCCAAGGAATTTGGTTGGCTGACAAAACTCTGACAATGTGCTTGGAGACAAGAAATAGGACACAGATGAGCACAGATCAGATTTGATTATTCACAAAATCTGTTCAATTAGTGTGATCCATGTCCAAAAAAGATCAACTGGTCAAGGAACATTATACCATTGCAGATAAGAGAATGAAAACCAGGGAGATGCCAATGTTGACGGATAAATTGCCATGTACGTCTATCGCTCACTTGCCCACCCCATTGGAACCATTGCCTCGCCTCACTGTACACCTAAATGGCCCCGAGTTGTGGATCAAGCGAGACGATCAGACCGGACTGGGGACAGGGGGCAACAAAACCCGCAAATTGGAATTCCTGGTAGCTGACGCGATGGAGCGAGGAGCCGATACTCTGATTACGGGTGGCGCGGCTCAATCTAACCACGCCCGTCAAACGGCTGCGGCAGCGGCCAAGTTGGGCTTGGTTTGCCACCTGGTGCTCCGGGGAACAGAGCCACCGCAAGTGCAGGGAAATCTGTTGCTAGACCGGTTGTTAGGTGCCGAGGTGGTTTGGGCAGGAGATCGTCCGTTGGCCAAGGTGATGGCCCAGGTGGATAAAGAGTTGCAGGGCGCGGGTCATTGTCCTTACATTGTCCCTTATGGCGGGAGCAATCCTGTTGGGGCCAGTGGATACGTGGCGGCGATGGAAGAGTTGCTTGACCAGTGCGCGGAACGTGATTTGCACTTTGACCACATCGTGTTCGCTTCGTCTAGCGGTGGCACGCAGGCGGGGCTGGTCGTGGGGGGGCGCGCACTGGCATACAAAGGGCGTCTCCTGGGCATCAGTATAGAGCCAGATGCCAATACACTTGGACAACAGGTCGCCAATTTGGCAACGGCTACAGCCGAGCACCTGGGACTGGCGTTCACATTTACGCCAGAGGACTTGAGCGTGGACGACGGTTATCTGGGCGGCGGATACGGCGTGGTTGGAGACCTGGAGCGAGAGGCTGTTCGTACGATGGCCCGCATCGAGGGAATACTGCTGGACCCGGTCTACACCGGCAGGGCCTTTGGAGGGCTGCTGGATTTGATCCGCCAGGGAGCTTTTCGATCTGACAAACGAGTGCTCTTTTGGCATACGGGGGGGACAACGGGGTTGTTTGCGTACGGGGCCAACATCATCTGATGGGCATACGTCAGGTCACTTGCGTTTGAAGTGAATTTGTGATATGCTTTACGTCACTCTGTGTCTTGGTCACAATAGTACCTGATTTGAGATTGTTAAGATAACCTCGTATTTTGACATTTGTTTTTTCAAGATCACGAAATAGTGCAGCATTATTTCTGAATTACACCTGACCGGAAAAAGTAAATAGGGGGTACCTATGCTAGAACTGCTAATGGCCCTGCTGACAATTTTTGCACAAATCCTGCTCGGCATGATAGTCCCATTTGTACTCGCGATGCTAGGCGCAGCGGCTGTTGCTGGCTTGCTGTTGTTGGCTGGGTTCCGATGGAAGCCACGCGGCATCAGGACATTGCTGTCTTTTTGGTTTGGGGTGAACATGTTTCCCCTCCCCTTGATGGGAGGAATTGGTTGTGCGTTTATCTATTCCGTGATGGGGGTCCTGAACGATGGATTCAAAGGAAGTCTGCTCCTCTTTCTAATCAGCCTGGTTACGGGATTGAACTTTCTATTCATACGCTATATGGCACCCAACAACAAATCATTCCGTTGGTACGTGTTCTACGCTGTATGGGTTCACTATTGGTTGGCAGCAAGCGTTGGCTTGCGATATGGTTTTTGGGGGGTAATACTCATCACGGTGCCCGCGATTATCATTACCGGGTTGGTGTTCTTTTACATAGCTGGCCATCTCTTGCCTTATCCTGACCTAAAAGTAAAAGGCGGCACTCGTGGCATGGTAGAGACTTTGGACCACGACCTCAAGAGGTTCTTTGTGATGCTGCGTGATCCCGAGAATATCAAGGTCCGCGAAAAGTGGTTCAAGCAACGTCGGGAAGGGCTGCGCTGCTTGCTGTCATACGCGATAGGGACCAATTATCCTTACTATGTCGTCATAGACGAAAAGATTACCGAGCGCACCGAGGACAGTCGCACTTGGCTGCCGTGGAAGGAGAAACTGGTCAAGCGGCTGGATGGTGACACCTTTGGAGACTTTTTGGCAGGCCCGGGCGTCATTCTCACCGGCTGCGACCAGGCTGTCGTGATATCGACTGGTCTCAAGTTCAAAGGGGCCAAGGGGCCAGGCGTCATTCTCACCGAAATGTCTGAAACCCCCTCACACGTCATTGATCTGCGCGTGCAATTGCGCGCCTTTCCGGTAAAAGCACGGACCAAGGATGGTATCGCCGTCCGAGTCTTTACGTTCACCCCGTTCCGGATGGGCACGGGCCAACAGAAACCCGAACTGGGTAAAGGATTTCCCTACCGTACCAGCGACGTTTTCAAAGCCATACACGCGCAAATGGTCGAACATCACGATCCATCCCAGGTACCGGAGGATCTCAAGCAATATGAGTGGTACGATCTCCCGCAAGTGATTGGCGAACGCACTGTGCGTGAGGCTGTTTCCCAATACAACTTTGACGACCTCTATGCCCCGTTCGTGTTGCACGATGATCCCAGCCAACACCCTCGTGCTAGGATTGGCAAGGCATTGCAAGAGGCGCTGGAACGAGAGTTGCCGCCGCTGGGCCTGCAACGCGTGGGCAGCGGTATCAGTAATCTGGAACCAGAGGACCCCCGCGTGATCGAGCAGCGTATCGAGGCTTGGGAAGCCGATTGGAAACGCAAGATTATGCTCCAACAAGCCGAGGGACAATCCAAGCGACTACAACTGGTAGAACGGGCCCGCGCTCAAGCACAGATCGACGTTATCGTGGATATTGGTAAACGACTCGATCAGTGGCGGACCGCTGGCGGCTCTGTCCCGACGGATGCGATTGCCCAGTATTTTATTGGGACTCTGGAGAAATTTATCGGCATATCGGCGTTGCGTCACTTTTTGCCTGACGATACGAATGCTATCATAGAAAATGCACGTGGTCGATTGTTGAGTGGCGATCAACCAAGCATGACGGGAGGGCAAAGCAATGCTTCGTAAAAGGCTTAGAGACCAATTCTCAAATCGCTTGTTCGTTCCCTTGGCCATATATACGATGACGTTTGTGATAGGATTGCTGTTTGAATATGGCCGCCAAGAAATAGACATGATGGAATATCTGGGCTTGGCAGAATATGCCGGCTGGTCTTGGTGGGAAATCATGATGGCTGTCGATCCTATGAAAAGCATATTCATTCTAGTCGATATTGTTCTCTTGATCTTGCTCAGACTGTCTCCGAGTGCACTGCTCAGTTCGTCCCCGGTGATCATCGCTATGATAGCCATCCCGCGGCTGCTGGCCTCACGCTTTATCCAGACATTGTACGATACAAAGGACACGGACGAAGCCTGGAAATTCATCCGACGCAATATGCTCGGCATGAGAACGCTCAAGCCGTTGATGATCGTTAAAGAGGGACACGTCTTTGTTGGTGCGGGCAGCCTGTACGACCGCGTCGGTGGGCGAGGTCTTTTGATCGTCTATAACGACAGCGCGGTAATGTTAGAAAGAGGCGGCCAATTAGTCAGTGTCAGAGGACCATCCCTCGATTTCCTCAAACCTTTTGAGCGTATTTGGGGAATCGTCGATCTGCGCACACAGCGATGGCCGCTCACCGTCAACGCAATGTCAAAAGAAGGTATCCCCATTTCTTGCGAGGCCATCATTACTTTTAGGATTGACGACCGGTTCAAAGATGCCGATGGAAACGTGCAGGTCAAGCCACCGCAGGCCAAGTCATCCAATAAGGAAATGCTCCAATTGTTTACGGATCCCGAAATCGTCGATGCAATGGCAAAAGCCGGTATAGATCAGCCGCTTCCATATACAGACGAAGCAGTGTTCAACGCGGCCACGTGCGTTTGGATGCGCATCCAACAACAGAGCCATCCAGAGCAATTGAGGAGATGGACGGGGCGCGTGATTATCAGTGGGACCGAAGGGACCTTGCGCAACATCCTGGCAAACTTTCGGCTCGACTGGCTCTTGCAATCTCCGCAATCTGGCCAAGTGCATCCCCGTGAAGAGATACGGAAGCGATTGGAGGAAAAACTGCACAACTCGTTCTCGGCGGAGAACGGCGTCGGCGCCAAGATTCTGGGCGTGGAATTGGGAGAGATCGCGGTGAGGGACGTACAGGGCAAAGATGGAGAACCTGTTGGGATTCCGGACAAGGTTTATACTCAATGGCTCAAGACCTGGCAGGCTGGGTGGGAACAAAGGGCCGTAGAGGATCAAATAGAAGGAGAGGCCAAGCTGGCCCGCTTGCAAGCTGCCCAGATACAGGCCCAAGCAGAGATGGTCCTAACGCTTACAGAAGCCATCCGCCCGCTGGTCTCCAATGCCGAGGGCGTTCCCTCCTACTTGCTCGCTATGCGGTTTATCGAAACGCTGCGCTGGATGACCTATGATCCGTTCAAGCAAACCTTTATGCCGCCCGAGATCATGCGGACGCTTGACGAGATGGAAAAGATGGTAAACAAGAAAGGTAAACTTGCGGACGAGTCCTCTGTGGGAATCGTCCGTACCTTGTAGGAGAGATATGGTCAATTTGCCATCTCAATTGACCCCATCCGAATTACTTTTCTACCAAGAGATACCTCAATTCATCGCTGAACTATTGCGAGGTTCCCACTCGTTGCGCAAGGTGGGTAAACTGCCAGAAGCTGAACGGTGCGCCCAGGATGCTGCCGAATCCAGCCAACGGTCAAACGTCCACGCTGACTTGGCTGTGGCTTTGATCTATCTCGCGGACGTACACCGTGAGATGGGCCAAACGGAATCAGCGGTGACTAATTACCACAGAGCATATCGCATCTTTCAGCGACAACCCCCCCATTACCAACGTCACAACGAGGCCGTGTCTGCCTATGCCTTGGGGCTGGCGCACCAGTTGGGTGACAGAACATCGGATGCGCTAGAATGGTATCAGATTTCGGGTGAACTATTTGAAAAGGTAGAAAAAGATTGGAGCCGGGTCAATGACTTGGATCAAGTCAAGATCTGCATCCGAATTCGGAATTGGATCAAAGCCCTGATGGGATACCTGACCGATATGTGGGTGCACACGAATGCTGGTTTTATCTGGATTCCCATCATTCCTCTGGATATCGAAAAAGAAAAATATCCCGAGACCTCAGAATCAAAGATTGAGACGCTCGACGGTCAATCTTTTCGAGTGCAATCTTTGGAAGCAGAGCAATACCCATCCCTAGAATCTGACACGGTTTATTATGCATTGAATGTTCCTGATGAGGCAGACGAGTCTTTGGATGCAGGCGCAGGAGACTATGTGCTGGTGGAGCAACGGGACATTCCCGAGCAAGAAGGGCTTGGAGTGCTCAAGTCCGATGTTGGACAAGACTTTGGCCACTTTAAACTTGACGATGAAGAGAATGTCAACTTTGTCCGTACGGATGCTCAGGTCATCGGAGATAAAGGCTTGGACGAGGGGATGCGAGTTGGCTATATTACGGCACTGCTGAAACCGATTTTATCCCTGCCAGATTCTTCGGCTCCCAAGCTGCCAGACCCGCTCACCGATTCAGACGACGAATAAAACAGGCGGATCACCTATGTCTCGAGATACCATTGCCCTAATTGCCTCCTTTGCTTACGTTTTTGCCGCTATCGGCGTCGCTGAGGGTTTGCGCAAATGGCGCGGATATTCCGTCGAGTTCACGCGCAAATTTATCCACATTGCCGTAGGCATGTGGGCATACGGGACAGTGCTCTTGTTCGAGACCCGCACCTTTGCCATCATCCCGCCGGTGGCGTTCGTGTTCATCAACGCACTGTCTTACTGGCAAGGGACGTTCCAGGCAATGGAGACCGGGGAAAAGGGGCAGTTGGGCACCATCTATTTCCCCCTCTCGTTTGCGGTCATCATCTGGCTGTTGTGGGGCAGCCCGTATCTACTGGTAGCCAGCCTGATGCCAATGACGTGGGGAGATGCGCTGGCCGCCGTGATCGGACGGCGCGTGGGCCGGCGGCATTATACTATCCTTGGGAGCACCCGCTCGCTAGAAGGATCGGCGGTGATGTTTCTCGTCAGTTGGGTAGCGACGCTGGTGCCATTGCTGTTGTTTGCGTCTATATCCCCGGTCACGGCGGTGGTGGCTGCGGCGGTGACGGCGCTAGGCGCAACGATGGTTGAGGCCGTCTCACCGTGGGGGGTGGACAATTTGACCGTCCCGGCAATATCGACACTGATCTTGGTATTCATTTTGCGCTAAGCAACAACACAGAATACGATTCGAGGCCCAGCTAAAAAGGCTGGGCTTTTTTCGTTCTACCTGATGAGATCGAATAACTTTTCTGATTTGGGACAAGTTGGGAAATGTACCCTTGACACTATGACAATGTTCTGATATGATATGGCCACAGTAGAACAATTGTTCTGTTGTGGCCATTCGACAAAAGAACAAAACTTGCCAACGTTTAGGAGATCGGGCAATGCGTCACAAACTGGAATTTCAAGCAGAGAGGATCGAGACCGTGTTGGCCTTGCACAAGGTGGAAGCACGAGTGACCGGTGGTACCGTCACACCTCGCTGGGTGCGTTTCCAGGTGTTGCCCGCCTTGGGTGCTAAAATATCCCGCATCAAGGGGCTCAGCGAAGAATTTGCCGTTGCGCTGGATGCGTCCAACTGCCGAGTCTCTCGACGTGGAGCGGCGGTGGCTGTAGAGGTGCCCCGCGGTGACCCGCAGCCAGTGCGATTGCTCCCTCTATGCAACCGGCTCACCGACCTGCCACCTATTCCATCTATCACCGCCATTCTTGGTTTGGCAGAGGATGGTGATCCTTTGCTTATTCGTTTGCCTTCTCCAGACGTGGCACATATTTTGGTGGCGGGAACAACTGGCTCGGGAAAGACGGTGCTCTTGCAGACGATGATTTTGAGTCTGGCGATGACCAATCCTGCACCGAATATCTCTTTTGCCCCACAAAAATCAAATTCAAAAGCAGGACTGGCTCTTATATTAATAGACCCAAAAGGCCATGCCTTCCGGCTCTTTGACGGGCTGCCTCACCTGGCGCGTCCGGTTATCTGGGAGATGGCAGAGGTGATGGAGGCGCTCCAAAGCTTGGTCCGGTTGATGGAGCGGAGAGGGCACTCGGGTAAGGCTAGTGGGCGATCACACGTTGTGGTGGTGATCGACGAGTTGGCGGATCTGTTGATGATGGGCGGCAAACCGGTGCAGCGGGCATTGACCCGGCTCACCCAGCGCGGGCGAGAGGCCGGTATCCACATTGTCGCTGCCACGCAAAAGCCCACGTCGGCTGTACTAGGCCCGTTGATCAAGGCAAACTTTCCGGTGCGGCTGGTGGGACGGGTGACCAGCGTTGAAGATGCGCGCACGGCTACCGGCTGGAGCGGCACAGGGGCGGAACGACTGATGGGCCGGGGAGACTTTGTGGCCGTGGCCGAGGGGCAGGTAACGCGTTTTCAGGTGGCCCACGTTTCACCAACCGAGATACAGGATATAGCGGCTAGTTTGTCACCCGCTCTTGTTCTTCCATCGAACCGGGTTTCTCTGCCGGGGATGGCTGGGGTGAGACGGTTGCCTGACGTCCAGGGAGGGCGATCAAGATGAATGAACAAAAGAGATACGACAATGTGGGCGAGCGGTTAAAAATCTTTGCCGGGCTAGCAGTGGTCGCTTTCTGTGTAACATTGGCCGTGGTGATTGGCAACCGGTTGAGCGACGAGGCGCTGGCCGTGTTGGCAGGGGCGGTATGCGGAGTGGGGGCGGCAATTCCTACCAGTCTGCTCGTCGTTGCCGTTAGCCGTTGGCGCAACGAGCCACGAGCACAACCCACGATGTGCCCATCTCGTCCACAAAACTCGTACCCACCGGTAGTTGTGGTCGCGCCGCCGGGTGTGCAGCAAGGGGCCAATGCATGGAACACGCTCCCGCCTTCGTTCAACGCGCCCGCGCAACGCCATTTTACGGTAGTGGGCGGCTCACCAGCAGATACAGAGTCAGTGCCTTATGATTACTCGTCGGAAGCACGGTAGGTCGTGTTAGACGGCCTCCGTCCGTGACCCCGACCCATATTGGTCAATATAACCATCCTATTCATCTGGAGTGCAGGTGTAGACTATCCAAAAAAAGAGAGCTAACACCTGCACTCCACACGAATGGGATTTTCCCTAGCCCTCAACTATCTCCGCCCCGTTCGTTGCCGAACAGACATAGATATTGGGCGCGATCCCCATAGCCTCTTGGTAACAAGCAGCGACGCTGGTCGCAAAAGCCTGAGCGGCATCCGCGCGGACGAGAGCGACAGCACACCCCCCAAACCCTGCCCCCGTCATTCGAGCGCCGTAGCAGGCTTTTTCTTGACGTGCGCACGTCACGATGATGTTCAGGCCATCGCTCGACACCTCAAAATCATCTCGCAAACTGGTGTGGCTGTCGTTCATCAGTTGGCCAAGTTCCACCGCATCACCACGGCGCATCGCTTCGGCGGCTTGCAACGTGCGGGCGTTCTCCGTCACCACGTGCCGGGCTCGACGGCGGGTGATCTCGTCCAACTGATCCGCCTGGATACGGAATTCGGTCACGCTCACGTCACGCAGGGCAGGGACACCGAAGGCACGGGCGGCGGCATCACACTGGGCGCGCCGCTCGTTGTAGGCCGAGTCGACCAGACCCCGGCGGGTGGCTGTATCGAGCACGACGATGGCTGTGCCAGGTGGCAGAGGGACGGATTGGGTCTCCAGTGAGCGGCAGTCGATCAGCAGGGCGTGGTCTGCCTTGCCCGCTGCCGAGATCATCTGGTCCATAATGCCACAGTTGACGCCGATCCACTCGTTCTCTGCGTGTAATGCGATCTTGGACATTGTGGCTGGATCCCATGGGAATTTGGATGTCACGGCAAAGACCCGGGCTGTGGCCAGTTGCAGTGCGGCCGACGAGGACAGCCCTGCACCGATGGGCACGTCGCCCGAGATAACGCCCTCCCATCCTTGTAGTGTGTAATTTACCTTCTGCAAGGCCCAGGCAACTCCTTTCACGTATTCTCCCCAGCCAGTTTTTTTCTCCATACGGTCCAATGAGAACTCTGTTGTTTGGTCGAGATCGAGCGAGTGTCCCATGACGCGCCGGTCATTGCGTGGCTGCCCTGCAATCCACATTGCGCGGTCAATCGCCATCGGCAGTACAAAGCCATCGTTATAGTCGGTGTGCTCTCCGATCAAGTTGACCCGCCCCGGCGCGCGCACGACGAAAGCGGGCGGAACGCCGAAACGACGTTCGAATTCTTTGGTGACCCGCTGTTTAAGAGACATGATAACTCCTTTTAATCGTTTTTGAACACCACCGGCAGGTAGATGATAGTAGTGTCTATGTGAACCTGACGGAACAACACTGCATCGGCCGCAGTTGACGTTCCGGTGCCGGTACATTCCAGAACGACGCTGCCGCTTGCACCGACACTGCCGCTCGCATAGAAGGGAAACCAGCCCAAGCTAACCCACTTGGCGTCTTGGTCCCCGCTTTGATCAATGGTAAAGGTCCGTGACCCACCGACATAGTTAACGGTGTACTGCGCATCGTTGGTCCGTTCCCCGGTCTTTGTCCAACGGATCAATACTTCATAGCTTCCGGACCGAGTGAGAGTTGGTGTCCAGGAGGCTGTTGCGCCGGCCGTGTCAACAAAGACGCTCGGCGTGCCCCAGGATCCCCGGCTCGACGACTCTGTCCATGAACCGGTCGTCGCGAAACCCGCGCCGCCATTGTCCACTATGACGTTGTAAACACCCCCCGGTATCCAGTCATAGTTCGCTTGCAGGCTGTGGAGGATCGCGTCAATCAGGTCATCCATGAATGCGGTGGTGAACGAGACGTCGAGTTGGTAATAGGAACCTTCCGGGTCGTATTCTGGATCATCTGGGTGTAGAGAGAGACCAGTGCTTCGAGTATAGTTGACCTCCATTTGGAAGGCGTCCAGTCCATTGGCCCAGTTGTTGTGGTGTCCCGAGGTGTTGGAGCCGTGATACAAAATGGTCGAGTAACCATTAAAGTAGGCGCTTTCCCAGTTGTCGGTATTCCAGCCGGTTACCCAGGCCGGTAAGACGTGCCACACGTCCAGACCCTCTTTGGCCAGGGTCCTGGAACTGGTGATGGCGGCTGCAGGCCACACGGCATCAGGCGTGGGCCATTCCTGCGCGTGGAAAAGCTAGTAGGGGATGCTGTCCTCCCCGCGGAGGGCCACTTCTCCTTTGCGGTTGTAAAGCGCCCGCATTGTGTTGCTGGAACTGCTCAGATTGGTCACGGAGGCGATAAAGCCAATGTCGGTGATCCGGTCCCAGGGGCGGTTGCCCCTGCTGGCCTGCAAGTCTGTTGTATGAGGGTTGATTATCACCGCCATATCCGCTCCGTATTGAGCTTCGATCCGTGCGATCACGGCGTCTACCTGATCGTGGAACTCAAAGTAAGCGTCCTGTGCATCCGTATTGTCAAGATGGTATGCTTCTGAATGGTTCACCGGACGGTTCGTATTCACATAATTCCGGTTTCCCTGCTGGTAGACGACGTAGGGCAGGTGACCGGTCTTTTCATAGATCCGTACAGCCAAGACGCGGTAAAAGTAGTCGCGTAGGAGTGGGTCGGCCGCATAGCCCCCGTTCTCTTGCTCACCCACTTGCTTCCACCCGCCATGGCCGACGGCGAACAATAACGGCATATCTCCATCAAAGACTTCGACATACTCTGATGAGTCGGCGTGCAGGGCAGTCGGGACCAGGGCAAGAATCGCGAGTAGTGTCAACATGCTGAAGAATAGGACTCTCTGGACCACCGGACATAGCAGTTGTGTTCTTTTACGGCTTTCAAGTTTCCGGTTGCTTCCTTTATGACAAGATATCATATTATACTACTCCATCGGGCCAAAATACATTCTAGTGATGTTCAAAAAGCGGACCAATCCGTCTTTTTGGTAGTTATCGAATAACTCGCCCAAGTCGCGTAGCAAAGGCTCGTGCTGGGGGTGTCCGGCTTGGGGCGCGTGAGAGGACGACAGGTATCCGCCCTTGAACGCGGCGAAATCGAGGTTTCGTGGATTATCGAACAGGTGGATGTTCATCCTACCATCGAAGAATAATGCGATATCTTGGGCCCTTTTTCCCCAATCTGCGCGGTGCTGTTGTCCACTGTGTTTGGCGAACAGACGTTCATAAGCGCCCATAAACGGCGATCCGTCAAAATCAAAGGCGTTCCAGACAAACATCGCGTGGCTCTCTGGGCGCAAGATGCGCTCGAACTCTATTTTTGCTTTTGGCCGGTCGAACCAATGCAAAGCTTGTCCGGCAGTCACGAAATCCACGCTGTTATCGGGCAAGGTGGTGGCCTCGGCCGTGCTGTTGACGCTGTTCAAGTTAGGATAGTGACTCAGAAGCCTCTCGGCTGCTTTCCGCATCTCGTCGTTCGGCTCGACGCTGAACACGGGGTTGCCATTTTTCAGGAACAGTTCAGACAGGATGCCGGTGCCAGAGCCAACGTCGGCAACAACGTGCGTTGGTGTCAGTCCGCATTCGGTGCGCAGGCATTCCAAGACGGCCTGCGGATAGCTGGGGCGGTATTTGGCATAATTGTCCGCTCGGTTGGAGAATAGTTGGGTGGAATCAGTTTTCATCATTCACGTTTCACCTTGAATGCACCTCCGACAGTGCTCGCAATCGCTCCGCAGCTTGCTCCGCCGTCAGATCGCGTTGGGCTTCGCCCAACATCTCGTAGCCGACCATGAACTTTTTAACGGTGGCCGAACGCAATAGCGGCGGATAAAAGTGGGCGTGGAGCTGCCAGTGGTCGTAATCACCGTCATCGGTTGGAGCGCCGTGCCAGCCCATTGAGTAGGGGAACGAGACTTTGAACAGGTTGTCGTACTTTGTCAGCAATCGCTTGAGGATTTGGGCCAAGGTGTCTCGCTCCTCGTCGTCCAGATCGGGCAGGCGCAGCACGTGACGGCGGGGCAGGAGCAGCGTCTCGAAAGGCCAGAGCGCCCAGTAAGGGACGACGGCCAGCCAATGCTCGTTTTCAACAACAATGCGCTCCTGGCGATCAGCTTCCAGGTTGGCGTAATCTACCAGCAAGGGCAAGCCGTGCTCATGCAAGTAGGCGCGCTGCTGGCGCTCTTCCTTGCTTGGCTCGTTGGGCAGCGCGCTCTGGCCCCAGATTTGACCGTGGGGGTGCGGGTTGGAGCATCCCATCATTGCCCCCTTGTTCTCGAATATCTGCACCCAGCGATACCGTTGGCCCAGTTCCGTCGTCTGGGCAGCCCACACGTCTACCACGGCCTGAATTTCTTTGATGGGCATCTCTGGCAGGGTCAGGTCGTGCCGCGGAGAAAAGCAGATGACGCGGCACGTGCCCCGTTCACTTTTGGCTTGCAGAAGGGGATGGGAAGCAGCCGGAGAATCGGGCGCGTCGGAGAGCAGTGCGGCAAAGTCGTTGGTAAAGACGTAGGTGCTCTGGTAGTCAGGATTTTGCGTGCCACCCGCTCGCTTGTTACCCGGACATAGGTAGCAGGTGGGGTCGTGCCTGGGGAGGACCTCTGGCGATGGTTTTTCCACTTGGCCTTTCCATGGGCGCTTGGTGCGGTGCGGCGACACTAGCAGCCACTCACCTGTCAGTGGGTTATAACGGCGGTGAGGATGGTCGGTAGGATTGAATTGCAAAAGTCTACTCCTTTGTTGTTTTGTTACTGATAACTTGGCAGCCAATCCCCGTGCGCCTCGATGAGATCGTCTACCAGGTTCCAGATTTGATCCAGGTCCAGTTCGGCGGCGGTGTGGGGATCGAGCATGGCGGCGTGATAAATGTGTTCTCGTTTTCCGGTCAATGCCGCTTCGACCGTCAGGGCCTGCACGTTGACGTTGGTCTGGATCAACGCCGCCAGATGCGGCGGCAGCGCGCCAACGCGGGTAGGCTGGATGCCGCTCTTGTTCACCAGGCAAGGCACTTCGACGACGCAGTCTTGTGGTAAATTATCGATCAGGCTGTGGTTGGGCACGTTGCCATAGATCACGCGCGGGACGCCGGTCTCTAGGCTGTGGATGATGTATGCTCCGTACTCGTTGCTGCGCTCGACGGCCATGGTCGTATCAGGGGCTTCCAGATATTCGCGCATTTGCTCCCATCCGGCGATCTGCATTTCGCAGCGGCGAGGGTATTCGTCCAATGGAATGTCAAATTGTTTGATTAAATCAGGACGGTCCCGCTTGATAAACCAAGGCACATACTCGGCGAAATGCTCACTCGACTCGGTGACAAAGTAACCCAGCCGGGTGAGTATCTCGTAGCGAACCCGGTTCCAGCTGGGTGCGCGCCCTTCAGCCACGAGTTGGTGCAGGCGCGGGTAGAGGTCCTCGATGCCGTCCGCCGTCTTGCGCTCAAAGCTGAGATAAAAGGCCATGTGATTGATGCCCGCGCACACATAGTTGATGTCTTTGATAGGCACGTGGATGTTGGAGGCGAGTTGTTCCGCCGTGCCCTGGACGCTGTGACACAGGCCCACCGTCTTGATCTCGCTGGCGCGGCTGATGGCCCAGCAGATGATGGACATTGGATTGACGTAATTCAAAAAGGTGACGTCGGGGCACAACTCTTCCATATCGGCGCACATGTCCAAAAGGACGGGGATGGTGCGCAGGCCGCGCATGATGCCCCCAATACCCAATGTATCGGCAATCGTCTGGCGCAGGCCGTACTTTTTGGGCACCTCAAAGTCGACCATGGTGGATGGTTCGTACCCGCCCACCTGGATCATACAGATGGCATAGTCCGCCCCGTCCAGAGATGCCCGGCGGTTGGTGGTGGCCTCGATAGTGGGGTGGGCGTCCAGCGCTTGGGCCACTTTGTGCGCCACCATCTTTGAGGTACGCAGACGCTCCTCGTCAATGTCGTGCAGGCTGATGGTCGAATCAGCCAGTTCGGGAAAACTGAGGATGTCGCCCATCAGGTTTTTGGCAAAGATGGTACTTCCGGCTCCGATCAATGTAATTTTTGGCATTACGTTGAACTCCTTGTCAGTTTTTGCCACGAATTCCACGAATTTCACTAATTTTCCATTTTCCATTCGTGCTAATTCGTGAAATTCGTGGCGAAAGAAGTGTTCAGCACATTATAGCAAGCCGTTGATGGTTGTCAAAGCAGTATGACGGGCGTCACGTGGTGAGGTGCCAGACGTCACTTGCTATATGACGCAAAGGGGAGTATAATTTGATAATGCGAATCATTCTCAATAAGGGGAGGGCGAGAGATGAATGAGCTAAGAGAGTACTTGCGGGATGTTTTTCAATCGGCGGGGATGCGGCTGACCTCTCAGCGATGTCTGATTATGGAGGTGCTGGAAACGAACGACGATCACTTGGAGGCTGAAGCGATTTACGATCGTGCCAAGGTTCGCGACCCAAACATTAGCCTCGCGACGGTCTACCGCACGTTGGCCGTCCTGAAAGAGATGGGGTTGGTGGAGGAGCACCGTCTGGGTGAGGAGCACGGTCACTACGAGTCGGTACGTCACGGACCACATTATCATTTTACCTGCCTGGGTTGTGGCCGGGTGATCGAGTTCGACACTCCCCTGGTAACGCAAATCGAGCAAGAGTTGATCGAGCGAGAAGGGATATGTGTGGCCAACGCTCATTTGCATCTGAGTGGGTATTGTGCTCAGTGTCAACGTCAAAATCAAAATGGAGCAAAACAATAAAAAATGGTGAGAAAACGGAAAAGAAAGCGTGAAAAGTCCAGAGCAGATCAAATAGCATCATCCTCTAAATTGGAACCCGAGCCGCTCAATGGAACGGTGCCTCTGAGCGCAATGCACACCGGCGAGCATGGCGTGGTGGTCGATCTGGCCGGTGGCAGGGGGATGCTTTCACGGATGGCATCCTTGGGGTTTACGCCAGGAGCAGAGATCACGGTCGTGCAGAATTTTGGGCGGGGAGCCCTCATTGCCCGGGTGCGTGATGCCCGGATCGCCCTGGGGCGCGGCGAGGCCAACAAAATCCAAGTGCGGAGGTAGACAGAATGACTAGCTGTCACGAACCTTCTGCCCGCACACAAACGGCCTTTCAGCAGGCTGTGGAGATGCGTCCTGCCTTGGTCGCTCTGGCCGGGCAGCCCAACGTGGGCAAATCGACCATTTTTAACCTGTTCACCGGCCTCAACCAACACGTGGGTAACTGGCCCGGCAAGACGGTCGAGCGGAAAGAGGGTGCGTTTGAGCACAACGAAATCACGTACCGGTTGGTAGACCTGCCTGGTACCTACAGCCTGACCGCCAACTCTGCCGAGGAGGTCATTGCCCGAGAATTTATCATCCGAGAGCAGCCGGACGTGGTGATCGTGATGGTGGACGCGGCGATTCTGGAGCGGAGCCTTTATTTGGTGTCAGAGATGGTGGCTCTGCCCGCGCCGGTGATCGTTGGGCTGAATATGATCGACGTAGCCAGGCAGGAAGGGGTAGAGATCGAGCCAGAGGTGCTGGAAGCCGCACTGGGAGTGCCCGTCGTGCCGATGGTCGCTACCAAAAACATCGGCGTGCGCAAACTTTTGGAAACGGTAGAGCGGGTAGTGCGTGGGGAAATTGTCTGTGCCCCCAAACCGCCACAGATTCGGGCGGACCACAGGGAGGTTTTGAAAGAAATCGAGGGGCTGATCGCAGAGCAAGTGCCGGCCCCTTATCCTCACGATTGGATTGCCCTCAAGCTGTTGGAGGGTGATCAAGAGGTCACGCGGATGATCCAAGAGCACACCTCACATGGACAGTGGGAGGCAGTCCACGACGTCCTGCGAGCGCACGACGATGCCCTGGTCGCCGTTGCTGGTGGCCGATACGAGTGGATCGGACGCATGATCCGCGCCGCCGTGACCCGTCCCAAGGCCGGGCAGATCGGACTGACGGAGCGGCTGGATCGCTGGGCCACGCATCCTTTGTGGGGGCTGTTGGTCCTGGCATCTATCTTGGGGCTGACCTTTTGGCTGACTTATACCATTGGCACCCCCTTGCAAGACTGGCTCGACACCTACGTGGTGAGCGGGCTGGCAAATCTAGCACGCACCTGGCTGGCAGGAGCACCCGTCTGGCTGACAAACCTGATCGCCGATGGCATCATCGGCGGCGTGGGATCGGTGGTCACCTTTTTGCCCATCCTGGTCATTTTCTTCGCCGTGATGGGGACACTGGAGGATATGGGATACATGGCTCGGGCGGCCTATGTGATGGACGGCTTTATGCACATGATGGGGTTGCACGGTAAATCGTTCCTACCATTGTTCCTGGGATTTGGGTGTAACGTCCCAGCGGTACTGGGCACCCGCGTGATCGAGTCCCGCCGCGCGCGCCTTTTGACGCTCCTCCTGGCTCCGTTGGTCCCGTGCACGGCACGGATGGCGGTAGTCGCATTTCTGGCCCCGGCCTTTTTTGGCTCGGCTGCCACCTTGGTTTCCTGGGGATTGGTCCTGCTAGCGCTGGTTATAGTGGCGCTCTCCGGGGTGGTTATCAACAAGACGTTGTTCCGTAGCCAGCGGGCGGCGTTCATTATGGAACTTCCGCTCTATCACGTGCCCAATTGGCGCACTATCGGCATGTTGGTTTGGCAGCGCAGTATTTCTTTTCTCAAAAAGGCGGGCACGCTGATTCTGACAGTCTCGGTGATCGTGTGGGCGCTCTCGATGCTGCCGAATGGCGAGATTGAGAGCAGTTTTTTGGCCCAAATCGGACGGTGGCTGGAGCCGGTGGGGCGGTTGATGGGTTTCGATTGGCGGATGATGGTCGCGCTGTTGACCAGCTTTGTGGCCAAGGAAAACGCGATTGCCACGCTGGGCGTGCTGTTTGGGACGGCGGATGCGGGGCTGGCTGAGACCTTGACCGCCACCTTCCCAGCCGCCACAGGGTTGGCCTTTTTGGTGGTGCAGATGCTCTTTATCCCGTGCGTGGCGACGGTAGCCGTTATCCGGCAGGAGAGCAATTCCTGGCGCTGGACGTTGTTTAGCCTGACCTTTTTGCTGGCAGTCTCTTGGGCAGTAGGAGTTGCCGCTTTTTGGCTGGCGAGTCTGGTGCTGGGGGCGTGATGTCACGATTGGAGCGATTCTTTCTCGTTTGTCTGATTGTGCTGGCGGTGCTGGCGGTGGTGATCGTCTTTGTTGTGCCGCAGCTAAAGCTCCAGTCTCCTACATTTGAGCAGCCCCTTGCGGCGGGAGAAACGGAGACGTTACCCTCGCGCGTGATCGAGATATTGGAAGAAGGCACCGTCGACCTGGGCGGCGGCAGCACGCAGCCCTACCAGCGTTTGCTGCTGCGCGTTGAGAGTGGTTCTCTGGCCGGGCAAGAGATCGTGGTCGAGGAGGGTACGGTCAACATTATCAGCCAGGAGCGGCTGTTCGACCCCGGCGACCGGGTGTACGTACAGCGCGCCGTCGGCCCCAACGGTGATCGTTTCTACGTCTCGGATTTTGTGCGCACGACGCCGTTGCTCGTGATCGCTGTGCTATTTTTGGGACTGGTAGTATTGGTGGGGCGGGGACGGGGGATACGGTCATTGAGCGGCACACTATTCAGCCTGGTGGTGATCTTTGGCTTTATCTTGCCTCAAATCATCGCTGGACAGGATCCAGTGTTGGTGAGTGTATCCGGGGCCATCGTGATGTTGGCTGTCTCCACTTATTTGACCTATGGTTGGAACCCCAAAGCTCATGCGGCGATTGTAGGGATGATGTTGAGCCTGGTGCTGACCGGGGTGCTGGCTTGGTTGTTCGTGAGATGGACCCGTCTGACCGGCCTGAGCGTAGAGGAAGGGGCCTATCTCGTAATGGAACTGGGACAGGGCATCGACCTTCGAGGACTGGTGCTGGGCGGGATCATCATTGGCACGCTGGGCGTGTTGGATGACATCTGTGTGGGGCAGGCGTCGGCAGTCTTTGAGCTGGTCAACGCCAACCGAGATCTGAGCTGGCGCGAACTCTTTCGCAGCAGCCTCAACATCGGGCGCGACCACATCGCGGCGATGGTCAACACACTGATGCTGGCCTACGTGGGGGCCTCGATGCCGTTGATGCTGGTCTTTACCATCTACCAGGAGCCGATCTGGCGGCGTATCAACCGGGAGCCGGTTGCCGAGGAGATCGTGCGCACGCTGGTGGGCAGTATGGGTTTGGTGCTGGCCGTGCCGATCACGGGGCTGATCGCCAGTTTGATGGTGCGGCGGGCGGTTCAACGGGCGGAGACGCGGCGATGATGTTGAATCGGTTGTTGGAATTGCTGCGGGGGGGGGGGACGCATCGAGTGGTTGATTTGGCCCGCGAGTTGGACACGACACCGGCGTTGGTCGATGCGATGCTGGAAGATTTGGGGCGGATGGGGTATTTGAAGCGGGTGGGGGGAGCGTGCGGCGATGGCTGCGGCGGGTGTTCGCTGGTGGGATCGTGCGCGGCCGGTGGGAACGGGCAGATGTGGACATTGACTGTGCAGAACGACGCAGTATGAACAACCAGCGCAATCGGCGCATTTATCGCCTCTACGCGCCAATATACGACCTGTTCTTCAAGACCATCAGTGACCGTCCTCGGCAGCGAGCGATCCAGATGTTGCGCTTACAGCCGGGAGAGCGGTTGTTGATTTCGGGCATCGGGACAGGGCTGGACTTGGCCCATTTGCCTGCGGACGTCTCCGTTACCGGCGTTGACCTAAGCCCGGCGATGCTGGAAAAGGCCCGCGCCAAAGTCGACGGGCGGGACGTGACGTTGTTCGAGATGGACGCGCAACATCTGGATTTCCCCGACGCCAGTTTCGACGCTGTGTTGTTCTCACTGCTGCTCAGCGTGGTACCCGATGGCCAGACCGCGTTCGCCGAAGGGTGGCGTGTGCTCCGTCCTGGCAGACGGGCTGTGATTTTCGACAAGTTCTTGCCGGAGGAAGGTAGACTGACACGGCGACGGCGCATTGTGGGCCGCATTGTTTCGGCTTTCGGTACAGACCCTAACCGGCGCTTGAGCGACATCATCGCTGGGGCTCCAGGGTTGATTGTTCAGCAGGATGAGCCAAGTCTGTTTCGTGGGCAGTACCGCGTTTTACGTCTTGAGAAACAACCAGTGAATGTTAACGGACTTTTATTACCTAAACTCTTGCTAGATCTACTGGAACAGGGTCGATGGAAGAGACCCTGTGACACAACTGTTTTGAGTCAGTTGACAGGGAGTGAGCATGCCGATGATTTTAGTTTCTTGGATGTTGATGGCATGCGACGGGAGACTAACTCAGAACACCTCATAAATGATGAGAAATTGGCGCATATCTATGGCCTTGCTTCATCAAAGCGAAAAGGCATACCTATCACAGACCCAACTATCCTGGATGTCGATAATTCCGTTCTCATTGCGATTAACTGGGAAGAAGAAGCCATTTGTCTTGACTACCGAACATCCTATGATGATCCGAGAGTTGTCGTATCGGTGTGGGAAGGCAACCAACCTGCTCGTTGGAAGGTTGTTGCTCCTGATTTCAGTTCATTTGTCTCACGGTTAAATCTATGATACTAGGGCAATCCCCTTGAGCCTATACAGGATGGCAGTTAGCTAATCGTCCTACGAATTTAGGACGCGGTATAACAAGCTCGGTTTAAGCTCGATGGCGTCCTCCGGACACATCTCGTGGCAGCAGTAGCAGCGGATGCATTCTTTGTCGTTGATGCGAGCGTGCTTGCGCGGCCCTCTGCCATTGACCATCGAGATCACTTGCACCGGGCACGCTTTGTGGCACGCGCCGCACGCAATGCATTTGTTTTCGATCACCTGCGGCCGGACGTTCAGACCATCCCGGAACAGTGGTATCAGCGCCCGCTGCCACCAGTTCACGTTTGCCAATCCCCTGCCGCTGGCGAACGTGGTTGGGATTTTATAGTCGGGGATGCGCAAGTCTGCGATGTCCGCACCGATGACGTCCACCTCGCTGAGCCGGGTGGGGTAGAGCCCGCGCCTCTGCGCTTCCATCACCACCGGGTTGCTCTCGCGAGGCAGGCCGATGATCTCGCCGGCGACGACGTCCAATGCCAACGGATTTCTGCCCGCCATCAAGAGACCGATTCGGCGCGGATCGCCAGCGTTGGGGCCATCGCCCTCCATACCGACGACGGCATCTACGATGGACAAGCGAGGCGATACGTACGCCGAGAGGTCGAGCAGCATCCCCGCAAACCGGGCCGGATCGTCCAACTTGGCGTGGTAGCCGGGCTTGGACAGTCCAGGAATGACGCCAAAGCTGTTCTTGACCGCCGCCGTCATTCCCATATACGTGTGCGTCTTGAGCTTGCACAGGTTGAACACACCGTCGGCTTGAGCCACCGGCGTGATGACGTCAAAACGTTTGGTCAACTCGCCATCGGGAAAAGAGACGGCTTGGTATGTCGTGTCCCAGTTCACCTCGATACCGGCTTTTTGGGCGGCGTCGTTCATACCGCTCGCTTCGTAGACCATCTGTAGCGTCTTTTCCTGATACTGGTAGCCCGAACCGGGGCTGTCGATGATGATGGGAGCGGCCCCGGCATCCTTGGTCATTCGTCCCACCGCGGCCACTACTGCGGGGTGGGTGGTCACGGCTTGCTCTGGGCTGGCAGCCAGGAGTAGGTTCACCTTTAACGCGATATCCTCACCTGGGGCGGCGAACTGCTCTATTCCGTCCATCAAGCCCAACAACTCGGCCATCTTTTCCTCGACTTGGTCATAGCCAGGGCATCGGACGACGTAGACTTTATCCATATGACTCCTTTTGTTTCCACGGGTATAGCAGACTCAAGACAATCGTGTTGATGGTGAGCAGGATAATGTTAAAGTATTCTTCCACTGGGAACTGTTGGGTGTGAATCAACAACAAGTATGTTCCGATCATCAGGATAGAAAGAACCAACAGCGAGATAATAAAATCCCTATTTCTCAACGGATTCGCCGCGGTGAAGAGTATTCCCATCACTGGCAAGACGCTGAGTGTGCCGATCACTCGAACATAAGCGAGTTCATAGCTCTCAAATCCCAAAACACCGTGGTACCAATCTGGATACACCCAGTGCCCCATCGGCCACCAGAGAAAGGCCAGTATGCCAAATGCCCACAAATACGCCTTGAGAATTTTGATCCTTTTCATGTTCGTGCCCTGATTACGTCTCCACCCAACTGACTGTGTACTCTGTCAGTTCATCCGGCTTGGCGATCCTGGGTTCCCTAATTTGCCACTCGCCCGTCAATCCCAACTCGTTGGCCGCGAGTTCAAAGTGGCTCATCGCGATGCCCATGTCAATGCGTTGCATATCGGCGACCTTTAAAAGTTTCACGAGCCATCCCGACCGGTATTTGGGGCTCCGCTGGACGTAAAAGTGGCAGTCGTTGCCATCCTTGATGATTCGCCATGGCTGCTTGTTTGAGGCGGACGGTCCCAGACGTACCATTTCGAGCGGTACACCATACGCGCCAGCCACATCGTGCGAAAGAGGTTTCCCGAACTGCCTGTCAAAAAACATCGTGTCCCAGGGCTGTCTGCGTGCGCCTCCCACTCGTTGGCGAATGCGGTCATCCTCAGAGCCATATGCCATATACCCGATGGACGTGACGATAGGCACCGATTCCCCTTTCTTGGCCGAGATACTTTTGGCAAATCTGCTCTTGGTGAAACTGCCCCCAAGCCAGCACGTGCCCAGGCCAATGTCCGTCGCAAACAAGATGATGCACTCCATCAAATAGCCCAAGTCCTCTAGCTCTTTGTCAGCGTCTGTCACCGCACTGATGATGAACCCCGTGGGGTTTTTGATAAAGCCATACGTCCCCAATCCCTTGAGGGTGTTTTGGTCCTGGGGTGTCGCAGCGACGAGTTCAAACCGCACCCGGTTGCCAAAAGGTCCGGTCTGGAGCGAGGACAAAAAATCCTTCAACTGCTGTTGCTTTTCTTTTGCGATGAGGGTTTCCTGGTACATCCGGCAGGAAAAACGTTGTTTGATAATGTCTGTTATTGGTTTGTTGTATTGCATAGGTCTCTCCTTCTATAGCAGGCGCGGTTTCCAGACCACGAATCGTTGCGCGCTATGGAAACCGTGGCTATATCATTACATTGTCTGGAATATCGCAGTCTTAAATTTTGACGGGTTCCATCAACTTGTATCCCAAGCGTGTGACCCACGAGCGGGGCGTCAAGCGTACCGAAAAGGCCACCAACCAGTTCGTCAAACCAGGAACGACGACGCGCTTGCCGCGCATCAACGCTTTGTAGCCGATCTCTGCGACTCGCGCGGCGCTCATGCTGCCGCTCCTGATGAGGGGCGTATTTTCTACGTGGGCGCGGGCTTGGAAGCCGGTGCGGGTTACGCCAGGGCAGAGGGCCGTCACACTGACGCCGGTTCCTCTCAACTCTTCGGCAATGGCCTCGGAAAAGTTGAGCACGTAGGCCTTGCTGGCGCAATAGGTGGCCATCAGTGGGCCGGGTTGGAACGAACCGGTCGATCCCACGTTCAGGATGTGTCCCTGCCCGCGTTCGATCATGCCGGGCAGAAAAAGTTTGGTCAAATGCGTCAGGGAAACGATGTTGAGTTGCAACATGTTCAACTCTTCGACAAGGTCGGTTTCGGCGAATGGGCCGTGGATGCCAAAACCGGCGTTGTTGACCAGCACGTCAATGGTTGTGGATTGTGCCTCCAGTGATGCCAGGATTTCGTTGGGAGATGCCGGATTGCTCAGGTCTTTTGGTATGACGATAGCGTTGACGCCATAGGTTTTGCATAGGCTCGCCGCAATCTTGTCTAGCTTTTGCTCGCTGCGCGCGACGAGGACGAGATCGTACCCATCAGCCGCGAACAGCTTGCTCAACTCGTAGCCGATTCCGCCGGACGCCCCGGAAACAAGTGCCGTTTTTCTAGTCATTATTCATTCTCCTTCTAGCGCTTTGTCCAGTTGACAAGAACCGTCAAGCTTGGTATGATTGCAAAAGAGAGGATTTGCTCGTTTCAATCGATTGTTACGTGAGTAAACACTCATCTTGCAAATGATTATACGAATAAATACTCATCTTGTCAAGTGGAGGAAAAAGGATGACGGAATTATCTATGCGGCGCACACCTCAACAGACGCGCAGCCAGCAACGCGTGGATCTGATTCTCAACGTCTCAGCCGACCTCTTTGCAGAGATCGGCTACGGGGCGGTGACGACGAACGCCATCGCCGAACGCGCCGGGGTATCGATCGGATCGCTGTACCGCTACTTTCTGGACAAGGACGCCATCCTGCGCGCCCTGTCGAACCGGCACTATGAACAAGTGCAAGTGTTGTTCGACGATGTCTGTACAAAAGACACCGTCTATTTGCCTCTGGCGGTGCTCATAGATCGTTTAATCGATGCCTTTGTCGACCTGCACCTAGAGTGTCCGGCGTACAAGCAAATACTCTTGGGATCAGATGTCTCTGCCGACATTGCCGCCGCGTCTGAGTCGCTGGATCAAGAGATCATTGAACGTATGGCGGGGGTTTTGATACTCACAGCGCCGAACTTGGGTGAGCAACAGGCACACTTGGTCGCGACGGTCTGCAAAGCGCAGGTCAAGGCGTTGCTCGCAATGATAACGCCCTCCAGCGACCAAGAGTTCCAGTCACAGATCATCGCCGAGATGAAGCGTATGCTGGTCGCTTATCTTGAGCCGATCTTTGTCGAGAGTGGGGATTAACTGATGCCCACTCTCACTATCGGCCAACTCGCCAAGCGCGTGGGCTTGCGTACCTCGGCGCTCCGTTACTATGAAGAACAGGAACTGCTGGCCCCCGTCGGCCGCACCGAGTCGGGCTACCGGCTCTATGCCCCAGAGGCGGAGCAAGTCCTACACTTTATCCAACGCGCTCAACGCTTGGGGTTCTCGTTGGCCGACATTCGCATATTGCTCCAAGGCCAGCAAGACGGCGGCCTGAGTGATGAAACGGCGATGAGAATTGCCCAAGACCGCTACCTAGAGTTGGAGCGGCAGGTGACGCGATTGCTGGTCTTGCAGCACGAGTTGGAGCTTTTTTTGCGCGATATAGCAACGTCGCCTGCCGATGTGCCCCCAGTGCCCCTCTTTGATCGTTTACTTGATCACATCTGCACCGATCCATCCATCCAGCCGGCCGAGACCATGCTGGATTGGTTGATGACGTACACCAACTGCAATCTCACCACCGCCGAGGGTCAGCGACTGGTCAAAAGTTTGCGCGGCCAACATGTCCACGTCTGGCAGAAGGAGGACGATTATCACATCTTGGTGGTCAGCGATGACCCCGCCATAGCCACGGCACTAGAGGAGATCGCACAACTGGAGGCCGGTTGCCAAGCTCACGCCCACACGCATCGGGTTCCCGAATTAATGCACAATAACGAAGGCTACCTCCTGATCGCTCGCGGCGATAACGCCTTTATCTTTGCCCGCCTTTTTCTGGCGCTCGAAAAAGAAGAAAAACTATAGCTGCCCAGATTGTCCAATTTTGATACAGAGACACGCAGAGAAAGAATTTCAAGTTTCTCTGCGTGTCTCTGTATCAAAAATCTTAAAATCCCTTGACATTCAACTCGACTTGAAGGTGTATAATGGGGAAAAAATTGGAGGACATTGAACGTCGATGACAACTTTGGAACTATACATCACTGGTATGGATTGCGCCGATTGCGCGCTCACTTTGGAAAAGGGGGTAGCCAAGCTAGAAGGAGTGACTGAATGCCAAGTCAATTTTGCCGCGGCCAAGCTAAAGGTATCCGGCCAAGTTGACGAGGCAAAGGTCGCCAAAAAAATAAAGACGTTGGGCTATGGGGTCGCAGAGGTGGGGCAGCGTCCCATCATCTTGACCGGTTGGGCGCTGTGGCAAGACTTGTTGAGCCGCCCCCGCAACTTGATGACCTTGATCGGCATGTTTTTGATCGGCCTGGCGTTCGTCGCCGGACGGCTCAATCTTTCCTCGTCCATTGAGATTGGTTTGTTTGCCCTTGGCGGGCTGGTAGGTATCTATTTTCCGGCCCGCTCCGGTTGGGCAGCGCTGCGCAACGGTCAGGGACTGGACATGAATGTGTTGATGACCATCGCCGCCGTCGGCGCATTTGCCATTGGTGAGTATGGCGAGGGGGCCACCGTCATCGTGCTCTTTAGCCTGGGCGAGGCGCTGGAGGGCTTTACGATGGAGCGCGCCCGCGATTCCATCCGCAGCCTGACTCTGCTGGCCCCGGCTGAAGCGACGGTGCTGCGTGCCTGCGACGACTGTGGGGACCACATCGGCCAGGAACTCGATGATGGTTCCGGTGTATACGAAAGCGGCGCGTGCCCCTGGTGCGGCGTCCACGAGCAGACGGTGCCCGTCGAGGCGTTGCTCGTCGGTGACGTCATCGTCGTCAAGCCGAGCGAACGCATCCCGATGGACGGCGTGGTGCTTGCCGGGCGTTCGGCCGTCAACCAGGCCCCGATCACCGGCGAGAGCGTGCCGGTCGAAAAGGACGTGGGCACAGAGGTCTTTGCGGGCACCATCAACGGCGACGGTGCGCTAGAGATCGAGGTTACGCACTTGGCTGCCGACAACACCCTGTCTCGTTTGATCTATCTCGTCGAGGAGGCACAGGCGCAAAAGACTCCGACGCAGCGCTTTGTGACCAAGTTCGCCCGCGTCTACACTCCGGCGGTCGTCGTCAGTGCCGCGTTGATCGCTGCCCTGCCGCCGCTTTTGCTGGGGCAGCCGTTCTTGGACACCCCCGACGGCCACGGCTGGCTGTATCGCGCCCTGGCGATGTTGGTCATCGCTTGCCCGTGCGCGTTGGTGATCGCCACGCCGGTCACGGTGGTGAGCGCGATTGCGACCCTCGCCCGCCGGGGTGTGTTGATCAAGGGTGGGGCGCACCTGGAATCGCTGGGTAGAGTGCAGGTGATGGCCTTTGACAAAACCGGCACTCTGACCCACGGTCGCCCGGAACTGACGTCCATTGCTTGCGCGGACAATTGCTGTATGATGGATCGCGCCGAGGACCCGCTGGCCGACTGTGGCGATTGCGACGAGATGCTGGGCTTGGCCGCCGCCGTCGAGCGCCGCAGCAGCCACCCGCTTGCGCGCGCCGTTACCCGTGCCGCCGAGGCGCGCGGATTACTCCAGTTCACTGCTGAGAACGTCGAGACGCTGCCGGGGCGCGGCGTGCAGGGTAACGGCAACGGCAAGCACATTGTCGTCGGTAGTCACGATTTCTTGCACGAGACCGGTATGGAAACCTCCGAGTTCTGCCAGCGCGTCGAGGCTGCCGAGGCTGCGGGGCAATCGGTGATGTTGGTGAGTGAGAACGGCGTCGTGCGGGGGTACCTGGCTGTCAGCGATCCGCCGCGCGCCAACAGCCGCGCCGCGCTGGCTGCCCTCAAACAGACGGGGATCGCGCGCACGGTGATGCTCACCGGTGACAACGCCTCGGTCGCGGGCGCGGTCGGCCAGGAATTGGGCGTGGACGATGTGCGGTCTGGACTGCTGCCGCAGGACAAGGTGGCGGCTGTGCAAGCGTTGGTGGCGGAGTATGGCGAGGTCGCCATGGTAGGCGACGGCGTGAATGACGCCCCGGCCCTGGCAGCCGCCAGCGTCGGCATCGCGATGGGGGGGGCGGGCACGGCCCAGGCACTGGAAACCGCCGATGTGGCTCTGATGGCCGACGATCTATCGCAGCTTCCCGCCGCGATTCGGGTCGGCCGCCGCTCGGTGAACACGATTCGCTTCAATATCTGGTTCGCGCTGCTGATCAAGGCCGCGTTCCTGATCGCCGCGCTGGCTGGCACAGCCACGCTGTGGATGGCCGTTTTTGCCGATATGGGCGCTTCGCTGTTGGTGACGTTGAACGGGATGCGGTTGCTGCTGGATAAACGCGGATGAGTGGGATTTGATGAATCGTTTGGCGCTGTGGAAGGAGAAGGACAACAATGATAAAAATCGATTGGGTAGAGATACCAAAAGGCAAGTTCCTGATGGGGCTTTCTGAACAACAGATCACCGATATCCGCGCTAAGGTGCGAGCAGATGTGGGAGTAGATAAACTCGACGCCCACAAGCGGGCATTGGCTGAACGCGTGGTTGAAAAGTTCCAACTGTGGCGCGAGGGCCAGTTACACTTGGAATACAAAGTTGGAAGAGGTTGGAATCTCCCACCCGATGAAAATGAGTTTGCCCGAGATAGGAATTTCCGCTTGATTACACAAGTGGACGCTTCGTTGCAATACGAAAAACCACAACAAATCATCGATTCAAGTACTTTCTACATTGCCCGTTTCCCAGTGACACATGCACAGTGTGACGAGTTTATCGCCCGCTACGCTCACCAGCGCCGTTTGCGTAAAGGCCGCGTGCTGCCTGGACGTGAACCGCCCGATTATCCCGAAGAGGCCTGGTGGGGTTTTGCCAACCTCTTCTGCCACTGGGTGGGGGG
>JAAEPW010000578.1 GCA_024232355.1 Chloroflexota bacterium | reverse complement strand
TCAGTTGAATGGGATTACGATGTAGACGAGGTTTCCATACCTCGTAGAGCCTTACGCGCTATGGAAAGCGCGGCTACAAGCTCAATTTCGAGCCACAACAGACTATTCTCTAAAAATCCCACCCAACTGAACCAGTGCCATTCGCGAAACATGTATCAAAATACAAAATTATTTTTGAACGATCCCCAAGTGCCTTTGTACTTGAAAGTACTAGGCATCCCAAGCCTGACCTGATAAATAATCTTTTTGATAGACTTGGAATGCTCTTTTGTGCGCAGAATGGTGTGCTTGGTATTATTGAGCGCACCAAGCCATGTTATCATGGTAATATTCTTCTGTGTACACAATGTTAAAAGAATGCTAGATAATGCCTAAAATCAGTATATTTTTTACACGAACAAAGCCTCGCGATGCGAGGCTTTGTTCGACAATGTAATCTACCTTGATTATTATGGTGACTAGACGTTGGATACGATATTGCTGAAAATGTTGGCAATGGCAGGACCTAGCAGGGCCAAAATAACAATCACCACAATGGCTACCAAAACAAGAATCAACGCATACTCAACCAAACCCTGTCCCTCTTCACGCGGTAAAAACAGCATCTGTCTCACCTCCCCTCTATTTAAGATAAGACTATTATAGTAGATTTTTTACCATATGACAATAGGAATTTTGTACTATATGCTAGAAAACAGGAAACTCGAAACTGACTTTTGTCCCTCTTCCCAGACCACTATCAAAGTAAAGCTGTCCGCCCAACATCTCTACACGCTCGCGCATCGTCGCCAAACCCAACTTGTTGGCATCTGTTGAAGTGAGCGTGTCAGAAAGTTCAAAGCCACTACCATTGTCCTCCACTGACACGTACACCCGATCATCACCCACATCAAGATTGATTTGAACATTCGTAGCGTGGGCGTGATCAACAGCATTGTTAAGCAGCTCTTGCACAAGACGAAAAATCGTTACCTCTTTATACGATTCCAGACGTCGCTCCTTGCCGGTGAGCATCATATGAGTGGACACCCCACTATTGTCGGAAAAGTTGTCTACATAGCGCCGAAGAGTGGGGACTACTCCCAGATCATCAAGCATCATCGGTCGCAAGGACAAAATCAAACCCTTGACTTTTTGAAAAGTCCCTGCTACAGCATTCCTCAAACTGGCTAATTCAGTCCGCGCTCGTTCGGGGTCACTCTCAAAAAGCCGTTCGCATATCTCAGCTTGAAGGATAAGATTAGTCAGAGCTTGAGCTGGGCCGTCGTGCATCTGGCGGCTAAGCTTTAGTCGCTCCCCTTCCTGGGCCTCAATGATACGAACAATGAGTGGCTGCGTAGGTTCACCCTCTTCCACAATTTGAGGTTCGGCCTCAACTTTGCTGGTCATCTCTAGCAAACTACGGAGCAGGTCAAGATAGCGTGCTATGTTGCGCTGATTACTCTGTAGTTTTTCCAACTGTCCGCGCATAGTAAAGAGCCGTTGTTGCGTGTCCAACACAGCCATGTACGACTCGCGTATATCTTCTCTTGGCACAGTATCTAGTGCAGCCTCAATCTGTCGTAGCCGATTGGTCACCTGTGTATTGCGCTGTGATAGACGTTCTACCTCTGCAGTTGTCTGCTGAATCAGCAAGTCAATCTCTTTGAGTTCGCGCTGAGTCTGCTCGTATTCTTTATCACAATCCTCCAAGAATTGCACAAACAATTCAGAGCCAGCTTCGGCCATACCAGTCATTCTTCTTACTCCTAATTTCGTTTTGTGGTTTGTTCGTGCAAAGGCACCCATCCGTGTCGAAGAGCATAGACCGCTGCCTGTGTTCGATCTGTAACTCCAAGCTTACTCAGAATAGAAGTCATATGATTCTTGACTGTCTGATGACTAATGCCTAGAGAATAGGCTATTTCCCTATTACTCATACCCTGAATAACCAACTCGAGAATCTCCATCTCGCGGGGAGAGAGTGGTGCAAAAAATTGTTCTTCTTTTTTCAAAGTCCCCCCGCCAAAGCGTCGAAATTCTTCCAAAAGCCAATCACCAATGCCTTGCTCATCAAACACGGTATCGCCAATGACATACTGCCCTTGGCTTACACGTCGGATGACACCTACCAACCGATCAGGATTAATGTCTTTGGCATAGTAGGCCGATGCACCAGCACGAACAGCGTGGTAAATCTGTTCTACATCATCGTACGCAGTCAACATGATGACATAGACTTTTGGACAAAGGGCCTTGAGTTGACGAGTAGCTTGCAAGCCATTAAGAGTTGGTAAATTAATGTCCATCAACACCACGTCTGGGAGCAACTCTTGTACCCGCTCAATCGCCTCAGGGCCATCGGTCGCCTCGCCGACAATGCACAGGTCATCATGCACAGCCAAAACGTTCCGCAATCCTTGACGGAAGACTGGGTGATCATCCACAATCATTACATTTATCTTGTCTGCCATACCCTGTCCCCAAGCATGTACCTTGGCAATTATATGCTATAGTATACCACACGATGGGCAAGAAGCACAACTTGAATGATTATATTACCTGGTCACAGGATTGGACTTTGGACAAATAATACATCTGCACGCCCAAGCTCATTCTGACGAGTTGACCAGATTTTTTTGTCACGAATTGCACAAATTTCACCAATTTTTCGTGCTAATTCGTGCAATTCGTGGCGAAAAGGATCAATTTGTCAGAAATTATCGGCATTTTTACGTCCAAGTATCCGATAAAAAAATTACCGAGTCCAAACAGGAGAAAACCAAGAATTATCACCGCAATCACAAGCGGAGGCATCCAGATAGCGTACAACAACAAGGCTAACACCTATACCAAGATGAGCAACACAAAAACAATAGACAGAATCAGCGGTATGAGCTGGTACACCAAGGAGATCTATGGCGATATAGTAGGCAAATTACCCGTCATAGTCTACGTTCCCTGATGGATCACAAAGTGCAAATCTCTATCCACGATGACAAAGGTCCTCGGATCACGGTCGTGGGTAAAGTGCTCCAAAATAACAATGTAGCAGGTGAGCAGAGCCAACAGTCCCGGCCCCAAAACGTGCGTTTTACAGCATCACCAGGAACCCGATTAATCAGGCCTTCATCTCTAGACATCAATGTTCCACCGCATACAAAACAACATGGCTCATATCTCCATCCCATACCATCACTGACCGTAAACGTGGATGATGTTCATCTCCAGAGTACAGTTCCGCAAGCCCTGATGGTCGGTTCAGATCCAGTACCACATAGTCAACGCTATATCGATCAGCCACTGTCAACAGTGTCTCCACATTCCCATTGGGCACAACTACTGATGATATGCCCGTATGATAGTAAAAACCAGGTGGGTTGTTTAACATAACTATTATTTCAGATGAAGCATCATTGGCATCCATCCATGTACCGATCTGCCCGTATATTGCATCCGCATTCCACCAGGCGGAGAGTGTCCCCACTGCAGTATTTATGCTGAGAGCCACTGCTGCCACAATCATCGCTGTCTCAAAGATAGTTCGAGCCTGCCGTGGGTTCCAACTTTTACGTCGTCGTGCTACCCATCCTACGGAGGCTGTCAGTCCCTCCAGTGCTGCTATGTACAAAAAAGGCAAGAGTACCCCACTAGAGTGAAAAAAGCTGCCGCGCCAGCCCGGAAAAGTAAAGGCTAGGGAATGAGCCAAGTATAGCAAAAAAAGGTAAATGAGGGAAAGCGCAAAAGGAGGTCGCCAACGTAAACGGTAGAGACCAATGATCACAAAGGGTAACAAAAACACCTGACAATCCTCAGCCATAAAGTGCTGAAAGTTGATCCATAACGCGTAAATTTTGGAGCTCAAAATGTTACCCCATCCCCAAGCCAGATAGGAACCGAGTGAGAGATCACAATCATAACAGACCAAGTCGTCATAAGCACGCAGCCAGAGGGTTTTGGTACTCGCCGAAGAGAGAGGTGCCCCTATGATAAAGACATTGCGGATAAACCAGGGGCCTATTATGAGCAGATACCCCAAGATGACGAACAATAAATGATAAAGGGCATCGGGAGAGACGCGATACATATTGCGTGTTGCGTATCGTGTGTTACGTGAGTGAAAAGAAACAAGTGAGGCGAGAACGATGATTGGTAGCAGCAAGATACCATCGGCGCGGGTTAGATGTGCTAGGCCAACCAATAAACCAGCCAGAAAACCTCCTACCCACTTTTTATCTCTTGCTGTCCCCATCCCGCTCCCTGCAAGCCACAGTGCCAAACTACCAAAGAGAGCAAAGGGAGCAAAGGTTTCTGGCAAAGTCCAGTACGGAGAAAAAAAACCACTAAAGAGCGTGAAAAGCCCTACCAGCCAGGCTGCACGTCGTTGCCCGGTGATTTCCCAAGCCACACTGTAAGCAACAACGGAAAAAAGGGCAGAGATAAAGACAAAGGGAAGCTGAAGAGCAAAAAAGGAGCCCGGAAAAAGAAACGCAAAGGGTGCCGCCAGAAGAGATGGGAGCGGCATCCAGTACAAAAAGGCAGGACGAGGAAGGGCTACCGGATCGTCCAAATAGTTCCATAAAAAAGGTTCGCTAAACCCGTCGCCTTGCGCAAATCGGACTGCACCAGCAGCATAATAAGCAACGTCCATATAGCCAGGACGATGAATAAAGGCTGCCAACACCAACCGCACAGCCAACGCAAGAAGGTATAGTCCCAATAAATCTCGCCATATTCGGTCTCCAGCCCTAAAGAAACGAAACTTTGGGGGCGAACTATGCATTGCTTCCTCATTTCCGGTTGTCATTGCCATGTGTACAAGGCATAGGCGCCTGGTATCTCCCACACCATGTCCAGATACTGGACACGCAATGCCTCCCACACCGCCACGTCTGCGGGCGTCAAGTGATCTGAAGTTTCTTGAGCAACCAGGTTCATCCCTGCCGTATGCAGGAGTAGGTGGGTTACGCCACGCTCTTGCCACTCGACAGCGATAGTGTCAATGTCGCGGTTGTGCAAATCGCACAGGTATTTCCACGTCTCTAGGATCGGATCGGGTTGTACCACCCGATGGCTATAATAGCTCCGCGGCTCCCACAAGAATTGCACGTGTGCATCAACCGGCAGTTCGGCCACGACTTGCATCGCCAGATAGTGACCCCCAAGTTGACGTACCAGAAAATCGTCGCGAGCCTCCTGACCCACTAGGTACTGGAGCGGGCGCAACCGTATCACGTCCAATGTCTGGTAAACAATGTTAAACAGTAAAACGAGTATGATCACCAAACGCACAAAGCGTTGAAGCGAAAAAGACAAACGATTGAAACGTCCCACCCAATTGTAGACATAAGCCAGCACAGGGCAAAGCGTCACTAGTGCCGTTAGCAACAACCGCGACTGGAACAATGAGCGGGAACTCGCAACTCCTATCACCCAGATCACGTACTGCGCCAAGGCAAACCAGAGCAAATTTACCAAGGCACGAGGCCTGCGTCGGTCAAACAAAACGACGATCAACAGCATGGGCAGGGCTACCAAAAACAGAGGGCCGGTTCTTCCGTCAAAATAATTCATGTCCCGTAGACCCAACGTCAGCGTCACCGGCAACCCCGCGAGCGCCCACACGTTAGTACCTAATCCCGTCCCGGTCTGAGCATACCAATCCGCATGCCACTGACTCCACTCTTGCCCTCCAAAAACACTGTAGGCAAAGGGATACACAGGATTGTCCATAAAAACCAGATTGCGCAAGTACCATGGCAACGCAACGATAATTGCCACCGCCCCGAACAAAGTCATCCAGATCAAAGCCTGCCTAAACAATCGTTTGCGCCGCACCACATCCCCGGCAATTAATATCGCCAGTATCACTGGGCAGACAAATGCAGTGTACTTGAGACCCATCGCCAACCCGGCTAGCCCTCCCGCCACGCCGAACCACCGCGTATCCTGATGCTCAAAGCCGTTCAGCACTGCATAAAGTGCAGCAAGCTGAAAGTAGGCCAATGCCAGATCATTGTATGCCCAACCAGCCAGAACGGCTACCATCGGTGTAGCGTACAGGGCGATCACCGCTCCCCATCCCAACTTTGCGCCCAGGTGACGGTTGGCAACACGATATACTAGTCCCCCCAAGAGCAATGCAAAGCTCCAATGCAGCAGCTTGGCTACAATGTCACTACGCAGCGCCATTGCCAGCATAAAAAGAGATTCCATCAAGCCGGGGAAACTGAGGTGCGGCACGTTGGCCTGTGGAGGCATCACGCGGCCAGAGGACAACACCCACGCGGGTCCAGTCAAATGGTAAAATAAGCCATCCCAATCTGTGGGCGGCATCAGTGCCGGCAGCAAAGCCAGCAACAGCGTGAACCCAACGTATAGTGTCACGCCCGCCCCTGGCTTTTTTAGCAGTCGGATCGCGTGGCTTACGGCGACGATTTCGCGCCACTCGCACACGATCAACGCGATCAACAATCCCAAGAAAACCCAACGCGCTGTAATACCCAGCAATCCCATTCCCAAAGTAACCAGTCCCAACAGTCCCAACCCCAACCCACTCCCCAACACAATCCGGTCACCGAGGGAAAGTCCGGTCAATCGCAACTTGCACAGCAGCCCACTACCGATTCCCAACCCGGCCGCACCAATCAACGCCACCACAACCAGATCGAGTGCCGTTCGCCCCAGAGCTGCTGCATTATCCAAACCTAACGGTTTCTGCACCCAATAAAAGAGCGTCAGCGCTGCAAAGACCCACGCCACCATCCCAATGGTCAACCAAATAACTTGGATACGACTCAACTTCATAGAATCATCCAAACGTATCAAAATCCGCGAGCAGCTGACGCTGTACCAGGATACACTCGTCGCCACAACCAGGCCAAGAGCAAGACAATCATAACCGGAAATGGAAAGTAGACGGGGGCACGTTCAAAGTCTCCCTCAATAGTCGCCAGAAACAGTGCCCATAATCCTAACAGCGAGAGAATCTCTACTGCTACTATCACCCAGGCGCCGCGCCGTCCCCACTCAAGTTGCATCCAACGGAATCCCCATATCATCCAGAGTATCAAGAGTAAATAGTTGGTAGTTGCAATACGAGGAGTAAAAAAATTGGTCAGCAACAACAACAAGCCCAACATCCACACCATCTGATCCCAGGTTCCCTGCCACAACCGCCACCCCAGCGCCAACGTGCCCAGCGCCAATATAACCATCACACCGATCTCTACCACGTGCCCTAATCCCAACCAATACCGAACGATCATCCACGTGAGTGAACCATAAACTGTATAAGATGGGTATGAGACTGCTTGTCGTACAAAGTCAAAGACCCATGATGGCAACAAGATCATTGATCCTAGAATTAACAATGTCCAGGAAATACCCAAGCTCCACCATAAGCGCCAGCGCCGCTTCCCAGCAGCCCACAACAAAATCCAAGGTAGTGCCAAATAGACCATCTGAGGTTTTACCGTCGAAAGCGCCAGAAAGAACCCCGCCCACCAATCATAATTATGTTGCATCGCCCACAGCGCTGCAACCAGAGCTAACAACACCCATACGGCGAATTGGCCCAACAGCAATGCACGGGCGTCGTGGTACATGAATACACTCCATAGCATCGTCGATGCCCACAACCACAGAGGCGGACGCCAGTGAACAACTTGCATCCACAGCATTACCGCTGCAATCAACCCCGCCAACAATACCCATAACCAGATCGCCTGAACCAAAGGGTAATTATGAGTGAAACAAAGCGGCCAGAAAAACAGCAGGCTGTAAAGTGGGTAAGCAAAAGCCACTTGGTCCTCACCGGGCTGGGCCGGACGACCATACATGCCTTTTTGGATGCGTAAAGTGGTAGCCTCAGAATAGGGGTTCAATCCCTCGCGTAGCAAGGCACATCCCCCCATCCAACGGGAGTAGAAATCGTTACCGCCACGATGGTAGAATGTGAACTCGGTGTACGTCAACCAGACACCAATACTTCCTAGTACCACTGCAGCAATGAGACATAAAAAGAGTTGCCTATTCAACCGCATACACCACCAACCGTCCAAAAGGCGCTTGGGTATCCTCAAACACTTGCATCGGCGTTAGAAAAGTCTCCGGCTCTGCCCCAAAAAAGCGTGTAAAGTTACCCACAAACTCGTCGAAATCCAAGAGCCACCAGATACGTTGCTCGCGCATATAATCATACAAATCGCGTGTCTGATAGGCGTGAATGGCATCCCAATTCACCACACCGTCCAGGTTGACCACACGCCGCTGTGAAAAGTACCCATAAATGCCCGCCGTCCACGATCCTACGACATCACCCTCGGGTGTATTCGCGGCAATCCAACGGGCTGCGGCGAGTTGATCCACCTGAAACCAATATCGCCCACGCTGACCGAAATCACGCCACGCCTGCCCCCACGCTACGGCAACCCCCAGAAGCAAGATCGCGCCCGTACTGAACAACGCTCCCAACGACAGCGACAGCCGCAACGCTAACTCAGCATCGCCACCTGCCACACGATATATCGGCAGAAGGGAAACCAGCCATAACGGGTGAAAACCATTCGTCGGCGTAACACCATCAAACGTGACGCCGTGTCCTCTGACTGCGTTGCGCGCAATAGTAAAATAATAGAACGCATCATCAGAGACCAGGTATTCCATCAAAAAAGAGAGGCTAACCCAGGAGAGTAACAACCAAAGCACTATCCCTACCACAGTGACGGTCCACAGCAACCGTTTTAACGCAACCTGAGACATGAATCGCCCTCACATTTCACGCTTTATGGTCTCGGCCAACAAAATTGTGAGTATCATAGTCCGCAGCAACACTGTCAGATAGAGCCACTGGTTTAGCCCACGCGAAAGCAGCACCGGCCACTCGGCCAAGTTGACAAAGCTCAACACCAAAATGAACAACACACTGCGCCGCAACGGCAACACCAAGAGTAATAGAGGAAAAAGCAACACTTGCCACTGTGGGCTCCATCCCTTTGACCACAGGAAGAACAAGATAAAAGTAGTGCAGACAAAGGATACCAAACGACGAGGGCTTTTGTGCAAACGGGCCTTTGCAAAAATCACAGCGAAAATCAAACCAAAAACTACAAGTGTCACCCACGCCGGTATCCGTGCTGGATTGCCGACGGGTGTCATCGCTATAACGGGGTCAAAATGATCAAAGGGTGCAACCAAAAGACCGGTGCGCAGATTACCGTCCATCAACGCCCACACCGTCTGCCACGATGACCAACCGGTGGGAGCGAGAAACGATACCAAAGCCATCTGCCCGCCGACCAGCAATAACGGCAGCACCACAGATCCAATCACCACAGCGACCACCAGACCGTAAGCAAACCAGCGTCGCCAGGGGCGCGTACGCACTATTGCCGGAAATAACAAGAGCGGCACCAGCTTAACTAGTGCCCCCAATCCCATTGCCACCGCTGACCAACGCTCGTGCCCACTCAACAATAACTCTAATCCCAAAAGTAAGGAAAACAGAGTGAGTGCATCAAAATTCCACCAAGTGTAAATCAGAGGCACAAACAACACACTGTAGACCCAACCTAGCCGCTCGACAGATTCAGCACCACGCAATCGTTGCGCCAAACGCAAAAACAACACTAGATTGCCAGTGTTGACGGCCAGCATCAATAACCCCATCAGGTAAACGTAGACATGATAACCTCCTCCAAAGAGATGGGCCAACTGATAAACGCCTACTGACAAGAATGGAAACACAGGCGGGTACTCGGACCAATAGTGAATAAAGGGCAAATAGCCCTGATCAGAGTATGCGGCCAGTTCATAATAGTAAACATAGTCCCCAAACAGCGTCAGACTATCGGGAGGAAACGTCGCTATGACCATTAGCCGCAGCGCGACAAACAATGTGATCACCGGCCAGTATCGTCTCCACGAGTGCATCACCATTGCTCCATCGTCCATTTATTGCCGTCATTGAAAAATGATAGCAATCGCTAATCATTATCGGGGAACTAATTCTCGTTGTCTTGATAAAATCACCCTCCCGCAGGCGATACCACCTGCGGGAGGGCAACAACATCACTGTCTATTACCGGTCGGATCAATCCATTCTCATCACTACCGGCAGATAGATACTGTAGCCAGCCTGAAGCACTGGCACCTGGCGGGAGATAGAGTCAAAACTATCAACACAATTGGTCGCCGTCATCATCACAGTATAGGTCATAGCATCGTTGTAACTGTAGGTGATGACTGGGTTCGTGGATGGTGACGTCTCGGGCGAACCATCATCAAAGTTCCAGGTATAGGTAATTGGAAGTGTACCATCAGCACTGCCAGTAAAGACAATGTCCTCACCTGTCAGTGCCGTAGCCGGTGCGAAATCAAAGTATGCGCCACTTGTCGGGATGCACGATGTGGTCACCGTCATCACCACAGACACATCCACCGTTAACTCGTCAGGATCGTTGCTAGTAATCCGCAACGTTGTGGTATAGACGCCTTCCGTAGACGGTGCAACAAAGTCGACATCTATACTAGTCATACCCGACGGAGCGATGCTGCCATTCACGGGCCACTCTTCCAACCAGTTCACAGGGGAGCTCTCGGTCAGGTTCCAGATCAGGTCCGCTCTACCTACGTTTCCAATTTCGAGCATCTGGGTATTCGTGTATCCAGGGTTCAGTGTCACGCCAATCCAAAGCGGATCCACCGTAATATCTGGCGTGTCGGTCACCATAACAGTCGCGGTCCAGGTGCCCGTTGGGCCTTCGTCAGTATCGACATGAACCACATTGGTAATGATGCCGTTGACGTCAGTATAGACGGTTACGGCGATCATTTCCATCCAGACCTCTTCGGGGTCAATAGCAACTGATGACCAGGAGGTTGGATCAGAAGGCGTCACCTCAGTGGGTAGAGTGTCGACGATATCCGCGGTGAGGGTCAAAAGGCCGGTGTTGGTGACATAGATGGTATAAGTCAGCTTATCCCCTGGCTCTACCGTAACGGGATAAGCTTCCTTGAAAACGCTCAACGATACCCTGAGTTCGTCCGCACCGACATCGTAGCCAAGCCCCATCGGGCGTGGTTCGCCATGTATATCGGTATCCACACCTGCGGGCACACCTACGTTGAATGCCGCACTGTTGGGAAGGATGCCATAATCCCATACTGATGGATCTCTATAGAGCGGATCACCTGAAGCCACAGGGTTGTTATCAACGACACCACCTGTCCAAGAAGTACCATTGTTATGCCACAAGGTATAGTTGGCGACAACAGAACTTGAACCTTCCTCGTTGATACCGGCATCTGTGTGCCCAGATACGATCGTGTTAGTCATCATCATGGTAAAGTTGTCCCGGACGTACATACCCTCTGCACCATTGTCAGCAATGGTATTATGGGACATAAAGATCGAGAAAGAACCTAGCGGGCTATTAAGGTACATGCCATCACCCCTATAACCGGCCCCTCCATCCACATTGCCAGCTATGACATTATTAGTCATATAGAGATCGCTCATCGAAGCATACATCCCACCGGCATGACCACTACTCGTATTGTTATAGACCCGGTTGCCGGTTAGAGTCACATCACCGTATAGCAGGTAGATGCCGCCACCGTGAGCTGAAATGGCCGTGTTACTGTAGATTCGGTTGCGAATCAACTTGACTATGGCAGGGTTACCTGAATCACCCTCAATACGGACGCCGCTGCCACTTTTGCCAGAGACAGAACCGTTGAGCAAGTGGAATCCGCTTACCGTCACCATACCAGATGGTTCCTCGATGTGCATCACGCGCCTGCTACCTTCACCATCCAAATAGGTTGGGAGGATAGAATCAGGATCACACGTCCAGTCAGGCATCGTGCATCCGCCAAGCAACGTGATTGCTTTGTCCACCAAAACTACTTGAGAAACGGTGCTCGTGTAAACACCGCCTGATACCCGTATTGTATCACCGTCCATTGCCTGATCCACCGCCTGCTGCACCGTCGCGCATGGCAACGAGTCTACCAGGCAGTTGTTATTCACCCCATCAGGTCTGGCGTCAAATCCGTCTGTCGCCACGTAGCGGGTACCGGGAACTTGGTTAATCTCCGTTTCCCAGGCTTCCGATTCATCCACCCTTCCAGCTCTCTCCAACATGGCAGTGTTGGTGATGATCTCTCCATACCCCAGCCAGGGTTCGAGATCGGCAGTATAGGTGATGAGCACTATGCTGGTACTATCACCGGCCCATGTGATCACTTGTCTCTGTGAGATCTCAGTGATACCGCAAGCCCCCGTGGAACAGTCCAGGGTATTGGCTGGATCGGTGAACGTGACATAGATAGGCAGCTCATCAGTGATGAGCAAGCCGCTGTCCACAGCTCTTAACTCGATCGTGTAGGTGATCGTCTGCCCTGGATCAGCCATCTCGGGCCCGATCTTGGCAAGGCCCAATGGGTACTCGTCCGCCCCGATGTCAGGTCCATACCGGATCACACGAGCTTCGCCGTCAATGTCCTCGCTCACAATGCTCGGATCAACAGACGCACCGGCGTCAACCGCTCCCGATTCCTCCAGAATGTGATAATCCATCCCGATCGAGTCGATGAACTGCGGATTGCCGGTAAAGACGCTGGTATAGGAAATGACGTTGCCTATCGCATCATCGGTATTCTCCCACCACAACGTATTCCACAGTTCGGCACTGCCTGTCGCCACGGCGATAGCAGTGGTGTGCGTGGAAAAGATCGTGTTGGTGATGAGGGCTGTACCAGCGATGTTTGCACCAGTACCATTGTCGGCAAAGGTATCGTGAATCAAGGTTCCGGTGCTGGTTCCACTCGCGTACAGACCAGACCCTGTGTTTTGAGCGATGATGCTGTTGATCAACGTATAGTCACCGCCCGCCACCCACACGCCAGTGATGTTGCCAAGCACCCATGAGCGGTACAGGTCCAAGTTACCGCCGTGGGTAACACTGATACCGTCAGTACCATTGACAATGTGCAAGCCAGACAGCGCCACGTTCGAGCCACTAATGACCACGCCGGGACTACCTTGAGCATCCAGCGTCGTCACGTACTCGCCAGGATCAAAGTCACTCCAGTCAGAGAGAGTGGCGGCGGAAGGAGGATAACCACCTCTTAGGACAATTGTTCGGCTGATGTATACGGTATCAAAGTATGTACCCTGAGCCACCTTTACCACATCGTTGGGCGGCTGTGCCTGGTTCACTGCGTACTGCACTGTTAGACAAGGAGTCTCCAACTCGCGGCAATCGCCCTCATCATTACCACCCAGAGTTACATAGCGGGTACCCGGCACCGGCTGAACGATAAACTCGGCAACCTCAGCCGGACCGTAATCCACCCAGGCCACATTAGAGATCACGTCGTAATTCGCCACTCCTACCGTGGTGATGCGACCAGTGAATGTGATCTGAACGTCACCGCTCACTGGCCCTGTCCAAGAGATGGCGTGGCTGGAAACAAGATAGTCGCCGTGACCGGCAGTGTAGGTCAACCATCCAGTGGGATCCAGATGCTCGGGGAGAGTATCGGTCACTCGGATAGTGTGCACTATATCGCCGGTCCCGGTCATCCGGATGGTATACGTGACGATCGTGCCGATATCGGCCCAAGGCTGAACCGTCTTGGTACCCGTGATTCCATACTCGTAAGCCCCAATATCACGCCGTCCCAGCAACGTTCGATCATTCCCCTCATAATCATAGTTCGATTCGGCAGGCAGCGCAACAGAATCAAGAGCGCCACTGTTGATGCAGGGGGAGCCAAACGTTAGGCGTAAGCCAGTACCCGTCGTGTCTCCCAATACACCTGCAAAGCGTGGATCCTGAGAGATGCTACCGGCATCAGTTATTACCGGCTGATACCAGGAATAATCCCCGGCGCTATTACCCCATACGTTATTGTGATCCAGAGTATACGAAGCAGCGAAAGCAAATCGGATACCAAAATCTGTGTTGTTCGCTACGATGGTGTTACTGACGATCAACCTGCCAGCATTGCCAAAAAGACCACCGCCTCTATTGGCCGTATTGCTGTAAAAAGTATTGTTCCATATCTGTATAGTCCCATATCCATTGAAGAGACCTCCACCAGAGTCACTAACGTTGCCATAGACCACGTTATTCCAAACTTGCACTTTTCCGGACTCGAGATAGAGTCCACCACCTTGATTGGCTTGATTGTTGTAAACTGCGTTGCGCTCTATAAGGGCGTTACTACCACCACCAAAGTAGATACCGCCTCCTTTGTGCTCTCCAACAGACGTGTTGTTATAGATGCGGTTCAAGATTACCGTCGGTGTTGTTCCTGCGGTAATGTACAATCCCGCCCCATCATCATCCGTGAACCCACCAAACATATCAAAACCCTCTATGGTGGGCGTAATGCCTGTTTCGATGACCATTACCCCGCGGTGTCCCGCTTGTCCTTCCGCATCCAAGCGCGTCCGGCGAGCAAAGGGGAGCGAGTTGTCCCAATCAACACCATCGTTGGCAAAGCCACCGATCAGCGTGATGGATTTGTCTACACGCACCACCTGGCTTGTGTCCAGGACGTCCACATAAGTGCCCTGTGCCACCTTGACCGTATCGCCGTGGAGAGCCTGGTTCACCGCATGCTGCACCGTTTGGCACGGCTGCCTGCCTCCAGATCTGGTGCAGTTATTATTCTCGTCGTTCCCGGCTGGGTCCACATAGCGGGTGCCATCAGTATAATTGATATTGATAGTATCGACCTCGGTTTCCACTATCTGGTACTCTTCTGTATCCTGACGCGTGCCCCAAACATTGACATCTATCAGTTCCGCTTGACCACCCGGTGCATAAGCCGGGATGTTCACTGTAACAGTGACGGGTTTTGTTTCTCCATCTGACAGCAAAACCACTTGAGGTTCGACGACGGGATTGAATCCTCCATAAGCGGTCAGAGTGAACACTTCCGCATAGTTGCCAGTGTTGGTCAACATGTGAGTAAAGACAACAATCGTGTCTGGATCAACAGAACGCGGAGTATTGGAGCTAAGATCAGCACCCAAAATATACTGTACATTTGTCGTATCCGTCGCGACGTCAAAAACAGCGATGGGATACAGCATGTTGGACGTGACAGAGATAACCGTGACGTCATAGTTACCAGGAAGAGTGTTGCTTAGGACAGAGACAGAAACCGTGATCAATCGAGTCTGGCCTGGAGCCAAGTCTGTCACCATTGTCGGCACACAATCGCTCAACCACATTCCTGGGCCAAGGTTGGTGCAGTCGATGGTGTACGAGTCTGTCAAACCACCGGTGTTCTGCAACGTGTGATTATAGTCATACGATCCACCAGCCGCTACACCCTGGCTAGCAAGTTCAGGGTCGATAGTCACATGGGGTCGCCGCACTACCGTCGTATCTATGATCGATGCTACTGGCGAGTAAACGTATACTGCCTCCTCATCATCCGGCGTACGAGAGGTAGCCGTGAGCCACGTCTGATTCGTGACCGTGTAGACGTCCGGCGGTACAAAAACGCGAACGTGAACCGACATAGAATCTAGAGAAGCCAGCAGTGACGTTGCGACCGGTTGTTGATTCGGCATGAACCATCCAGAGCCGCCATCCACACTCACCCACACATCCCACCCATCCTCGTTCTCCCACGTCAAGTCGAAAGAGTCCTCGTAATTGCCGTCGTTGACCAGCGTGTGCGCATATTGAATCGGCACGGTGCCAGGATCGATGATGGTATCGGTACTACTTGGCGTCAACGATACATCCACTTGCTGATTGATGATGATCATGTTGGTAAGACTGACGCCGTCGCCAAAAGTTACATCAGAGATACCATCGGCGGTGACCACGACACTGCCGGTCACCAAAGCAGTAGGAAGAATCTGTGGCACGGTGACGGTAACAGTGATCAAGGTGGGGCTATGACCAGAGTCCAACCAGGATAACAAGGGACCTACCGGACTCGCCGGCGCGACCAACGGCCCAAAGCCACCGCTCGTGCTGAGGTTGAACGAGTTGTCGTCGCAGTTGCCGGTATTTGTCAACCAATGCGTAAAAGTCTTGTTGAGAGTTGTCGTGTTGGTAGAAACGTACCGTCGTTCGAGCGCAGAACTCAACTCGGCGTAATAAACCGGGTCAATGGTGATATTATCCTGTACCGAATCCGTCGGAAAGTACCCGGACGTTCCCGCTTCTGGTGTACGAGAGGTAGCGGTGATGGCAACGGTGCCCGTCGCGCCGCACTTTGTGAACGGAACCGTGACCTCTACCGTGATCACATGACTCATCCCCGGACCAATGTCAGGCGTTCGATCACTGCCGTCAACACCCTCAAAGTTAACCACCCAATCATCCCGACTGGCCCAACTCTCAAGGGTAAAGGAATCGGTATAGTTGCCATTGTTGGTCACGGTGTGTTCATAGACAACGTCCGCATCCGGTCCTGGAGGGCCATTTGGAGGCCCAGTCCGCGCTACTCCATCATCTAGGTCAACCTCGACCCATTGGTTCACGATCACCACATCCGTGACCGTATCGCGTCCATTGGGACCGGTAGGACTGACCCAGGAAGTGGCGGCCAACCAGACCGTGGCCGTCGGGGCAGTGGACAAATGATCACCTGCCGCCGGCACGGTGATAGTTACGACCACGTCAGTGATTTTCTTGGACCAAGCTATCATGCCCGTAGTTGGCGTCGGTGTGACACTGACATCCCACATGGGCGCAATGGAAAGGGCCATAGTGAACGTATCTGTGGTATTACTGGGGTTCCAGTTTCGCAATTCGTGAGTAAAGGTAACCAACTCGAACCCGGATGTGACCTTTACTCGTTTGATATGCTCTTCGTCGGTAGTCGGATTCTGGTCCTCGTATAGCAGAGTATCATACTCGGGCCACATATGCACACCCTCTCTCTTGGTAGCGGTGGTGACATCCGTGACGCTGCTGGACATTGTTGGAGTGTCCACAGAAGTAGCCGTAAACAACATGGTATCCACCTGCCCACCAAAAGCCGTGGGCGGCTCGGGGATGGACACCTGGACCTCGATTGACCGCTGTCCTGGATTCAGCGGCAACGCGCCCACCTCAACTTGGACAGGCATATCTAGCCATGAGCCACTATCAACCCGGACCCGCGCAGGCCAATTCAATTGGGAAGTATAGTCGAGGATATACGTGTCGGTATAGTTACCCGAGTTGGTCAAAACGTGCTTATGATACACTACATCGTTAGTATAGGCGCTGCCCACGCTATCCGGCGACAGGTCCATGACAAGTTTCCGGTCGGCGACAGTGCTATTGGTGACGACGGAAGAAATGGAAATGCCGAGGTTCGTTCGAGAAGTAGCTGTGACGAGCGTGGTATGTACGGTGGCCTCGGTAGCATCATCGGGTACGAGAACTTGTACAGTGATAACGGTACTTGCTCCCATCGGCAGCTCGACTGGTGTCGAAGAGACGAGCGTGTCAATCCAGGGAGATCCAGTTCCACCATAACCGAAAACGTCCAGATCAAAAGTATCGGTATAGTTACCCTCATTGGTCAAGGTGTGAGTATAAATGACAACACCCCCACCACTACCAATCGTCCAACCAACACGGTTGGGTTCTAGGAATACATCCACATCCCGCTCAACGATGGTGAGGTTCAACGCACTGTCAGACACCTCATAGTCAAGCTGAGACGTGGCTGTAACAACAGTTTCATTTACAGTGCCACTGAGAATGTCACCCGGAACCTGGATCAGAACCGCAACACTCGTATAGGCATCTTTGGCCATCACGGGCGTCGTCAACGGAATGCCAGCCACCGTCCAACCATCGGTCAGCGTGCTGTAATAGGTCAGAACAAAGCTATCGTTCCAGTTACCGGTATTGGTCAAGAGATGAGTGTACGTCACCCACACACCCTCACCCCTCGTCTGGACAGCATTCTCGGAAAATAGTGCCACATCGGCCCTTTGGTACTCGTCGGCACCAATGTCAGGGATATCATTCATTATGCGCGGTTGCCCGTCAATATCTTCCAAGGATCCAACAGAGAGGTCATCACCTAGATCACGGCAAGGAGAGGCTTTGAGCAAGTGAAAATCACCAGTTACCGCGTCTGCAAAGAGCGGATCGACCGTAAAGTCGGTTACGGGTCTGGACATACCCTCGTAATCATTGGGAGTATTCCGGAATACATCGTTATAGCCCAGCAACCCAGACCCGGCCTGGTAGTAGACACCACCTCCGCCATCGGCGTCGCGCGCCGTGTTCGTAAGGATGATGGTGTTTCTGATATCAGGAGCACCACTGGCCAGGAAAACACCGCCACCACGGTCAGCAGTGTTGCCGACAAAGGTGTTGTACCACACTCGTGGGTTTCCGGCAGAGTTGTAGAAACCACCACCATCGTCGTCAGAGACATTGTCATAGATAAAATTGTTCCAGATGTCTGGGGCACCGCCAGCATTGTACACTCCGGCGCCATGTCTGGCCTGATTGTCAATAATGACATTGCGATGCAAAGTAGGATTTGCTATCGCAGCTATGTATACGCCACCACCATCGTCATTATTGACTTTGCCATTTTGCAGTGTAAATCCCTCTACCGTCGCGTTTCCGTTGATTTGGAGCACGCGCCCCTTTGCCTCGGCATCAATTATCGTAGTATGAGCGAGCGGATCAAAATCCGTCCAGTCGCCCCTACTATAGCCACCTCGTAACACGTATGCCGTGTCAAGCGAGAGATTATACTCGTAGTAAATACCCTCTTGCACCCGGATGATCTCACCGCTGTTCACTTGCCCTAACGCATGCCCAATAGACGCACAGGGAGCACTCGGAATCCGGCAACTGTTATATTCGTTATCGTCGCTGCCATCGGTTGCTACGTACCGGTCGCCATAGAGATCAACGACACTGGTCGTGTCGGTTATCAATGCGTAAAATGGGTCGTTGGCGATCATCGAGCCTGTGCTGGTGATCAGCAGGTTCGCCACCTCGACAGCATCACCAGATGCCGTGATGGGCACACGAACTATAATGTCAATAGACACAGATTGATTGTTGTCTAGGTCCTGTATCACGCCTGAAACATCATCGACCCATCCCAAGTGGCTACTCATGGCAAGTGTGAACGAATCCGTATTGCCGTTATTGGTCAAAACGTGGGTATAGGTGTACGTGTCCCCAGGATCAAGAGTCTGATCCGGATGAGAAGATACATCAAAACCCCAATTGTTCTGGACAAAGTAAGTGCGCGTCGTGACGTCAAAGAAATATTCTCCTCCAGACTGATAAGTAGCAGTTAGGATTATGGTAGCCAGCGTACCACTTAATACCTTGCCGGAATCAGGCACAATCACTGTGACCGGTACCGCTGTCATTTCACCCACTGATAGAACGTGAGCAGGATCATACGTCACGATCCAGTCATTTGCAGTACTGGTACCACTTATCGCCACCGCGTTGGTAATAGCAAAGTTATCATTGCGCGTGCCGGTATTGGTTAAATAATAAGTGTGCGCAATTTCCTCGTTGGGAACAACAGCTCTGCCAGGACCATCTGGCCCCAGGCTGACGCCGAGGTAGTCAATGGCTTCGTCGGCGCCGATGTCATAGCGTTGTCCTTGCCCGGTTCCATCAGGGCGAGCATCTCCCTCAAAGTCCACCGTCACCCCAGTTCCCGGGTCACCCGCGTGGACGCAGGGAGAATCAAAATCTAGACGAAAGACAGGGCCAGTCGGATCCACAAAATCCGGAGGTTCAGAGATGTCGGTCACATCCCCCTCACTCAGGGCCCCGCCGTAGTCCGGACCGTTGCCCCACACATTATTGTACGCTAGAACAGGCGCGCTCCCTCCAGCGGCATGTATGCCGCTGCCCGTGTTACTCACCACAATGTTGTTCATAACGTCAGGAACACCACTGTTATTCAAGTAAAGCCCGCTAGAATTTTCAACAAAGGTATTATTGTACAAACGCGGATTGCCGCCCGATGAGGCAAAGCCACCGCCGTTGGCCGCACTGTTACTATAAAATATGATATTCTGGATCGTGGGGCTGAGCGCAGCACTAACATTGATACCACCGCCATTCCCGCCACCGGCGTTCCCGTTCTGGATGATGAATCGCTCGACAGTCACCGATCCAGCCGAGATCTCAATCACCCGCCCGCCACCTCCCTGGGCATCCAGGATCGTAGGATACGTAGGCTCAATCCAGTTAGACTTGGTGTAACCGCCACTCAGCGTGAGAGCCTTGTCAATGGTGACCATCCCATCTGCTCCCTCACAAAGCCCAGCCACCAACACATTGTCCACCCCTGCGGTTGCCGTGATTACCGCTGCCTGCACTGTGGAATAGACCCGTCCACCAGTGCTCAAGCGGACGAAACAGGTACCGGCGTAGAATTCGTGCGCCCCCATGTCGGCGTATTGGCCAAAGGGACGGGCATAGTAATCATAATCGTCTTCGGGATGAACAGTGGTGGTCACAGCGTCAATACAAGGAGACCCTACCTGAAGATGGAAATCCGCCGCGGCCGGGTTCTCGAATTGGGGGTCAAGGTTGATGTTAGTACCAGTACAGTCAACACCGCCCGTGCAGATCCCCATTGTATTCCCGTTCAAGTTGTTAAAAGTCGCCTGAACGCTGCTGTTGCCATAGATCCCGTAGCCAGCGTTGTTGGCGACAATATTGTTGCGAACGATAGGAGAACCAGCCCAATACCTGGCAACACCTCCGCCCTCATTACTAATGCTCCGGTTGTCATAGATTGTGTTGCTATCTATCACCGAGTTTCGCTGCCCACAGATGCCGCCGCCTTCTTCGAGAGACGTGTTGGTATAAATCAGGTTGTTCTGTATCAGGATCAGGGAATTAATCCCCGTTTCGTCATCCCAATAGTAAATCCCCCCTCCCTGATAGGCAACGTTGTCAAAAATCAGGTTGCGATCGACCACAATCTTCTCGGTACTCCGGTAATGAGCATACACTCCCCCGCCCCCAGCCGGGTATGACGGTGGGCTTGCAATCACAACGTTTCCGGAAACAATATTACTTTGTACTATCACGGTGCCAAAGGCATAAATGCCTCCCCCGCCGTTCCGGTGAGAAGCATTCGTTTCGGCCCGGTTATCGTAAACCCGATTGTACTCTACCGTCGCCCGGTCTCCTCCGACGTACATTCCCCCACCACGTACAGACGTATTGGTATAGACCGTGTTGTCCCGTATTGCCACAACACCATCCTCGACGCTGATACCCCCTCCCCGTCTGTCAGCACTATTGTGGTCAATCTCGTTACCCTGTATCGTCACAGTCAAAACGGAGGTGCTTTGAATGTGAATCCCTCCGCCGTTACCATAAGCGGTACCGTATAGTGCAGTGTTGTGGTGAATCCAGTTATCCATAATCGTTGAAACACCAGATCCGTTCTGAGCGACATAGATACCCCCCCCGCTACTGTTGTCGACCGTGTTGGAATAGATCACGTTGCCTTGTATTGTCGGACTGCCGCCGTGAACGTAGATACCACCACCATCTGATTGACTTGCATAACTCGCGCTGTTGCTATAAATCCAGTTATTCCGAATCATCGAAGCTTGATTATTGCCACTCCCTACATAAATACCACCACCGTCAACAATAGAGGCTGTAACGGCAGTACCATTGCGGATGTGGAGTCCTTCGACCATCACAGTCGCGTCGCCAATTCTGATCACTCGCCTTGTCCCCTCTCCATCCAAGATGGTAGGATAAGCAACGGCGTCCGAATCGCTCCAATTGGTCAATGTATAGCCGCCGCGCAGTGTCAGAGGTTGGAGCAACTCGACAACGTTATCGCCATCGCCAGTGCACAATCCAGCTATCTTGACCTCACCGCCACTAGGAGAATCAGTCGCCGCCTCTTGAACAGTAGTATAGATTCGGCCACTGTCCACCTGCACAAAACACGTACCGGTGTAATAAAATTCGGAAGCTCCAATATCTGGATAGCTGCCAAAAGGACGGGCGAAACCATCATAGTCGTCAGGTGGATAGTAGACGTTGTCGGGATAGTCTATATCATCCCTACCAATGCAAGGAGAGCCTGCCTGGAGATGAAAGTTGGCTATGGATAAATCTACAAACAGTGGGGCTTGACTAATATTGTTCGCCGGTGGGCTTGGAGAAAAGTTACCAAAGTTAGTGCCATTGCCAAATACATTGTTGTACTTCACAATGGGATCGCTCCCCAACGCTCTATAAATACCACCGCCATCTTGTGAGGCAGAATTGCTAACGACAATAGACGCACTTACAATCGATGTACCAGATGCAAGAAACAGACCTCCGCCCGACCCGTTACTTGCATGATTATCATAGAATGTATTGTAGCGAACAAGTACAGAACCGGCAATATGAGCACCACCACCAGAAGCAGCGGTGTTGGCATAAATATAGTTATTCTCCAGCACAGGCGAACCTCCGACGACATAGATGCCGCCACCATCACTGGAAGCCTGGTTGTCATAAATACGATTTCGTCGCACCACCGGTTCGCCGCCAGCGATATATACTCCGGCTCCTGGGTCCGGTGACGTCCGACCGTTTCGAATGTGAAAACCCTCGATAATTGGTGCAATGCCTCCATTCCCAATGTAAACCACCCGGTTGATGTTTCTGCCATCCAAGACAGTAAGATGCCCATCCGGGTCAGATATGTTCCAACCAGTCACACCAGTCGTAGTGTAGCCACCTCGAAGCGTGAGAGTTTTGGTGATATAAACCACTGAACTGGAAAAATGAACCTCGCTATAGACCCCCTGCGCAACCTTGATGATATCGCCGTCGGATACAGCATCCACAGCCTCCCAGACGGTATCAAAGTCGCAAACACCTAATGGTTTACACACAGTAAAGACAGAGGAAGCGCCAACGCCGCTGTACAAAGGAGCCGCCAACGGAACATCAGATGGTGATTGAACAGAATCGCGAGAAAGCTCGAGATGCCGAGATGCAAAAAGCCTACTCTCCCGATCTAGAGAATCAATTACAGGTTGAGACGCAGCTGCGTGAACTTGCTCCCGAGAACCTCCCAAGATTCCAAAAAGCACAGCCAAGCCAGCAACAGCTAAACCTGACGCCAAAATAAACCGAAAGACCGCCTTTTTACCACTCATTTTCTCCTCCTAATTTGAATTATGTAAGGTGCTCTGATTTCCTTATGGTATTCTTTATTTTTCCAACGCAGAACGAACAATGATTCTCATAGTGGTGGGCACTTGTACTTGACCGCGTAAACCTGCGTCCAACTTGAAACTCGTATAACTGCTCCCGCTTTAGAGTGAAAAATCTCTTGCACATTATTGTCTATCGATCCGACAAAACTACTAGCAAGCCGATAACCCGTTAACAACTATCGTGTTGAAAAAGCTGGCACTGTGCCCTAAATGGGGTGGTGTATTTCACACTTGGCCTGACTACAGCCCGGCAATATCCAGCGCAGTTAACGTCAGACATTTATGACCGCCCTATCAAACATTATACACCATCAACCTTCCAAACGCCTTACAAAATGGGTCGTTGACCTTCCAAAAACCTTCCAAATTGTGTTTACGTGGATACTTTTTGGCAGTGCACGAATTAACTGATGTGAACAGTTTTTGATAGTGAATTTTACACCAGAAATTATTACAACACAAGTGCATTTTTCACGAAAAGTCACATCCGTTCACCGTTCACTGTACTTGCGTACATAAATCACCGCAACATCATCCGTGTACGCTAATTCCCAATCGTCAACGAACGTCAAAAAGTTATCCGTAAAACCGCCCGCCTCTGTCAGGACAAAGTTGACGCCATACTCGTCGAACACGTCTAAAAATCCTGGTTGGGCAAAGCGAACTTGCAGATACTGGTTCAGCAACTCGTCGCCGTAGAGATCGGTACGTCCGTCCACAAAGACCAAGTAATCGGGCCACAAATGCCAAATGAGATAACCACCCCAATTGTAACTATTGAACATTGGTCCTGCAGGTCGGTGCTCTTGTATCCACGCTACGGCGTCTTGGGGCAATGTGCGTCGCTCGTTTTCCACATTAAAGTCAATTCGCAACGGAAGAACAACCTTGACACCTACCGTCACAAATATCAGTACCAGCAACAACCAGTTAACCAGCACCAGACCATTCAAAGGCAAGCGATCAACTCGACGAGGCAGCCTTAACCAACCCCGCGCTCTCGCTGACCGTGACCAACGGTCTATAATGGGCCTGACGTGCCGACTCAACACCGGTGCGGCCACCAACGCAAAGGGGCCTATATTGCGCCCAGCCAACAAGCCAGCATAGGTGAAACCAGCCACCAATGCCAAGTCGCTGCCATCTATACGCCGCCCCGAAAGCCCTACCGCAGACAGTGTCGCCAAAAGTAACCAGATAAACGGCTGTGTATACAGTGGGTGAAAATTCGGCGAACTCCACTCTTGAATAAAATCTTGCAGCACGCCAATGCTCACCGTGTCTAGATAATACGTCCACATCTTGACCGTGTTCGGATTGAACAGCAAACAAAAGACAGACACAAGAAAGACAAGCAATACCACTCCAATGCCTCGCCAAGACACAATAGGATCAGCATTTTCGTCGGCGGGAGGTAATATCCAGACCAGCAAATTGTTAAACACCTCGCCTGCCACAAACCCTACCAACACAATAAAACCCAACGCATAGCCCGCGTGCAAATTAACCCACAAGACAAATAGAGGCGGAATCAGCCACAGCCGGTTGACTCTGCGCCACTTGTAAAGATACAATAAATAACCGAGGACAGCCGTGAGCAAAAAAGAAAAGAGTTGTGGACGTGAAATCCAGACCACCGCAGAAGTCGTTGCCGCCAGAACGACAATAAACGCGCGTGTAAAGACATCCCCCTCCATCTGCACATAGACAAAGGCAAAAGTCACTGAAACGACCAACGCCTGAAACAACCCCAGCCCAAAGTACTGCCAATTATTAAAGAGGAAATACAAAAGCACCTGACTCAACCAACTATGATTGATCCAGGGCTGATCCTGCCGCGTGTGGGAAAAGACATCGCTCTGGAGAATGCGCCCACTCTCCATCGTTACCCGCCCGGCTTGCAAGTGCCACCAGGTATCGGTATCAGCAGGTGTGCGGGCCGCCATAGCGAACAAAGCCGCAAAAAGAATCACCATCGCCAAGCGACGGGTATTCAACCAGAGTAATGTATTACGTGGTTTCACGTTGCTCAACTCCTAATCGCTCAGAAACAACCAATCCAAGCCCAATTGCGACGACTGATAACCAGCCCAGGTACCAACCAAACGGTCCAATCCAATTGGACGCCAAGGGTAGCCAGGATGCAATGGCCGCAACTGTTGCCCATCTCTTCGGCAGCCGAGCAACAGCAAGCATAAGAAATGGTGTAATCGTCGTTCCAGCCAGCATCCACCAATCCACATCATCTTTGGGTATCTTTCAGACCAAGAACACAAACAAGGGGATACCCACTCCACGGTAATATCATAAGGCCACGTTTCCCCTTCATTTGCATGATACGTAAGTATGTTCAATGGCCCCAATCCTCAGCGCCGGGCATCTCCCCCACCCAGCCGATGCCCCCGCCAGAGCAAAAGATTGCCCAATAACAGTGCCTCCCCGTATCCTCCCAGCGAAGCAGTCGTGTACAACGTCAGCAACATGGGAGGAAACGACATCGCTGGCGAGCAATATCACCTTGAGCAGCATCGCTCTGGTCACGACCAAGAAACTAACACTTGTCCAATTTGGCGTGTGCTCTAATGTACTCGATAACTTGGCCATTGTACCGTCAAAGTGTATAATCAACCAACAGATTTCCACGAAACGAGGTGTAAAATATGACAAACGACCACAAACCCAATCGCAATGCGAAATTAATAGTCCTGATCCTAATCATTGTACTGCTTGCCATCGTTGCCCGCATTCTGCCTGGTCCGCGCATGGTTGACGATGCCTACATCACCTTTCGTTATGCCCGCAACCTCGTGGAAGGAAATGGCTTTGTCTACAATCCGGGCGAGCGCGTGCTGGGCACAACCACCCCTCTCTACACCTTGCTGATGACCGGCTTGTCGCTGGTGACCGGTTCCCGTGACTTTGCCACAGTAGCAATGGTGATCAACGCACTTGGTGGTGCCGCTGCCGTTGGGTTGCTCTATGCTCTCGGTACGCAATTTGCCAACCATCGAGCCCCCGCTATAGCAGCCGCTCTGCTCTGGGCTGTGGCTCCATATAGCGTCACCTTTGCCATTGGAGGGATGGAGACCGATTTAACAATCGCCTTGCTGCTGGCCGTCTCTTACGCTCACGTGACCAAACGATCCCGCGCAATGGCCGTACTCTCCGCATTGGCTCTACTGGCCCGTCCTGATACTGCCATCATGGTGGGATTGCTGTGGCTAGACTTGATACGAATGGAACGACGACTTCCCTGGCGAGAGGGAAGCATCACGCTGGCCATCCTGGCTCCATGGCTGATCTTTGGCACACTCTATTTTGGCAGCCCCCTCACCAACTCTGTCGCCGCCAAGGCCATCACCTACCGCCTTGCGCCAGAAGAGGGGTTCATACGTCTGCTGCAACACTATGCCACGCTATTTTTCGAACACAAGGTGCTGCCATCAATTGGTGTTTTTGTAGTGTTCGTTTTCTACTGCATCCTGTGCGGGCTTGGTGGAAGCGATGCCTTCCGTCGCAAGCGTAGAACCTGGCCCATCAGCATCTATCCCTTTGCCTACTTGATCGTCTTTGCTGTAGCAAACCCTCTTATCTTTCGATGGTACTTGTCCCCACCAGTACCGTTCTACTTTCTGCTTATTTTCACCGGTGTTTGGACATTGGCAAACAATATTGGCAAACTCTTAGATCCAAAAAGCAGCGTCCGGTTTGCCAATGGTCTACTCGCCCTTTTTAGCACCATTGCGTTCGCGCTTACACTAAACGCCTGGACCCTGCATCCCGACCACGGTCCCAACCGGCCTGCGCCAGAGATGGCCTGGTTCAAACTCGAACTGCTCTACGAGCAAGCTGCCAAAATCGTGCTCGAACGCGCCGCGCCAGACGATACCCTCTGTGCGGGAGACATCGGTATGCTAGGCTACCGCACTGATCTACACATCCTCGACACCGTCGGGCTGGTGACACACGAATCTGCCCAACACTATCCAGCAGATCCCGAAATCTATGTCACTAACTATGCCATCCCTGCCGACCTGGTTCTGGCCTTTAACCCCGACTATATCGTCATTCTCGAAATTTATGGACGACGAGGGCTTTTGCCAGACCCTCAATTTCAAGCTCGATACCAACTGATAGAAAAACTCGATACAGACATCTATGGATCAGACGGAATGCTCATTTTTGGCGCTATTGACCAGTAACGATCTTTCTGTCTTTGTCTCACACCTTGACCGCATACGCCGTGAACAGATCCCCCAGATTCACGGGCACCGTCAAACCCCGCAGCCCCAGTTTGGTCACCAAACGCTCGACGGGCCGTCCAACGAATGGCGCTAACGCCCCTACCCGATTTGCCAGGTAGCCCAACCTGAGATAACGCCCCTGGGGTCGGTCACTGAGCACCCGAAAGCCACACTGTTCCAACATCGCGCGCATCGTGCGCCGCGAAAAGTAATAAAGATGCATCTCCATCAACCATGGCCAGCGCGGCCCCATCAAACGCGCAAAAAGGCTATCAATATCAATCGTATGCACCACCAGCAATCCGCCCGGCTTGAGCAATCCGTAAACCTGATCAAGCGACTCCCGCGGATCGGTTACATGCTCGATCACATCCCACATCGTGACCACGTCAAAGTGCGCTTGGGGCAAATCTGCCGTATCCAGCGTTCCTTGTACCACACGGAGACCTCGCGCCTGTGCCTGCTCTACTGCCCACTGAGATGGTTCTACTCCCCATACATCCCAACCATGTCGACTTGCAATCTCGATAAAGACACCCGTGTAGCATCCTACATCTAGTAATGGGCGACCATCCGACGGGCCGGTGAGCCGCTCCATCGGCCTCAGATGGCGCTCGAACGTCAACACTCGGCCTTCTCTCTCCTCCAGGTAAAGTGGATCCTCAACTGCTTGGTATGTCTCGACAATAGTGTGACCATTTGAACGCGGGTCAGCATAGACCAAATCGCATTGACAGCATTGAACGATGCGAGCGTGTTGTCCATACCCACTATGAGTACATCGAAATGCTCTCCAATCACCACGCTCCCCTTGCACGATCGTGGATGGATAACGTATGATCGAGTCATCAGCTTGACAAAGATTACAACGCACGTGTTCCATAAATAACTCTCGATGATTCAAGTCTTGGCCCTACCTCTCACCCGTCCTCTTGCCAACCTCAACACCGTTCCCATCGCTTTGAGGATCTCATTCCGCGATATTTTTGAGGTCCCCAGCCGGCGATTCTCAAAAATGATGGGCACCTCGCCCACGCGCCAGCCACGCCGCTGTATCCGGTAGAGCATCTCGATGAGAAAAGAGTACCCACTGGCTTTGATTTCGTTCAAATTCATCCCAGCCAACACCTCACGACGATAACAACGAAAACCGGCCGTCGTGTCGTGGGCATGCAAACTCAGCATTACACGGGCAAAAGCATTCGCCCCCCAACTGAGAAATATACGCGGTAACGTACATCCGCTGGCGCCGCCGCCGCGTACATAACGCGAACCGATCACCAGATCATATCCCTGCTCAATCTTGGCCACCATATCCGGAATATAGCGCGGGTTGTGAGAAAAGTCAGCGTCCATCGTACATACAAGGTCCACTCCTTCAGAGATCGCGCGCTCGAACCCAGCGATATAAGCAGTGCCCAATCCCAGCTTTCCGGCACGATGAATAACGCCCACCCGACCATCACTCTCTGACACCAATTGATCAACAATTTCGCCGGTGCCATCGGGCGAGTTGTCATCCACGATGAGAACACGTACACCCGTCGGCAGCGCCAGCAATTGCGTCACCAGAGAATGGATGTTTTCCTTCTCGTTAAAAGTTGGTACAATGACTACTACTTGCACGTTTTAACCATACCTCCAACATTGCATCGATCTTACAATCCATCTTTCCAAACTCATACTGGCAGTGCGCTCTCATTGATCAATAGTGCCAACGTTGCCAGCCAGAACAAACAAAAAATCAACACGCGCCGAGAACGGCACCACGCACCATAGAGCAACGTCGCAACCACCAGCCCCACCGCCAATCGAGCCATCGCCAGCGGCTCTCGCCAGGTGGAAAATGGCAAAAAGGGTAGCGCGACAGCTTGAAGCAGCAACACCGTCACCCAAGGATGCCGCCGCCCGCGTAGCAAAGCACGCGCCGAGACGAACAAGGCCCAAACGGTCGGCAACACAAACAGTGGGCCCTCGATCGCCAGCAAAAGCCAAAAAACGGGCCAACTCACCGTCGCCACGCGCAGCAGTCCTCCAAATGGCAACAGCTCGAAAGAGGTCGCCATCGCGCCTCCGGTCCCCAAGCCAGGGCTACCGAGCCAGGCCCACAACGCCCCCTGCCAAACAAGAAAAGGCAGTCCCACCATCAATCCCAATCCCATCGCCTCTCGCCAGCGACGTTCCAAGACCAAATACAAGAACAATCCTGCCACTGCGACCAACGTCGTCTCTTTGGTCAATGCCGCCAGCGCCAACGAAAAGCAACAAATGATAAACATTGAACGAGAATTGTCAACCCGCTTGCTGCCCTTTGCCCCCCGCATCTCCCAAACCAACAACGCCCCCTGGACCAGCCCATAAGCCAACGGTTCAGTCAAATCGAGCCGCAGCCCAGAAACCAGTCCGCCGTAGAGACCATAAACCAACGCAAACCAACGATTCACGCCCCGCGCTGCCAACAGCTCCTCGGTAAAGTACGTACCTCCGACCAAAGCGACCACGTTGATCACGACCAGTGTCCAACCTACCGCCCCTGGCTGCCCAAGTGCCAATACCCAGGCTAGCAGTGGATATAGAATACGCTGATAACGATAGGCCGGTACGTCACAATGCTGCCAACCTCCGACAGGGTCGCGCGCAATATAGTAAGCAAACTGACCATCGTAACCCAGAGTGTCACCAGGATCAGATTCACTGTACCGAGTACCCACCAAGGCAAACATGAGGGGATCTCCCTCGTAGCGAAGCAACGTCAGACCGACGTAAGCCAACACCAACACCAACACGACTATCCAGGGCCGCACCCAAAACTTCACTACGCGCTCTCCAAAGCCGTGCTAGCCCAACTCTGAAAAATCAACAGAGCCAACAGATAAAGCGCCGCCGCCGAGAGCAGCGCAACGCGCAGCCCAAAGGTCACAGAAATCATCAAGTTTACCAGTGACGCCATAACCGAAGCCACGCCGTTCATGCCCCAAGCCCAGGCGACCATTCCCTCTGTCTGGCTTGCCAGCGTATTCACCATGCTGAGGCCGGTGGGGAACGGCACTCCCATCAACATCCCCGCCGACCCAACAATGACAAGCGCTAACAAAACACGAGATGCCAGCGGCCACGCCAGCGTGCTACGCACGATATCATCCAACAGCCAAGCGTGAGCGATCAACAAGAGTAATAATACGACAATAACTACTCTGATCCGTTTGACAGTTTCCCATGGCAAACGAACAGAAAGCACACTCCCCACGCCCGAGGCAAACAACATCCCACCCAAGGTAACGGCTATCGCGTAGGCCGGGTGTCCCAACAACAAGGACATTTTCTGGATGAAAAAAACCTCGACGAACATATAGGCCAGCCCAAGACAGACAAAGTAGCCCATCATACGCAACGCGCCCTTTGCCCGCGTGCCCTGACGGCGGAAAATCACCAACGGCACAACGAGAAAGAGTAAAGCAAATAAAAACAACACACCCAGTACAAAGAGCAACAAGGAAAAATTGGGCATATAAGTAAACCAGCGATCAAAAATGAAAAAATATGGCCAGTCGTCGGTCGTAGGACGCGCATCGAAGGGTTGTCGAGCCATCCAGGATGCCCCTTTTCCCTCTTGCCAATGGTCGTAATAGTCCGTGTAAACGCTTCCCGACTCTGTATGAGGCACTAGCCACAACTTGTGGGTCGAAAAGAAATCTGGTGAACCCCCACCCATCAACCGGTGATAGAGTGGAAAATAGATACCAAACATTTCCTGGTCAAAATGGTCAGCCAACTCGGCAATCTCGTCAGCCGTGAACGGTTGCTGCCACTTGACCAACAGGTGAACAAACCCTCCCGTTTCCGAAACAATCATCGAGTCCAGTGGTCGTTCTACCCCCATCTCGTCCAGCGCCCGCAGTCCCACCGCAAATGTGCGTATCCCTAACCCACGAACAGCAGGAAACGAAATAGACAAAAGTCCGCCTGGCTCAAGATGCCGATAATAAGCTTTGAATGCCTCGACCGTATACAAATAATTCTCGGCCAAGTTGGGGCTGGACCCCAACGAAGCCACAGACGTATCCACGCCGGTGAGTTGGATAATGTCAAAGCGATCCTGGCTGGCCTCAATCACGTGCCGGCCATCACCCACGATCACCTCAACACGCGGGTCAGAATAAGGCGCACCCGCGAAACTGGCAAAAGTACTAGAGACAGTCTCGACCATCCGGCTGTTGATCTCTACTCCCACGATACGCCGAGCGCCGTAGCGCAATGCCGTGACCACATCCGGCCCTCCCCCCAACCCGACAATCAACACCTCCGGATTGGGCTTGATCCAGTACGGAATGCCCACGATTGTGTGCTCGGTAAAGTCAAGCGCTGGATCCAACGCCTCCTTGCCAAGGATCATAGAAGGGGCCCCTCCATCCTGTGTAACCAGCTTGTAGTCCAATGCATCCGGCAACTCGATGCGGTCGCCGGGCACAGAGACCACGTCCACACGCGCTATCGGATTCCACGCCTGATACTCGACCTCTACATCGTCGCGCACAAAAAACAACCGGCCCAACTCTTTGGGCGGCAGAGCCGGGATAGAAAGCCGTGCTCCCAGCAAAGGAGACAGTGCGACGAACACTATGACGATGATCAACACCAAAAATTGCTGCCACCGTCGCCATCGTTCCCCAAGCAATACAGCCGCCAGAGCCGCCAAACAAGCCACTAGGATCACTGCCTGTGAAGCCGACGTCCAAAGCAATGCTATAGAAGCCAATATCGCCCCCAAACTGGCTCCGCTCAAGTCGGCCAGATACAAGCGATGGGCCACAGCAGGATTCACATTGAAAAGCACCGAGATGGCAAGCCCCCCACCTAGAAACGGTAGCGCAATCGCCAACGCCAAGGACAGCATGTACAACGGCTCTATACTTGCATTGACGATTGCGAACAACGCTACCAGCGCACCCAATGCCAGCCCCAGACAAGCCAACGCCGGTATCAAAATCATACGTCGTCCCAGATGACGAGCCGCCAGCGCGACAAAGACACCACCAGCAGCCGACCCCAACAGTGCCAAACTAATGACAAAATAAACGCCTATAGGATAATACAGTACTGAGACAATACGAGTCAGCAAGACCTCTAACATCAACACGGTCGCAGAAAGCAGCATCAAGCCCACAAACTGACGCAATCGTTGCCATTTTTCTCTCATCAACTCATCCTCTCCGTCGCCAACTCGCCAATCCTATAACGACCATTGAAATGACCGTTCCCAGGGTCACTATCGCCCCCAGATACACCGATAGCGGTCGATAAAACATCTCGACGATGTGGTCTCCCTCATCCAAAGATACAGCCCTAAACCCATAATTGGCACGCAAAAGTTCCACCCGTTCGCCATCTATCGTCGCTTGCCAACCCGAGTACCAGGTATCGGCCAGCACCAGGTAACCCGGCGCGTCCAAACTGGCATGTATTGTAACTCTATTGGCACCATCCTGCAAGGAAAGCGAATTGTCGAATTTGTGAATTTGTGAATTTGCGGATGGACGGATGGGTGGATGGGCGGCTTCCAACAAGACCTCTGCCGTGGGGTCAAAGGCGGGATCGGCAAGGGCGGCCAATACCTCGTCAGGCGGCAACTGGCGGGCAGCGGACACGATCCAGGCGCGCCCCAGGGAATCGGGCAGGCGGTACAAGGCCGTACTGGCGCCTGCGTGAGCCAACTCCCCACCCGGCCACGAACGGTCGCTGGCAACGTGGGTCACGCCCATCACGTGCAGCAGAGCCGGATTCTGGGCCACAGCCTGCAAAAAGTCCACGTACCGTCCCACCAACAGCGGATCAAAGTTATTGGCCGAGGCCACGCCGTCGAGCATCCCCGCATTTGGCAACAAGGCCTCGCGCATCCCTTGCCAATAATCCACGTCACGCAGGCCAAAGTCATCAAAGGTCAAATAACTGAACTTGACCCGGTGTTCCGCACCATAGTCACTGTTCGGTCGAACCGGGTCCGTGGGCCAATAAATGCGTACCGGACCGGGCTCACCAGACAAAAATGTGGCGGATTCTGTGCGACCATAGTACAACGACCGGCCCACCGTTGGCATCAACGTTCTGCCAAAGAGCAAGAGATCCAAGGCAATGAATCCCACCAACGCCGCGCGCCACCACGCTGCATCCCGTCGCAACAGCATCAACACACCAGCTATCGCCAGGGTTCCGCCAAGGCGAGCAGTCGCCGGTCCAAAAGCAGTCGGCAAATCAGGCACCAAGCGCGGCGCGGCCAATCCCCCCAAGAGCAACGATATGCCCACTGCTATCCCCAGTGCACCCAGGCGACGCCCACGATGACCGGCTGGCCACCGTTGCGAGCCCAACGCCGCCAGCGCCGCCAGCGCCACAGTGGTAACCGCCAACCAGCGAGCTGGAGCTTGGAACAAATTGAAACCAGGTACATAACGGAACAAAAATGGAAAGACAGGCGTATTCTTACCCAGCGCCAGCACCAACGTGACCATCACACCTACACCCCAGAACCGGACTTGATTTGTCCGCCCTTCTTGTTTGTTTCGCTTCCGTCCCAAGATCGCCTCCACGGCCAAAAGAAGCGGCAAAAGCCCCACGTACCCCGCGCCCTCCCAATAGTTGGGATAGCCCGCGTAATTCCCCCGGCCTGGGTTGCCCAGAAAATCGGGGGCCACAAAAGTAATCAAACGCCAGGGCCACAGCGAATACGTCATCGCAAAATCATATTCCATACCGCCAGAGCGTTGCGACGATAATGTCAACTCTGCCGTTGGAATCAATTGTACAGCGGCCAATCCTATACCAAGCACCAACGATACGCCAACACGCACCAGGAGACTTGCTACCTCTTGCTTTCTGCCACCTGCATCCTGAAAAATCCGCAAAACAATGTATGCCGCAAGCAGCACACCACCGTAAAACGCAGTCTGCGCGTGACCAGCTAACAGGCCCAGACCGAGCGACACTCCCAACCAAAGCACATCGCGCACCCGCTTGCGGCGCACCAATAGCTCGGCGCGCCACAACCACACAGCCAACCAGGGAAAAGTAAACACCATACTGGGAAACAACGCCGCTCGTGCTACCAAAAAACCGCTCCCCTCCAACGCCAATGCGCCGATTAGAGCAGGGAATCGATCCAAACCCACAGCCCGGCCCCAGCGGTACATGCCCCACCCAGCCAGCGCCAGGTGAAGCATCGTCGTCCAACTCAAGGCCACCTCAACCGGCAGCAACAAATAGAGCAAATTGAGCGGGTAGAATGCGGCCGTTTGATAGTTGGCAGCCAGTGGCGCGCCACATCCCACCAACGAGTTCCAAAGCGGCAAATGTCCATCACGCCACATCGCAACCGCCAATCGCTGCCAGGGCACAAACTGCAAGAGCGGCGTGCCCCAGAAGAATGCCTTCCCTACAAAGATCGTACGCCAAAGCAAAAACAAAGGAAAAATGAGGAATGCGAAATGAGAAAAAAACCTCAACCGATGACTGGCGCTTTTCATTGCTTGACCTCAAAAATGGTGTACGCACCAACCTCATACACCGGTTGCAGATAAGACGCCGTGTGCGGGTCGAACGTCCCCAGCGCCCGCTCCCACGGCCCCCACCAAACCCACATCACATCAAAAGTTGCAATGAGATCCCATCGCCACGCGTCGTCTGTTTCAGGATCAAAGAAACGCTCAACCAGTTTCTGCTTCTCCCTCGAGTGCATTGTCTCTGGCCCATGGCCCAAAAAGACGCGCACCGCTCCACGGGTAGGCAAATAGTTACCTGTCAAGTGACTGCTCAACACGACCTCGTTCCGCGCGCGTTGAGCCAGCCAATCCGCCGCCTGTTGATCTGCCACGGGACGGAAAATCGGTTCGCCCGATCCCGGCAAAAGCGCCATTGCACCGACCAGGAGAAAGACATTGCTCAGCATCATAACGCTCACCGACAACGTCAACAACAGCTTGCGAGCGAAAGGACGTCGCAGCCGGGAGAGCGCCCCCTGGATGCCCCAGGTCCCTAGAACCGTCAGCGGGGCTTGGTAGCCATCGAGGAAACGGCGCTGAATCGAACTGGGCACATAGATCAGAATCGGCACGGCAACGGCCCAGACAACCAGAAAACTCGCGTGTCGCCCCCACGCCGCCCGCCTCCGGGTCAGTCCAACAGCCGCCCAAGGCAAAATCAGTCCCATCCCCAGTACATAGTGCACGGGTAACGGGGAAATCGTCTGGCTCTGTTCGCGCCACGCGCGAAAGGCTGGGTTGGTCCAAAAAACTATGCCATTGTAAACCAAGTACGGAATCGACGGAACCAACAGCAGCAGTAACCTTCCCGCCGCAGGCCAAAATCGCCACTCGCGGCGAATCACCTTCACACAGACGAACAAGCCTAAAATAACCATGATGACCGGCAGCGTGTAGGGATGAATAAAACTGACCACCAGCCCCACCAGCGCCGCCCACGCCCCGGAACGCTTGCGACCGGTCGAAAGAAAATCAAAAGCATCCGTCACAAACCAGAGCAACAATCCCTGCGCCAGCGGCAAGTGTGGGAAGATCAACGCCGAGAAAAAATAGGACGCATCCGGCACCCACAGATCAACCGGCATTGCTCCCAAAGTTGCCTCCCCACCCAGAGCCACCCAGAGCCACCCCAACCCCGCCGTGAACCCAAATAGGACCAAACCCAGTTTGCGCGCCGCGCGATCCGACGTCCAATAGGCGATAAACCGATAGTAGCAGAGCAACCCAAATGGCACAGTCACCAACCGGCTCAAATGCAGTCCCACGGCCATCGAAAGCCCGAATAACCGACTCAGTTTCCCAAGCAAAATGTAATAGAGAAAAAAAAGACCTCCCTGATGAGGCTCGGGTGTGTAGGCTAAGTAAAAGAGCCAGTGGCCCGCCGCACCGACCTGCATTTTGGTCAAGTACGAATTGCCATCCTCCACAGCATAAACGAACCCGCCAAAAACACGATCCCCCGTCGTCAACGATACACCCAGCAAGTAGGGAATAGAGGTAATGATTAGGGCAATGACGCCACAAGCCAACACAAATCGATATTCAGACGGTCGCACCGAATTGCGACCATTGACCGTTACGGTTGTGCCAGGTCGTGAACTCGCGTCACCCATTATCACGTCGTCCTCGTGACCACCCCACCAACAAAACGATCACCATCACGCCCGAAACTGCCCACCCCACGTACACCGGCCACGAGCGATACCGAAACAGCGTCGTCCCATCAGCTAGTACGATGCTGCCGCCATCTACCTCTAGCAGCAACCTAGCATGGAGATTCTCATAGACGTAGACCTCATCAAACTGCCCTACCAACTGCCACTCGCGATCAGCAATCGGAAACGCTGTCGCCACGTACTTTACCCCTAGCAGGCCCATCATTTCCGCATCTGGTACCACGTCCTCTAAGGCAGTGCTTATGTCGCCCCCATCCGGGAAAAGCGGCAAGGTCACGCCGTACCCGCGCGACTCCAATCCTGCTGCACGGGTCAAATAATCAGCATAAACGCGCAATTGCAGAGGGTCTACGCCATCTGCTAGCTCCAGCCCATACAGTTCCGCCACGTGCTGTGGGATACTGTAGCTGGGCGAATAAGCTCGGAAATAATTAGATTGTCCCGCTAACCACTCTGCCGCCGCTCGCCCATCGGCAAACACATCCTCCGGCGGCCGAGCCTCGATCAAAGTAACATCCACCACCAACAAGTCAACGATGACGAACAAAACAATCGCCCAGCCCACCCATCGCGTGTTATGTTTTACTCGTTGCACGTTGTAGATCACAACGGCCAACAGTGTCACCACACCAAACATCACCAAATTGAGCGGTGGCGATCCCACCGATAGCCAATACCCAAGCACCAACAACGGCGGAAACACCCCCACCGCCAGCAACAACGCCTGTCTCCACCGTTTCCGTCTCCTTGCCCCCTTGTTCCCGCGTCTCTGTACCTCCTCCACGCCAAACCCCGCCAGCACAGCCATCGAAAAGATCACCAGCACCCACGCCCGGGGAGGCACTCGCAGCAAGCCTAGCCCCGGCACAACGCGCCACAATACCAGGAACAATCCCCCGTTCTCCCCCAGGCTAAACCATGCTGCTCCCACCAACAAACTCACTAACCAACCCGCCCACCAATGTTCTTTCCGTTTCCGACACAACACCCCCACCCCAACCCCTGCCAGCACCAACGTGCTCACACCAACGTAGGTCATCCACTCGTGAAAACCACCGTGGTTCGCCAGCAAAAGCCCCGCCAAATACTGCCAGGGCAACGACCAGACGGCAGCGTCGCGCAACGTCATTGAGACCCGCGTCGTTTCCGACAACAACGCCACCATTGGAAGCCATTGGCAGGCGGTCAGCCCCAAAAAGATGACCAGGGACAAACCCCAATACCGAACACCCGACCGCAACGTGGCTCCTCGTCCCCTTGTTTCCTTGTTCCCTTCTCCCCTAACCCCTCCACGCAACTGATTCAGCACCCACGCCAACACCAGCGTTACCGCCGCAATCAATGTGTACGCTGCCATCCGCACGTCGGCACAGAACTGCATCGCCAATGCCACACCGCCTCCCACTGCCCACTTGTGCATTTGGCAACTTGCGCACTTGGCAACTTGCAACCAGCATAACATCACCACCGGCAGCCACCCCCACGCCTGTACCCAACCCACGTGCCCGGCACCCAGGTGGGCCAGTAGCTTGGGCGACGCCTCGTAGACCACCGCCGCTGCCAGTGCGCCCCAGACCCCAACCTCAAAGCCACGCCGCAACAGCGCATACATCGCCGCTCCCGCCAACCACAGATGCACCAGTGCAGAAAGATTGAAACCAACTTCCAAGGGTAGCCATAGCAAGAATAATAGAAACCAGTTGGGTAGATAATACAACCCCGCCAACGGATTGGCCGCAAAGGGTGTGCCGCTCATAATCGTAGGTCGCCACAGCGGAAACTGTTTATCCTCCCACAACGCCCGCCGCGTAAAATGCGCGTTGGGCCAATGCGTCACAGCCAGATCAGAGTGGTCCGCCCCAGGCGTCCAAATCCACCATCCGGGGCGTCGTACAACCGGCCAGAGCAATGCGAATGCCAGGATGGCACATAGCAAACGGCAAACGGCAAACTCGCGTCTCTCGTTTCCTGTTTCTTGCCCCTTACTTTCCACTTTTGGCAATGTCGATTACTCCCGTTTGATTCGAGAAGCGATTAACGCCCCAATATAGACCACGACAGCGACCACGTACAAACTTTTGATGCCCCACAAGAGCGAACCATATTCGAGTACGCCTCCCACAACCGAACCGCTGAGATTCGAGGCCATAGGCCCCGCGATTTTCCCCGCTCGACGCAACGACTCGCCAAAAATCAATGCCGCAAAGAACAACGGCAGCGAGAGTAAAATCACACTCGCAACAGCGCGGAGGGCCGGAGCGAGGCCGATCAACATTTCCAATCGGAAGAAATAGGTGGCGATCAAGCTGACAAACAGCAGCGCGTACACCAGCCGCAGATTGACACGCTGCCGCCACAGCACCACCAGATTTGCCAACAGAACCATCGACAACACGCCAGATACCGCCAGCGCGTTGACAAGCCAGGTCGTGCCAAAAAGCAAGGCCAACTCGGTGATCGCTTTGAATTCGACGAGCATAAACGCCGCTCCAAGCAGCCAGAAATGCCAATTCGGGCGCAGCACCACGGGAAAAGAAGACCTGAGCAGCAACAGGCACACCACACCGATGAGCAGTATTGCCTGCCAGTACGCCGCCGGTATCTTGCGCGTCCGCAAATAAAGATACGGCCAATCGTCGGTAGTCAACGGCAATCCATCAGCCGTGGGGTCGGCCTGCCAGACGTCCAACTGGACATCGGCCAACTGCTCCACCGAAAATGAACCCGTCACAAAGGTCGTGCCCACCGCCCCCCAGTAGACGAAAACATTATCAGGTCCAAAAACCTCGACCATCATTCGCCCTAACCGCTCTTCGATCCACGGCGCGCTGGTGGCAAAGGTCACCGCTGCCACCCCATCCTCACTCAGGTGATCTCGCACCTGTTCAAAGCTCTCGAGGGTGTACACGAACGAATCCAAGCGCACGCTCGACAAGCCAGACAGCAGCGTGTGCGAGTCCAACAACCCAAACGCGATCACGTCGTACTGTTTGGCGCTCTCCTCAAAGAACGAACGGGCATCGTCCGCGACAAGAGTCACTCGCACATCATCATAGGGGCGCTCTGGATGCAGTTCGCGCCCCAGTTCCATGATGGCCGGATCAATCTCCACCGCATCCACGTGATTGGCATCGTTGCGCAGCGCGGCTGCCGCATCATTTCCCATCCCCGCCCCGACGATCAACACCTCGGCCCCACTTGGGCCAAGACGGTAGGGTAGATTGTAAGAAAAGGCCACATCTTCCATCTCGGGAATCTGACCATCCAACTCGGCCAGAAATTCGGGAGAAAGGTCAATCGCGCGCTGGAAAAAGACCTGCTGAACGTTCAAACTATAGCCCACATTGACCGGCGTACCGTCATTCTGACGACTGAGGAACAAGTCGGCGACCTCTAGCCGCTGGTACGGCGACCAGACCACCCCCTGTCCAAAAACAAGCAATCCGACCAGGACGAGCGCAAAGATAACGACGTCAAGGCGTGAAAGCGCCTGCCGGGCATACATCCAAATCCCGATGCCCACAAGACCCACCCCGAACCAAAGCACCGGCCCTGTTTGTAAATACGAGAGCAACGAAAATAACCAGATGCCAACCAGGCTGGCGAGAATGTTGACAATATAGGCCGGTGTCGGAGCGTGGTCCGCCATCTCTGCGCCCGTAGCCTGCCCCAACGGAATAAAAAGGAACACTGTCGCCAGGAAAAAAATAAACACCGTGCCCAGGAACAAAGCCAATGCCAGCCAATACGAAAACGAGGCCGTGTACCACAGAAAATCGTCGCCGCTCGCCGGATACGCCAACGCTCGCATGGAACTGATTCGCCCGACGGCGAGCACCAGTACCGCGAACAGTCCCAGCAAAGGCGCAAAGGCTGGCCGGTAATCGCGCGCCCTGCCGGCAAAGGCAAAGCCAATAGACAGTCCCAGAAAAGCCGCCAGCAAGGGCAGATTTTTAAAGTATGCGAACAAGCGCACCTCTGCTGCCATCCACCGTATAACGGCCATCTCAAAGAAAAGACTCAGGCTGCTGATGAGAAACAAAGGCCACCAACGTACAAACATGTCTTTCAAACTCCCAGATGAATTCTCCTGAACCATCAATACCCTCCAAACTAATTACCCGCTCGTAATTGCTCAATCTTGCCCATACTCGCCAACCCTGTAAATCTGCACGCTCCCCGCTTCGAACACCAACTCGCCTTCCAGTCCCACAACTTGAAATTCGGTGCGACCACTGCGGTTGCCGGTCGCGAGCTGCACCTCCCTCGGTCCGACCAGTACATAATTCGCTCGATTCTTTTGCAAAAACGACGTCTGTTCTGCCGAATTCATCTGGCCGATCCAGTACGCCTTTACCTGCGCCTCTCGTCGTTCCGCATCCACCGTCTCAAAGGGATGGCCATAGACCACCGGCTGCCCGGCCCATGCTGGAACAAATAACCCCGTCTGCGGCGCGCACAACACTACCGCGTTAGGGTCGCCTTCGTCGCGCAGCCACTCTAGCGCGGCCCACTCTCCGCCGCCGAGATAGAACCACGGTTCACCAGCCAGGGCTGCCAGCAACGTCATCAACATCAGAAAAATCGGTGTCATTGCACAGAATGCAACAGTCAGCCCCTGAAATAGTTTTTTCCTGCGGCCCCTGATCCTCGGGCGCACTGCCCGCCACCACCCCATTCCCGCCAGCAAACCCATAGGCATTCCCAGTCCCAGGCTCAGACGACGCTGCAACGTCAGTGGTATGTACAACCCCACAAAAGTTACCACCAGCCAGCCCAGCAGCAACCAGTCTATCCCCGAACGACGCCGCACCGCAAAGAAAACGCCCAACACGGCCAATAACAACACCAACCCGTAACTCAGTGCCCAGTCCCACAGTGGAGGCGAGGGCGTCACGTTCTGTGCGGTCCATTCCGCCAACAATGGATCGGAGCGCAGCGCCCACTGCATATACACCGGATAAGGTGTCGATATCACGCCAGCGCCAACCACCCAGGCGACCGCCCGCCACGGAATGCACCGATCGCGCGTTGCTTGCGCCGCTAACGTAATCCCCAACCCACCAAACACTGTCGCCAATCCAAAAGGCTGGATCACCCCCAGCACCACCGCCGCCAGAACCATCCCCCAACCCCACGATCCCTCTCGGCCCTCTACGACGAACAAGCCGCAATATGCAATCCCCGCCATCAGCCCCATCGCCAGCGGAAAGTGCGCATTTGCCAGCAATGCATAAGCGGGGAACGCCTCGGTCACCCACAAATCGGACGTCATCACATCAAAGAACACAGCCAGCCAACCCAGTCCCGCTCCCAACGCTGCCAATGTGAACGCAATGCGCCGCTCCCTCACATCATCGCTGAGCCGAGAGGCCAGGGCATAGAACGCTGCCAGCATCGCCGCCCCTCCCATCACGCGCACGCTGTGATAGACCACGATCAACGGCAGACCGGTCCAACGGGCCACATGTCCCCAAAACAGATAAAACAGGTAGACCGGTGCACCGTTGTGTGGCTCGGGCGTATAAGGCAAACGAAACGACCAGGACCCAACAAACCCCTGCCGCATCTTGGCGATGTACGAGTTGCCATCCTGAGGATTGAAAATCAGCCCGGTGAAATGCGCCCCCTCTGGCGTTGCCCCCCAAGCAACGAAATAAGGCAAGTTGCTGATGACCACCAGTGCCAGTGTCACCAGCATAACCCAACGCCACTCTTTGCGATTCACAACACCTCCAAAGAACCCGGATTCTTAAATTGTAGCACAAATCTCCCCCAAGACCAAACCCTCAACAATATCCGCCATTTCATTTTATTTGCATAAGAAATAATGAACTATTTTACTAAACTATTGACTTTTAAACGATTTATTGGTACAATAAATCGAACCATCATCATACAAATTAGGAGGCATTCAAGTGGCAAACCAGACATTCAACGTTCCAGGCATCAATTGTAATCACTGCGTAATGACCATCAAACAAGAGTTGAGCGAGCTAAAAGGCGTCGCCAGTGTGGCTGCCGATGCGGGGACAAAAACTGTCACCGTTGAATGGAAAGAGCCCGCCACCGTGAAGAGCATCGAATCCCTGCTGGCCGAGATCAACTTTCCGGCAGCCAAGTAAAACAAAAAGTGTGAAACGTGAGACGTAAAGTGCGGGACACGCGCGCTTTACGTTTTACTTTGCACGCAAGGAGGCCAACATGACTGAACCCACCCGGCTTACCCTGCCCATCACTGGAATGACGTGCGCCAACTGTGCCTTTACCGTCGAGCGCAATCTCAAAAAGGCAGATGGTGTTTCTGACGCGGCCGTAAACTTTGCCACCGAGCAGGCATCCATATCCTTTGACCCGGCACTGCTCAAACCCGCCGACCTGGTAAAACGGGTAGAGGATGCTGGCTTTGGCGTCGTGACGGCACACGTCGAACTTCCTATCACAGGGATGACGTGTGCCAACTGCTCCGCCACCGTCGAGCGGACGCTGAACAAAAAGGTGGACGGCGTCGTGCAGGCCAACGTCAATTTCGCCACCGAGCGGGCCACCATCGAGTACGTTCCCGGCGTGGCATCGGTCGCGGCGATGATTCAGGCCATTGAGGCCGCGGGCTACGGCGTGGTGCAAGCCGCCGGCGACACCGAAAAGCCGTTGGAGGACGTCGAAGCCCAGGCCCGCCAGGCCGAGATCGCCGACCAGACTCGCAAGTTCTGGGTTGGTGTTGGCTTTGCCCTGCCGCTCTTTCTATTCAGCATGGCCCGCGACTTTAACCTGCTGGGGGCTTGGTCCCACGCTCCGTGGGTCAACTGGTTCTTTCTGTTCCTCGCTACCCCGGTCCAATTTTACACCGGCTGGGATTACTATATCGGTTCCTATCACGCCTTGCGCAACCGCACCGCCAATATGGACGTTCTGGTCGCGATGGGTTCCTCTGTCGCCTATGTCTACAGCGTGGTGGTGCTCCTCTTCCCAGCAGAGGGTCAGCACGTCTACTTTGAGACCTCGGCCATCATCATCACCCTCATCAAGCTGGGCAAACTGCTGGAAGCCCGTGCTAAAGGGCAAACCGGCGAGGCGATCCGCAAGCTGATGGGTCTACGTGCCAAGATGGCCCGCATCGTGCGAGACGGTGCAGAAGTCGACGTGCCGGTCGAGCAAGTGCGCGTCGGCGACCTGGTCGTTGCGCGGCCCGGTGAGCGCATCCCCGTGGATGGCGTCGTTGTCGAAGGCCACTCGGCCGTAGACGAAAGTATGCTGACCGGCGAACCGATCCCGGTAGACAAGAGCACCGGAGACGAGGTCATCGGCGCGACGATCAACAAGCAAGGTTTGCTCAAATTTGAGGCCACGCGGGTCGGCGCAGAGACCGCCCTGGCGCAGATCATCCGTATGGTGCAAGAGGCTCAGGGAAGCAAGGCTCCCATCCAGCGGCTAGCCGATCAGGTGGCAGGCATCTTTGTCCCGGTCGTTCTCGCCATCGCGGCGCTTGTCTTTGTCATCTGGTGGGTGGCCGGTGGCGATTTTACCACGGCGATGATTCGCCTGGTAGCAGTACTCGTCATCGCTTGTCCCTGCGCGCTGGGGCTGGCAACCCCGACCGCCATCATGGTCGGCACCGGCAAGGGAGCGGTGTTGGGCATCCTCTTTAAGAACAGTGAGGCGCTAGAGACCGCTCACCGCCTCCAGGTGATCGTGCTGGACAAGACAGGCACCATCACCAAAGGAGAGCCATCGGTCACCGACGTCATCTCCAAGACGCCGATCCTGCACTTGGCCGCCTCCGCCGAACGCGGCTCTGAGCACCCGCTGGGGCAAGCCATCGTCGCGCACGCTGAGGCCCAAGGGCTAACGCTGACTGACCCGCAGGACTTTGAAGCCATTCCTGGCAAAGGTATTCGCGCCCAGGTGGACGGACACGCGGTGCTGGTGGGAAAGCCGATGTGGATGGACGCAGAGAACATCCCGCTGGACAACCTAGCCGCCGAGGTAGAGCGGCTGCAAACGGAAGCCAAGACCGCCATGGTAGTAGCAGTGGATGGAAAAGCCGCCGGCGTCATCGGCGTGGCCGACACGTTGAAGGAAGGCTCGACCGAGGCGATAGCGCAAGTACGAGCGTTGGGGCTGGAACCGGTGATGCTCACCGGCGACAATCGCCGCACCGCCGAGGCCATCGGCGCGCAGGTCGGCATCGACCGCATCATCGCCGAGGTTTTGCCCGCCGACAAAGCCGCACAGGTGAAACAGTTGCAGGCGGACGGTCGCCTGGTCAGCATGGTGGGCGACGGCATCAACGACGCCCCGGCGCTGGCCCAGGCCGACGTAGGCATCGCTCTGGGCACCGGCACCGACGTGGCAATGGAAACGGCGGGCGTGACCCTGATACGGGGCGACTTGAGAGCAGTGCCACAAGCACTGGCCCTCAGCCAGGCCACGATGCGCACCATCAAGCAAAATCTATTTTGGGCCTTTTTCTACAACGTGGTCCTCATCCCGGTGGCGGCAGGGGCGCTCTATCCCCTGCCTTGGGATTGGATTCCCGACAGCCTGCGCCAATTGCACCCAGTGCTGGCCGCCTTTGCGATGGCCTTTAGTTCCATCACCGTCGTCAGCAACAGCTTGCGACTGCGACGGGTACAGTTATAAACATCTCTGCTGTTTCGGCTGACTCACATTCTCAACATCACCTCGCTGAGGCAACATATCTCATTACATCACCAGTACGTACATAGATTTGCAGACTAGAAATATGCAATCAAAATCACTAGCAATCAGACTCGTACCTCTGGTAATCGTCCTGCTCACAGGATGCACTACAGGTTCGGTCAAAGGGATCGATTCGATTCACACGGACAATTATGCGAACAACGATCTAGAATATTACTATTACATTCCACCAACAATCGCCGAAAATAGCCAAAAACCATATCCTGTCCTGATTATGATACCCGGTTTGTCCGAACAAGGTGAGCATTTTGTGACTCGCAAGTTCAAGCGATTTGCTGACGCAGAGAATTTCATCATTGTTGCACCATCATTCGTTTGGGACGAAAAAAATTGGGATTCCCGCACAAGTTACCAATATCCCTCCGCCTGGTCTGGAAACGCACTGTTAGAGATCATCAATCAAATGGAGAAAAAGACCAATGTGACTATATCCGAGTCATACCTGTTCGGCTTTTCAGCAGGGGCTCAATTTGCATTGAGGTTTTGTGTTTGGGAGCCAGACATGTGCGTCGCATGTGCAGCACACGGAAGTGGTGGAACTGTGACCCTCGATAGAGCGATTGACGTGAGATTCTTTGTGACAGTCGGGAACCGGGACACATTGAGAATCGAAAAAGCGAAAGCGTTTTACAATTGCGCTCAAGACCTTGGCATAGACATAGATTATCAAGAATACGATACAGGCCACTCTCTCACCTCAGAACAGATCAAAGACAGTCTGGATTTTTTCACAGGCGCAGACTGACCATGTACCCTGTTGACTTGATGTGAGCCTACATCGCTGCCCACGCTGTAGGAAACCAGTCACAATCCCCGATGGTCGTCCCTGGACTGGATCGCCGTGAAAGCCGTCCAACAGGTATTGCCAAGAAAGGAATCACCAATGGCACGTTATTTTGATGGTAACCACGCTCCGTTGCGACATATCTCGACAATAGTCACCCTGTCCATTGGATTGACTTTGCTCGCGTGCAGATTCTCGTCGCCAAGCCCAACCATAGCGCCAGTCCCAACGGCGACCTCCGCTTACGTGGGCCAGTACCCAACCGCCGTCCCAGACACGTATGGGTACATTCAATCCATCCCCTCTGGCAAGCTATTCAGCATATTGTCGCCCGGTGGGCTGGGCGAGGAGATACGCGACCTGGCGCTGGACACCCATAGACGACTGTGGGTCGCTACTCACATTGGGTTGGGTATGTGGGATGGCGAGCGGTGGACAACCTACAACGCAGCAGTCTCCCCCCTGCCCCACGACGACGTGCGAGCTGTTACCGTCGCGCCCGATGGAGAAACCATCTGGATCGGGACCGCCGACGGGCTGGCCCGCCTAAACGGAGAGACCTGGACAACTTTTACACACGACAACTCTGATCTCTCGTCACCCGTCATCAACGATCTGGCCTTTGATCAGGACGGGCGACTGTGGGCCGCCACCAGCTTTGGTGGCGTGGCCTCTTACGACGGTGAACAGTGGTCTTACTATGACAAGTACAACTCGGAGTTGCTGGGGCTTAGCGTTGCCACGCTAACCGTCGGACCCGACGGCCGCATCTGGATGGTGGATGATTTTGGTGATGGTGTCAGCATGTTTGACGGTCAGCAATGGGAACACTACAATCAGGAGAATTCTGACCTGGGCAGCAACTGGGTGGAGCAGATTGCCGTGGATGATGAGGGTCGGGTCTGGTTCGCTTCCAGGGCCGAACTGAGTGTCCTTGATGGAGAAACGTGGAATCCCTTTGATCTCACGCCCGTGTACGAAAACTTTTTCTCACCCCAGCGACTGGCGCAAGAACCAGACGGACGCGTGTGGGTAGCCGGCATCCATCCCGACAAAATCACTGTGTACAGCTTTACGGCTCTCGAACTGGTCACCGGCCAAACACAAGCGTACTCAATTCCCCCTATCAACATTCCTGCAGGAGAAAGCACACTTCCACCAGCCATATTCCTGGATGAACAAGGCGAACTCGTTTCCGTATACATAGCCGAAGAATGGGCAGTTCCTGCGCCCCAGGCACTGCTCCCTACTGGTGATGGCGCCTGGCTGGGTACATCATATGGCCTGTTTCGTCTGTACACCGATGGACGTGTCGAGGCCGTTCCGTTGCCCAATCCACAACCGCCACCCAGGTCATCCATCCAACCCGCCGGTAACCCGTTAGTCGAGTTCTTGCAAATTTACGAATTCCACCCCGACCACATCCGCGTGATCGCCGTTGGCACGATCCAAGTCTGGAATAGCTACACCCCCTCCACCTGTAGTACGAGTTCCGGTCCCGATCTCTACAATCCCCACGACGTGACAGAGTTTGTCGTCAGTGAGAACATGACGATCTGTGAGGGCGCCAATCTGAACTGTTCGTTTCGACCCGTCGAGCCCCCCGATATGGGCGAACGCTTTACCTATTGGATGAGCGAAATAGTGCACCGGCTGCCACACTTGCATACACCCAACCCAATCGAACCAGAACAAGCATACCACTTTGGCGCTCGTGCTCCGCAACCCCAAGAGGATGCACATTGGATACGGGTATTGGCTCTCCCGATATCGGCCGATATCCTCGACGTCGAGGAAAATGGATCACCCCCGACTGCTGAGGTGATCGTGGACGATTGGCGACTCTTTGTCTATGACCTGCGCGAGACTAACCGCCCACACGTCAACTTTGTCCTACACGACGATATGCCAGCACCGTCGTTGGAAAGCTATTTGAACGCTGTCGGTTGGCAGGTTGGAGATCCGGCAGAATAATATCGCTTTTGTCGTTACGCTCCCAAGAACCGTTTGCGCTGTTCGGAGGTAAGCAAGTTGAGGATATTGGGAATCTCTGCACTCTTTTCGGGTGGGACCCCCTCCAGAAAAGTGCGCAACGCTTGTACATCCTCGGCCTTGTCTGGATCTGCCTCGAATTTTGCCAGGTATTTATCAGCCTCACCAATAGTCATCGAACTGATGAATGAATCCACCGGCACGCCAAGCACGTTCATCGTCTGCACAGCTTGCCGGAGCGACGTTGCCGAGACACCGCGTTCCTCCAACCTGGGAACGACGTAATCGTTAAAGAATTTGGCATCCAAGATGGACTTGCGGCCAGCCTCTACCTCACGCATCTCTTTCCAGAGGCCGCGACCTTTGACCAATCCCTCTATAACACTGTGGGTCAGCTCCGTCCCCCCCCACCCAACGATGGCGGCTGTCAACACCCAATCGATCAGTGTACCCACAGTAAAGTTATCCAAGATGCCACCGATACCAGCATTGAACAATATTAGGTCAGGAGATGAAAAGAGGACCTCAAAACCAAGCAAACGAAAGAAACGCACGTTGGTTAGGCCAATCGCGATCAGGGCAACCAAAGTTCCCAGCCATTGAGACCTGGCCTTTTTCCACATGACGTACCCTGGTTCGGACTTGGTCTTCCATTTTGAATCTGGGGCAGACCATAACTTTGTGCTTTCCCACCGCTCCCAAAATACCTCCAATGCCCGCTCAATAAAAGTGGCAATGGCTATCAGGGGAGCAAGAGTAGTCCACAGTGCATCGGTCGTGCCCCCTTCATCCTGCCCAAGAGGGGCAATTTCTCCACTCGCCCACGCAGCCGTCGTGGTCATTGCCAGGAGCACCAGCACTCCCAACAGAATCAAGGTGTTTTTCTTGATCATTGTTACACTCCTTTCTCAATTTGAATTTGCGCGACACCCATAATTTTACTCGATCCTTTGATCAGAGACAAATCAATTTGCTCATTTTGCCTCCGTCGCCAGTCATGGTACAATCTCCCCATCCCACCAACATAGGAGAATAGCCATGTCAAACGCAGACCGCGCGTACAACAAAATCGTCAATGCCTGGTGCATGTACGACTGGGCCAACAGCGCCTTTGCCACCACGATCCTCGCGGCGGTGTTGCCCGTCTATTACAGCCAGGTCGCCGGGGCAACTCTGCCGAGCGAAGCCCAAGCGACCGCTTATTGGAGCACGGGCATTAGCCTTTCGCTCTTTATTGCAGCCATCATCTCGCCGATTCTCGGCACCATCTCGGACGTGATGCGCGGCAAAAAACGATTCCTGGCGATTTTCGCCGGATTGGGCATCGTCGGAACAGGACTGCTGGTGCTGGTGGATACCGGCGACTGGCTGCTGGCCTCGATTCTGTTTATGTTCGGGCGACTCGGTTTCACGGCATCCGTCGTCTTTGCCGACGCACTGCTACCTCACGTCGCCAAAAAAGAGGATCAGGATCGGGTCTCGACGCGCGGTTACGCGATGGGCTACCTGGGGGGTGGGTTGCTGCTGGCGATCAATGTGGCCATGATCCAACTCTTGCCCGGCACATGGGGACCGCGCCTTTCTTTCCTGAGCGTCGCCGTATGGTGGGCGATCTTTTCGATCCCGATATTCACCCACGTGCCAGAGCCACCCGCGGCCACGGTCGCGCTTGCCCCTGGCAAAAACGTCATCACAGCTAGCCTCAACCGGATGCGAAAGACATTCAAGGATATTCAGCAATATCGTGAATTGTTCAAATATCTGGTCGCCTTTTTGATCTATAACGACGGCATCGGCACAATCATCAGTGTATCGGCCATCTATGGCGCAGAACTAGGTTTTGGCAGTGTCGAACTGATTCTGGCACTGCTGCTGGTACAGTTCGCCGGCATCCCCTTTAGCCTGATCTTTGGTCGCCTACCTAGCAAGACGGAAAAGCGCCGCCCGCTGTTCCTGGCCATCATCCTGTTCAACCTGATCCTGATGCCCTTGGTTGGCATCATTGGCGCACGCGCACTGCCGGGCGAGATTACCGGCGCACCGCTCCCACCCTACGAAACCATCGGCAACAGCGTTGGCGAGGGCACTTATTCTACTGACACAAGTGCGCTGGCCTGCACCGGGGCATGGCGTACAGACACCATTCCGGCAGACAAATCGGGTACGGATACCGATGTGACATACATCATCATCGATGAAACAGACGCACGCTGTGATTTCGCCTTTAACGGCCAAAAGATCGAGGTCACCTACAGCACCGGCCCAAACCACGGCATCTGGGCGGTTGAGATGGATGGTGCGCCACTCCTCGACCAAGACACCGACGAGCCACTGACAGTGGACGGCTATAACAAAACGGTACGCTACGGGACGAGAACGGCGTTCGTGGCCGATGAACCCGGCGAACACGTTTTTAGCCTGGTCAACACCGGCGACAAGGACCCGGACAGCCAGGGCACCGTTGCGGCATTGTCTCAGGTCAAGGTCCTGTCTCCGATCCGGCAGAGCAACCTGGGCGCGATTATTGGCCTAATCGCCGTGATAGAAGTAATCTGTATCGCATTGGCATGGCTCTTTGCAGGGCTTTTTGCTGGGCTGGCCGCAAAGCTGGACACCCGGCGCAGTATCATCCTCGCGCTCTCAGTCTATGCCGTGATCGCCGTCTGGGGATTTTTCCTCAACTCTGTGATCGAGTTCTGGATGCTGGCGTGGATGGTGGCGACTGTGCAAGGAGGAAGCCAGGCGCTCAGCCGCAGTCTGTACGCCAGCATGTCGCCTGCAGCCAAGAGCGGTGAATTCTTTGGGATGTACGGTGTGATGGAAAAGTTCTCGGCCATCATTGGTCCTTTGCTCTTTGCAGCGGCGGCGACCGCTTTCGATAGCAGTCGTCCGGCGGTTCTCAGCTTGATCGTGCTCTTCCTGGTCGGTATGTACTTGCTGACGCGGGTGGATATTGAAGAGGGACGGCGTGTGGCGCAACAGGAGGACGCCGCTGTTCTCGGCTCAGAATCACTGACTCTTTAAATCAGCGATCAAATTTTCCGCTCGTTCCCGATTTGGCGCATTGGGAGCCAGAAGCAAGTATATCTCCAAATCACGAATGGCTTGCTCAGAATCGGTGCCCAACTCGTTGTAAACCAACCCGCGTTGGTAGTAGGCATCGGCAAAGGTTGGGGCGAGTTCGATGGCGTTGGTAAATCTGCCGAGCGCATCCTCCCAGAGCCCAGAGCTGTTGTGGACCAGCCCTAACCCATAGTGAGCCAGAGCGAAATCAGGATCTTCCTGAACGGCCAGCAGGAAATCAACGAGTGCGGCAGTAGTTTCCCCGGCAGCCAGTTTGTCCATTCCCTGCTCGTATAGATCCTGGGCATACCCCTCATCTGCGCCAGAGAGCGGACTGGCGGGTGCATTGGAGATCAAAACAAAACAAGTGTAATATTCCTCTCCGGTACGCAGCACCCACCGTCCGGTGAACGGTGTTACGCTGTCACCGCCTACCGGCTTGACAACAATGTCATACGTTCCCGGCTGCAACTCGTACCGCCCAACCGGTCCTTCTGAGGGACAAGCAGTCAAATCACCAGTCGCATACTTTTGACATGTCCCACACGCTTCCAATTCCTCAAAACGAGTCTCGAAACCGGTAAAGACCAGACTCACCTCATTAGGAGAATCATTCTGAATCACGACAACCGCCTTGTCGGTGCCGCTGCGGCCAATGGTCTGCGGCTGCCCGATCGTGCCAGCACCAAACTGCTCGGCCTCTGCAATGAGGGTTTGCGCCAGAGTCTTTCTCGTTCCGGCTGCTGACTCGTGGGCAGGGTATTCGTCCAAAAGCTGTTGGTAGAATGCAGCCGCCTCACCGTATCGCGCCGCGTTGTTCAAGATCGTTCCACAAGCATCATAAATCTTGGGCAGGTTGGCATCGGGATCAACAATCATGTTCCGTTCCAAGAGACCATCCAGATCCAGACAAGTGGTCTCGTTGAAAAGCTCGGCGGGATCGGATTGATCGAATATGACCGCGACCTCTTGGCGCACCAGGTTGAGCAGAATCGCGGCAGCGTCTTTGCTATAGCCCGACCGGTAGCCTGGATCCTCCATTTCCTGGATGAACTCGTCATAGGCGATCAATGCCTCGGCTAGTTGCCCCTCTTGCTGAATATCAACAGCGTTGAGAAATTCCTTGCACGCATCCTCCTGAAACCGGTAGCGAATCCTCATAAAGTTTGCGATATCAGTATTGGTTTTGTACTCTTGGAATCTCGCATTCCGCAAGAGTGGATAGGCAGTTGAACAATCTCCATTTTGATACGCGACTATGCCCCGCTCGGCATACTGCCGGGATCGAATCACGTGGTAAAAGTCCCAACCCACAAATGCCAATACCGCAAAAACAACCAGTGCGACGACCACGCGCCCACCAGAGCGCTTTTTTACAGTCTCGCCCTTGGAACGCACCATAGGCCGAACAGGCTTTCGAGCGCCGAACGACGGCATCACTAGAGATTGCCTCATGGCTGAATTTGGCGCTTTCTCCAAAGGGGCCCGGTACGCCTCTAATGGTTGTTTGCCCTTGCCAATCCAGGAAAAGAGCGCCAGATACAGTGCGGCCATCCCACCGATGAACACAAAGCCGATAAAGAACTCGCGTGAATTCAAGAACCAGACTATACTCTTTAATATCGGCCAGCGGAAACTGAACCACAACAACTCTCGTCGAAAGATGAGCAGACCGACGGCAAGACCGAGCACACCCCGGACCCACCGCCGACGCAACAACTGTCGCAGGTAGTAGGGAAGCAAAAATCCACGAAATCCGACGTCATAATCATCTACCTGGTAGCGTTCTCGCTCAAGTTCTCTGGGATTCTCTTTAAACTTGTAAAAGAGGTCTCTGTGCCAGCCTTGAGAGGCCTGTGGAGCGCAAGCGATGGCCCACTCGTAGATCTTGTTCCACTTGGCACCGTCTGTACGAATACTCCAATCCTGTCCCGAAACCGTGCCAATGTTGACACTGTAAATGTAGGTACTCGTGTTTTTGATGTGAACTCGGCTCTGGTAGACCCAAACGATGTCCTGTGGTCGCGTGCGGAGCATCTGTTCAAGTTCTTCCATACGCGCTTGCACGACCCGATTGCGCGTGACAATGAAACGAGTCACAAAGCCGACCAAGCCCACAGAGATACAGAGCATGATGAGTGCAGGCACACTGAACCCATTCACCATAAAGCCAACGAGCCACGGGCCAACGATCAAGGCACACAGGAAAATCAACAAACCATTCCTTACTGAGCGCGGGGGGTCAATCTCAGGAGCAGACTCTTGCAAGTGAACGATCAGGTTATCAACGGCAATCTGTCTGTTAACAGCCTCTTGGGGGCCGGTTACTATCTTGATCGCAGGTCCAGACTCGTCACCCGGCACTCGGATGGTATGCTCCACAACGCCGGAACTCTTTGCGCTTGCCGATTCCCACGCAATGATCGGCGGCTCTACTTTTTTGGGCTTGGCTTTGCCAACCGGTCTGTGGCAGATCGGGCATCGCACGGCCAGCGCGAACATCACGACCTGGCAATGGGGACAGGTTCGTTTGGGCTCCGCCGCATACTGGGTAGGCGTCAGCTCAAAGGCCGCGTCATTGGTCGTGTCCTCGTCACAAATAGGGCAAATCACTGTGTCCTCATCAATCCGCGACATGCAGTAGGGGCAGAGAATGAACATCTCGGCAGCATCGTCCGTGCTCGCATCTATTTCCGTAGGGGGTGGCGCATCATCCGGTATCAGTTCGTGTCCACAAAAGGTGCAGACCCGCACATCACCAATACCGAGCACCGGCACGCCACATGAAGGGCAACTTTGCAAATGAGTTGTCATCTCAACCTTTCCAAAAGATACTTGTCATAATAAAAAAACCGGGTACCATGCACCGACCCACCACATCCATTGATTCTGGCTAGTATACATCAACCATTCGCAGCGCACAATGGGCCAAACAACCAACAAGAGCACTTGGGGATGCACATATGACATCAAAGAAAAACAACCTGACCTTTGTCCACTTGATCACGATCAATATCTACTGGCTGGGCTCGACGACGGCGGCTCAGACCAACGGGCTGATCCAACCTTTGCTGATACAGAAATTCGTCGGCTCTGATCAACAGGGGGCCGCATACGGAAAGTTGCGCCTCTACACTCTGATGGCTGCCTTACTAGTCCAGGCGCTGGCAGGCATGCTCTCGGATCACAGCACCCTGCGATGGGGGCGGCGGCGGCCATTTATCCTGATCGGCACACTAATGAATATAGTCTGTCTGGTCGCTATGGGGGCCTCGCCAGACTACTGGTTCCTGTTTGGAATTGCCATTCTCTCTCAGGTCGCGTCCAACATTGCCCACGGCGCGGGACAGGGACTGATTCCCGACCTGGTGCCAGAAGATCGTCGCGGTATCTTTTCTGGCGTCAAGTCGATGATGGATCTATTGCCCATCATCATCGTCGCCCTCATTATCGGCCCCATGATTGCGAGGGAACAGATGTGGGGCGGCATCATGGTGGAAATCAGCATCCTATTCCTGGCGATGCTCGTCACGATGTTTGTGCGCGAGGAACCCCTACGCGAACCGCCTGAGAGATTAGATTGGCAACTGTTTGGACGCCTCGTAGCGATGACGCTGGTCTTTACGGTTGTGATATTGGGTCTGGGAGAAACTGTCAAATGGATAGGCAGACTCATGAGTGAGACAAGTTCGCTATCCACGCTCTTGGTTGTGATGGGGATTGTGGGGCTGCTGGCGATGGTGACCGCCGTCGTCGTGGGTGTGTGGGCGAGCGCGCGCATCAGCATTGGGGGCGAGGCGGCGCGGCGATACCCGTCCTTTTCCTGGTGGGTGATCAACCGGCTGGCATTCCTCGTTGGAGCCATAAACATCTCGGGGTTTGCCGTCTACTTTATGCAAGCCCGGCTGGGTTTGGAAGGCGAGGCTGCCGCAGGCCCGGCCTCACAACTGATGATGATGGTCGGCATCCTGATCATGCTGTGCGCACTGCCCAGTGGATGGCTCGCCGACCGGATTGGGCGCAAGCAACTGGTGGCCCTCAGTGGCATCGTGGCAGCGATAGGCACGTTGGTGCTCATCGCATCGACCAATATGACCGTGATATATGTGGGTGCTTGTCTCCTCGGCGCTGCCACGGGCATCTTTTTTACAAGCAATTGGGCATTGGGTACAGACATCGTCCCCAAAGAAAAAGCCGGAAAATACCTGGGCATTTCCAATCTGGCCGGAGCGGGCGCGGGGGCGGTAGGAGCCTACATCGGGGGGCCGATAGCCGACTATTTCACTACGCGTGCTCCCCAGTCTCCGGCTATCGGGTACTCGCTCATTTTTGCCATTTACGGTGCGCTCTTTTTGTTATCCTCTTTTGTCCTCATTCGAGTGCAGGGGAAATTCGATACCCGGACACAAGGCCAGCCCTAGAATATTCCTTGCAATCCGGTTTCACACCAATTTCTATCACTCGTACCGATGCAACACGCCCGACGAATTCGGCAAAGACATCCACGTCATCAGAAAAATCATCGAGGTGCTCAAAGTTCAACGTGGATGGTGTCCCGGTACGTGGCACATGGGGGATTGAGAATTATTTTTCTCTTGAAAAGATCATGCCTGCCCATCGCCAATGGCGTGGTGGAAGCAACTTGCAAAACACGGGGCAGAGGGACACTATCCTGTCGTTTCACCATCACCAATGATTAGAGATAAATAACGTCTCCCGTTCCACTACCCGTCGCTCGCTGAGTACAGGATACAGGCAACTATTCACACATAATCCTCAATACGATGCCGGGCAGCATAAGCGGCTGCCTGTGCCCGAGATATGAGATTCAGTTTGCTCAAGATACTACTGACATAGTTGCGCACAGTTCTTTCACTCAGGCTCAGAACATTGCCGATCTCTCGATTGGTCTCCCCTTCGGTGACACGGGCCAGTATTTGCATCTCTCGGGAATTCAGGCTGGCGAATGCATGAGCCCACTCTTTCTGTCTGAACTCTTTTATTCTGGCAAAGACACGGTCCGTAATCGACGGGTCCAAGAGACTCTCGCCACGCCCCACATGCTGTAGAGCATTGATCAGTTCGTCAGAACCGATCTGCTTCAGAACATAGCCATCGGCCCCACAAGCTATGGCATCCAGGATCATCTCGTCGTCGGGGAATGAAGTCAGTATGATGATGCGGATCTCGGGAAGATCCCTTTTGAGCTTTCGGCAGACGTCCACTCCATGGCCATCCGGCAAGCGCATATCCAATACAACAACATCAGGGAGCAGTCTTTTCGCCTGGTTTACTGCTTCACGAACCGTACCAGCTTCGCCTACCACCTCCATCCCCGGCTCGTCATTGATGAGTGCCCGCACTCCCAAGCGCACTACCTCGTGATCATCTACCAGCAGTATCTTTAAATTCATCGTTGTTGCCTCTTGCTCTTTTAGCTCTGATCTTGATCGTCAGTGTACGGAATTGTTACAAACAGTTGAAATCCGTGACCGTGGCTGCTCTCTAGAGAGAACTCTCCTTCCATCTGGCGAATTCTCTCCTGAATGTTGGCGATGCCGTAGCCTGAAATATGGTCATCTTGTAGAGTTTCCAAAGCGATCCCCTGGCCGTCATCAGCGATTTTTAAGCGTACACCATCATCAGCATAATTCAAGTTCACCGAGACGTATCGAGCTTGGGCATGTTGCACGACGTTGCTCAACGCCTCGCGAGCGATTTGAGTCAAATGCGCCACTTGCTGCGGGCCTATCCGTCGAGAACGCTGCCCTACTACGTGCAGGTTTACCTCCAACAAGGTGTCGAGTCGGAGATCGCGGACCAGATCTTCCAACACCGTTTCCAATTCGTGGGTCTGTTCTGCTACTCGCAGGTCAAAAATATAGTTACGGACGTCTTGGGCAGTCTGGTTGAGAATGTTCAGTACGGCCTGGAGTTTATGCGCTCGATCAGGGTCTTGGGTCATACGGCGCTGCATACGCTCTAGGGTCAGGCCAGCAGCATAGATGTTCTGGATGATGCCGTCGTGCAGTTCCCGTCCGATCCGCTCCCGGTCAGTGGCAAGAATTTGAGCTTGCTCCATCTCAGTAATGCGATAGTCGACTTCTACCTTGAACACTTTCAGGGAACGGACCACAAAAACGGCCATTGCCAAACCACACAGTGAGCGAAAGACCGGAACCGGAACACGAATTATCTCGTTGACAAAAGAGTAATTCAAAAAGTTGGCCGGAAAGACTGGCGCTGTAGGCACGATAAGGCCACCGACAAATGCATACACAAGAAAAGCCAAAGCAGCTCCGTTCAAGTAAACGGCTATGCGCGGCAGATCCATCTGGCGCACCTGTCGGGCCTGACGACCAAGTCCCAAGAAAGCTAGGATCGAACCAGGGAGACAAAGAAGGTAGCGGCTCCAACTGTCCCCAATGGCTATCAACACGTTGAGCGGATCATCCATCCGCATTCCTCGAAGAATGGTCACCCCTCCCCACAAAAGCAGCAATGCACCCGGTAGCGCCCGTAACCAGCGATGCCGTGGCCAAAGCGGCAGAAGCAACTCTATACCAAACTGTAGTATGAAATAGAATGAAATGGCCAAGAGTGACAAATGAGCAACAAGCATCAGGCGTACGGCCGAATCAGACAGGTACAGTGCCTGTAGGGGAACAAAGATATAACCCCACTCGGTCAGCCCGTGGGCAATGCCAAAGGCTGCCAGCCACGGCAGCGCGCGGGCTAACTCCAGGCGGCTCTGGTAACGCCACTGGAGCCCGGTCATCAAACCCATAATGAAAAAGACCTGCCCGTAAACAAAGTACAGGATGATCCAGTTGATTTCTAGAACATCAGTCAGTGTAACCATGGAGAATACCCTTTCGCGTTATTATAGCACCAAGACATGCGCTTTACAATTGCCGCAAGGTACCGTGAAAAAGGGGTCAAGTGCCAGATGATTGTTGGCGTCGAAAGTGGTATACTGACTAGGAGATTTGTATCTAATTCCTCAGCGCAGGTTGTCCAGAAATATCCCGTCAAAAGTGGTGAGATTGGCAAGACAAGAGATACAAAAAGGGAGGTGCATATTCGAAAACATATTGGTTCTCACTATTTTTAGAACTGTGCAAAACACTTGAGTATGATGATTAGGAGATAAAAAGACTATGCAAAGAAAACATTTTACTTTTCTGGGTATTGTGACCATGATCCTGGTTGTGGCACTTTTGACTTCCTGTGGATCTGAAGGGGCACAAGGACCCGCTGGACCAGAAGGTCCGCAAGGACCCGCTGGATCAGAAGGTCCGCAAGGACCCGCTGGATCAGAAGGTCCGCAAGGACCCGCTGGTGAAAGTGGTGGGGATGCCGCTGCGGCACCAGCTGGCGCTGAGTACGCTGGTTCAGAGACGTGCAGTGGGTGCCACGAAGAGATCTATGGCGTCTTGATGCAATCGGGTCATGCCTACAAGCTCAACCCGGTCGTGGACGGCCAGCCGCCAGAGTATCCCTTCACCGAGGTTCCCGAGCCGCCCGAGGGCTATACATGGGATGATGTTACCTACGTCATTGGTGGATACAATTGGAAAGCTCGCTTTATTGACGAGAACGGCTACATCATCACCGGAGATGCCGATGCCACCACCCAGTACAACTTTGCCAATGAAATCGTAGGCAACGACGCCGGTTGGGTTGGCTACCACGCCGGTGAGGAGAACAAACCCTATAACTGTGGCCCCTGCCACACCACTGGCTACAACCCTACCGGAAATCAGGATGATCTGCCTGGGCTAGTTGGTACCTGGTCCGAACCGGGCGTCACGTGTGAGGAATGCCACGGTCCAGGTAGCCTCCATACTGAAAACCCTTATGGTGTCCGTATGGAAGTGGACCGCGATTCCGAATTATGCGGTGAGTGCCACTTGCGCGGCGCGCCTGAGGGAGTGAATGCCAGTGGTGGCTTTATCAAGCACCACGAGCAGTACGAAGAACTGTTCCAAAGCAAGCACATTACCATCGACTGTGTTGTGTGCCACGATCCCCACGCCGGCGTTATCCAGTTGCGCCAGGCCAGCGAGCAAACGGCGCGCACTCAGTGTGAAAACTGTCACTTTGAGAAGGCCACATATCAAGATTCTCAAGTGCATCCGGCTGTGGCCGAGTGCATCGACTGCCATATGCCCCGTGTGACCAAGAGCGCCGTAGGTAACGCAGAGATGTTTACGGGCGACATCCGCACGCATCTCATGGCTATCGATCCTGAACAGATCAGCCAGTTCAATGAAGATGGCTCAGAAGCCCTGTCACAGCTTGGCCTGAACTTTGCCTGCCGGAGTTGTCACGTGGAGGGAGGATCGGCCACACCTAGGACTGACGAAGAATTGATCGAAAAGGCAATGGGCTACCACGATAGGCCGTAGCTTGCGCATGACCCTTGGTATCAAATAGTGCGCCTACCCTGGTAACTAGCATAAAAAAAGGAGCCTCTGTAAAATAGAGGCTCCTTTTTAGTTACGTTTGAACAAACATCACAATTGTCATATCTGCAAAAATGCCGAAGGTGGGAGTTGAACCCACATGGGCATAAAGCCCACTGCGCCCTGAACGCAGCGCGTCTGCCTGTTCCGCCACTTCGGCTTGCTCACTTTATCGAGTAGAGCCGCTATATTTTACACGAAACACTTGCGTTGTCAAGGACGATTGGCTTCTGATTCGCTCACGAAAACACGGCGAGGAACAATCCACCAATCGGAAATGGTGCGAAAGCGATCAGATGGAACCATCAATGGGCTAATCCGCACATTGTGAATACGTACATCCACACCATAGGTATAAACTGGCACATAGAGCATCAAGGCTGGTACCTGATAGGCAAATATCTCTTGAAATTCGTCGTACAACACCTGTCGACTTGTACGATCAATCGTAATCCGTGCCTGCTCAATCACCTCGCTGGCACGACGATCAACGAACCCAGCGTAATTTTGGCCAGTTTCAACTTGGGTCTCGTGCCAAAAAGGATACGGATCGGGATCACCGGGCAAGGCAACATGGACAAGAACCGCGTCAAAGTTACGCGCTTCCAATGCCTCGCGCATCTCTAATGGCGAAACAGCTTGGATCGTGACCGTGACTCCAATGGTCGCCCACTGTTCCACCAGCATCTGGGAGACCGCTATCCGTTCTGGCTCACTTGACGTAAGCAACGTGAACACCAAATCCTGACCATCCTTGCGGCGCACACCGCCATCCTCTGATGATCGTGTCCACCCAACCCCGTCCAATAATGCACTTGCCATATCATAGTCGCGTTCATAGCGAGTGATATCATCCTTGTAGGCCCAAGTGCCAGGGATAAAGGGATTGTGGGTGACCACCGCCTGACCATCCAGGGCATCATCCACAATCCGCTGCCGGTCGATGGCATACAAAAGCGCTTGCCGCACCTCTGGGGCCTGAGCAAATGCCCGATCTGAGCGTCTCAGATTGAAGAATACGAGCCCGTACTCGGCGATCTGTGTCGAAAAGAGGTCTAGGTTGGGGAAAGCACGCGCGCGTGGCAAATCGGTAGAAGTGATCCGCGCAACCCCTTCAACCTCACCCATTTCATAGGCATTGAGAACTGTCTGGTAACTGGGATAAAAACGAAACTGGATGCGATCCAGATATGGTTGAGTTTTGTAATGACGAGGAAACTGCTCTAGTACCATAGACGTGATCGTTTCGTCCACGACCTCAATTTCTGCCAATTGAAAAGGACCACTCCCAACCGGGTTGAAATTGAATTCCACACTCGACAAATCAGCAGCGCGAACACCTTGCAATAAATGGGCAGGTAAAATGCCAACAGTTGTATAATCAAGAAACGGGGTGTACGGCTCAGAGAGGGTGAAACGCACGGTACGGCGATCCACTTGCTCAACCGCAATCGCTTGCCAGATCCTAGACCCCAAAACGGGAGAACCAGGAAACTCGGGGTCCTGGAGCAGTTCAATGGTGAAAAGCACGTCAGCGGCAGTAACAGGGGTGCCGTCGTGCCAGTAAGCATTTGAGCGAAGATGAAACGTATAGCTCAAACCGTCAGGGGTCGATTCCCACTCCCGAGCTAGATCAACCTCGATCTCTCCACGATCATTCAGGCGCGTTAGGCCACTGAATAGCAACGCGCAGAGGTCACGGTCAACCCCATTATGGCCGTTCAATAGCAGTGGGTTTAGATGATGCGGAATGCCAGCGACACCCTCAACGTAGGTCCCTCCCTGGCCAGGACGAAGCACCGTGGTATAGTTGATGGCCAGGTAAGTTAACAGGATACCTACCAATACGACGCCGAGGACAATGAGAAGAATCTGCCAACGGATATACCGGGTCACGCGCTATCGGCCCCCTCGTGCCTACGATCCTTTATAACAAGTTAAAGGTGCTTTGAGAGCATTGTTTCCCCAAAGCACCCTGGCTCGCGTCAATTTGTGTTAGCCGGTGGCGATTACATTGAGAATGGTGATGATGAAAAATGCGATGGACAGGCCAATCGTGAAATTAAAAAGCGTGCGTTCTACGCCTCGTCGTGTCTTGTAAACAGCAGTTTCTGTGCCGCCAAAAACTCCCCCCATACCACCACTCCTGACCTGAAAGAGGATAATGGCAATCAGTGCGACACTGATGATGATTTGAGCAATGTTAAGATAGATACCCATTTCTAATATTCTCCTATGTGTTACGATAAATTATAGCATGCTACCAGTCTCTCGGCAAGGTCAGCCGCGACCCTACGCTGGTAGGAAAAAAAAGGCCAAAGCCAAAATAATGTACACAATCAACAACTGCACGCCTTCCATCCAGTTGGATTCGCCATCCAGTGCCACAAGGGCCGCAATAAGGGCTGCGGCAGCCAAGGCAATCAACTCGAACTGATTAAAGACGAGCGTCAATGGATTACCCATCAATAGACTAATAAACACCAAAACCGGGGCCACAAATAAGGCAATCTGCAGGCTGGAACCAATCGATATTTGCAAACTCATATCCATCTGATTCTTTGCGGCCACTTGCACCGCCACCAGGTGTTCGGCAACGTTGCCCACCAGGGGGATAATGACGATGCCCAAGAAAAACTCGGACCACCCCAGATGTTCGAGCACCGGCTCTACGGCACCTACCAACACCTCACTCAACCAAGCGATAAATAGGGTCGATAGGAGCAGCACAGCCACTGATTTCCTCAGGGGCCATCCATCCTCTCCGTGGGCAGCCGAATGATGGGTCAATGGGTCAGAAGAAGTAAAGGAATACAACAGCCCCAGTCCATAAACCACCATCATTGCTATTGCGACGCCTATACTGAGGTATTCGACCGAGACGTGGCTGACCTCTTCGATGGCGTGGCTAAAGAGCGATGGCACCCCCAGGGCAATGATGGCCAGGATCAACATCGTCGAGTCTACGCCCGCTTGTACGCGATCAAACTTTTGCCGCTGATGCTTTATCCCCCCCACCAAGATACTCAGCCCCATAATGAGCAACAGGTTACCCAGTATAGAACCGGTGATAGAAGCCTTGACCAGATCGAGCAGACCGGCACGAATGGCAAAAAAAGTGATGATTAGTTCGGCGGCATTGCCCAACGTGGCGTTGAGAAAACCGCCCAAGCGAGGGCCAGTGTGGATGGCCAGGTGCTCGGTCGCCTCTCCAATGAGTGCAGCCAGGGGCACTACTCCCAACGCAGCGGCAATAAAAGTCAGAAGCGGAGGTCCATCCAAAAATCTCGATGCCAATCCGACAGGAACAAAGATGAGAAGCCAATTGACCAGTTTCATAATCCTCCTCCCTTTACATAGTACAAGTGAACAAACTACTCGGTGCGCTGGGCGGCACGAGGAGACGCAGCGCATGCGGAACAACTCTTACCGTGACCGGTGTAGTGGCGATGGGGTCGCCATCTACCTGCACAGGGACCACTCCCTCAGTCTGTATCTCAATGTGCCGTGCCCGCCGGTATACAACTTGGGGATCGTGCATATGACGCTGAATGAGCATTTTCACCAGGTGACGTATGGCGTAAGAAGAACCCAGCCCCTTGAACACAAAAACATCGAGCAACCCATCGTCTATCCGTGCATCGGGAGCGACATTGAACACAGCACCGTACTGTTGAATATTGCTTATCAAGGTCAACACAGTGCGTCCACGTATCACATTGCCATCGAGGGTGACACAGGTCTTTACACCTTGAAAGTCGCGCGCGACCATAAGGATGGCAATGACATACGGTAACATTCTCAATCGCCTGGTATGCCGGGGACCAGACTCCATTCGGGCGGTTACCTGGGCATCCAGGCCAACGCCGGCCCAACACATAAAGTAACGATCATTCGCTTGGCCGGCCAACTGCCCCACGTCAACCGGACGGATCGTCCCCTCTACCCACCCATTGATTGTCTCTTGTAGACGCAGAGGATTGCTCATCGTGTGGGTAGAGATGCCCAACTGTCTGGCCAACACGTTGGCCGTGCCCATTGGCAACACGCCTAACGCCGTCTGAGTATGGACCAACCCATTGATCGCTTCGCCGATCGTGCCATCGCCCCCGGCCACTATTGCCACGTCGCAACCAGCTTGAGCAGCCGCGCGAGCCAGGTCAATCGCGTCGCCAGATTTTTCGGTCATCCGCAACTCGACCGACCACCCACGATGTTCCAAGTGAGAGCGAATACGATCCAGACTGCGCCGAGCATCCCGCGGACCGGCAGTTGGATTATAAATTAGGTGGGCTTTGATACCATCGGGTTTCATGCCGTCGAGATTATAGCATGTCTTACGTCTTTGGCAATTCCTTGCCGACAGTACCAATTTAGAGTACAATACCAGTCAGAAATGTAAACCGTGAAACGTAAAACACTTGCTCTGCAAGATACTCACGCTTCACATATCACAGGTCGGAGCCAAGCAATGGAATCTGTGCTGCTCAACAATCGATATCAACTATTAGAATTGGTCGGTTCTGGTGGAATGGCAGCGGTGTACCGGGGGATGGATACACTGCTTCAACGCCAGGTAGCCGTAAAGGTGCTTCGCGAGGGGTTTGCTGGTGACCCAGCATTCCTGGCCCGTTTCCAACGAGAGGCCAGGGCTGCCGCCAACCTTGATCAGCCAAACGTCGTCACTGTGTACGACGTGGGCCAAGATGGCAACCGGCATTACATCGTGATGGAATACGTGGACGGCCAGGACTTGAAAACCCTGATCCGTCGAAAAGGCCGCCTACACGTGGATGAGGCGCTAGAGATTGCGATTCAAATTTGCGCCGGTGTAGGGCACGCGCACAAAGCCGGTATCATCCATTGTGATGTTAAACCTCAGAACGTTCTGATAACCAAGGATGGCCGGGTCAAAGTGACCGACTTTGGTATCGCGCGAGCGCTTTCAGAATCAGGCATCACCGAATCGGATATCGTGTGGGGCAGCCCGCTTTACTTTTCTCCCGAACAGGCCGCTGGAGAACCTCCCTCCCCAGCATCCGACGTCTATAGCATCGGCATTGTCATGTACGAGATGCTGGCCGGACTACCGCCGTTCCAGGCGGAGAAACCGACAGCACTGGCCCTGATGCATATGCGCGAAGAACCGCAACCCCTGACCGTTCAGAATCCCCACGTGCCATCTCAATTGGAATGGATCGTTCGTAAAGTGCTCGCCAAGGAACCAGCAGTGCGTTACCGTACTGCTGAGCAGATGGGCCGCATCCTAGAACAATACCGCCAACAAAGTGAACAGATGACAGGATGGCAACCCGCAGTTCCCGTTCCTGCACCGTCACCCCCTCGTATTACTCCTGATCAAGTCACCAAAGCAAAAGCTCCCCCCGCACCACGGGCTGCTCCTGACGTAGTAACCTGGATGATGGGAGTGATCGCATTCGTCGCCGTGGTGGGGCTGGTTCCACTTTGGTCGTTGGTCATCCGCAGCTATTCTGCCAGCCCATCCTTGCCACCTACCCCCACATCTATGCCCCTAGTCACCTCACCACCTCACCAAGAGGAAACACAGTTGATTTCTGTTCCCAGCATAGTGGGCAAGCCAGAGAAAGAAGCACGAGAAATACTGGCACAGGTAGGATTGCATTTTGTACTATTGGAGGAACGCGACGAGCCGGTTACTGAAGAAGGGATCGTGCTCGAACAAAATCCCGCACCCGAAGAACAAGTTCTCTCCGACACAGAGGTTTCTGTCATCGTGAGTGGTCCAGGACGAGAATTGACGATGCCTGACGTAGTCGAGTATCCAGTGGAAATCGTGCGCAATGGCCTCGAATCGGATGGTCTACGGGTGGCAACCGACGAGGTATGGAGCGCACAAACAGAGGGAATGGTACTGGAACAAGAACCCGAACAGGGGACAACAGTCCGCGCCGGGGATGTGGTGACATTGACCGTGAGTGGAGGTGTGGACATTCCCATTCCACTCGAGGTCAATCTCGCGCATCTGATCATGCTGGAAAATGCCGAGTTGCGACAAGAGACGTTTCAACCAGGCGGAGTGGTTGCAGTCACATTGCGCTGGAGCGCGCTACGCTCGATGGACACACCCTACGTCGTGTTCATACATATCATTGACGCTAACGGACAATTGGTGGCACAACAAGATGCAGAACCAATGAATCCCACTACATCGTGGGTACCTGGCGCAGAATCTATAGCAGACCCACACCAAGTCGCAGTTCCAGCAGGTCAAGCGTCAGGTTTATATCAATTGCGCATCGGGATGTATCCTCAGGGGCAGCCCGGTTATCGACTCCCAGTCGTAGACGAAGGATCAACAACGGCCGAGTCTGAAAGCATCTTGATCGCTGAAATCGAGATCAAACCCTGATGTATGGCCATGTCTCTGAAAAAAGTGGCGATTTCTATTAGTTTTCTAATACAATTCTTGCACTAGTCTAATAGGACATGGTATAATAGGTACTATATAAAATGTAGGTTAGGCGCTCCAATGCATGGAAAGCGCTTGATCGAATGGAGGATAATAGTGCGTTCTAGGTCAGCAGGAAGTTCATTCATCTATCTAATCATCCTTATGGCTGCTGTGTTTCTGGTATATAGCTTTGCCACACAGCGGGCAGGGGACATCTCAAAGACACCTTTATCAAAGGTCGCAGCGCATATACGAGATGGAACAGTCAAAAGTATTCGCGTAGAGGGCAACAACCTATTCATCGAACTCGACAACGAAACAGAGGTCGAGTCTCATAAAGGAACAGAGTCCACAGTCACAGAGCAGTTACGTGACCTGGGAGTTACCGCAGCAGAATTAGAGAGCGTTGAAATCAACGTGGTACAACCCCCAGATTGGATGACCCTGTTGAGTGCCGGTGGTTCGATCCTGTTGATGGTAGCCATGTTTATCATTGGCTATTTTGTGCTACGCCAGTTCCAGGGCGCGAACAATCAGGCGCTTGCCTTTGGTAAAAGTCGCGCCCGGATGTACACCGGTGATCAACCCTCGATCACATTCGAAGATGTAGCCGGTGTGGATGAAGCCGAGGAGGAACTGAGCGAAGTAGTAGAGTTTCTCAAAGAGCCGGAAAAGTTCGTTCAACTGGGAGCGCGGATACCCAAAGGTGTGCTTTTGATGGGAGCACCAGGCACAGGCAAAACACTCCTGGCCAAAGCGGTCAGCGGAGAAGCAGGTGTGCCCTTCTTTTCCATCTCTGGTTCCGAGTTTGTAGAAATGTTCGTTGGCGTGGGAGCCTCACGGGTGCGCGACCTGTTTGAACAGGCAAAGCGACATAGCCCCTGTATCGTCTTTCTTGACGAGATAGATGCTGTAGGTCGCCACCGAGGCGCTGGACTGGGCGGTTCTCACGACGAGCGAGAGCAAACGTTGAATCAGATACTGGTCGAGATGGATGGTTTCGACACCGACACGAACGTCATCATTATGGCGGCCACAAACCGCCCGGACATTCTTGACCCCGCGCTTCTCCGTCCCGGACGCTTTGACCGGCGCGTGGTGCTCGACCGCCCGGACATCAGAGGTCGCGAAGCGATCCTGGAAATACACGCACGCGGCAAGCCTTTGGGCGAGGATACAGATCTGCACAAACTGGCCCAGGCCACGGCGGGCTTTGTGGGAGCCGACATCGAAAACCTGGTCAACGAAGCAGCCATCTTGGCCGCCCGCCGTGATAAGAAAATCATCGAAATGGACGAATTCCAAGAATCCGTTGAGCGCGTGATCGCTGGCCCAGAGCGCAAAAGCCGCCTGATTTCCGACGAAGAGAAACGCATCACGGCTTTTCACGAGGCCGGACATGCGCTGGTAGGTCACGTGCTACCCAAGTGTGACCAAGTGCATAAAGTCTCCATCGTATCGCGTGGGATGGCTCTAGGGTACACCCTGTCGCTGCCGGATGAAGATCGGCGTATGTTGAGTAAGGCCAAGATCAAGGATGATTTGGCATTCGCGTTGGGTGGGCGAGCGGCCGAGGAACTGATCTTTGGTGACATAACGACGGGCGCATCTAACGATCTGGAGCGAGTGACAGAAAGAGCCCGCGCTATGGTAACGCGTTATGGAATGAGTGAAAAACTTGGTCCAATGACCTTTGGCCAAAAAGAAGAGTTGGTCTTTCTGGGAAAGGAAATTGGCGAACAACGAGACTATGGCGAAGCAGTGGCGCAGGAAATTGATGAGGAAGTGCGTGGAATCGTACGCGAGGCCTACGAACTGGCTAAGGATGTCTTGATTCGTCATCGAGAGCAGTTGGACAGAATCGCAGAACAGTTGATCAAGGTCGAGACGCTAAATGCCGACCAGTTTGTTGCCATGTTCGAGGGAAACTCGGAAAAACCAGACACTCCAGAGGACCTTCCTCCAGTGCCCGGCGTCGAATGGCCCACCGTGCAACCAATCTCTGAACAACCGAAACCCTCACTTGATATGCCTCCTGCCCCTGCACCCGCATGAGCAGTTGATCAGATCATTGATGATAAAAGGCGGAGCCAATTGGCTCCGCCTTTTGCTATTTGGATAAACGTCGTTACGTCTACTACTCGGCCAGTTTCTTTTTTTCCTCTTCAATCAGTACACGGCGCAGGATTTTTCCAACCATCGTCTTGGGCAGATCGTCGCGGAACTCGACAAACTTGGGCACTTTGTAAGGAGCCAAGTTTTCCTTACAGTAAGCAAAAAACTCGGCTTTAGTAGCCGTCTCGCCCTCTTTTAACACAATGTATACTTTGACCCGCTCGCCCTTACCAGGTACTGGAACACCAGCAGCGGCAGCTTCCAACACCTTGGGATGCTCGTAAAGCACCTCCTCTACCTCACGAGGATAGATGTTATAGCCGCCCGCCCCCAGGATCATGTCCTTCTTGCGATCCACAATCTTGAAATATCCATCCTCGTCCATCACAGACATATCACCGGTATGGAGCCAGAGACCACCGCCATCCCCGTGATCTCGCAGGGTATTGGCCGTTTCGGTCGGCATCTGCCAGTAGCCCTTCATTACCTGAGGACCACGGATACAAAGCTCGCCCACCTCACCGACGCCCATCTCATTTTCGCCGGTATCGGCGTCCATGATCCGTATCTCAGTATCAGGCCAAGGAAGACCAATGGTGCCTACGCGGCTCTCGCCAAAGATGGGATTCGCGTGGGTTACTGGAGAGGCTTCGCTGAGGCCATACCCCTCCACCAGCCGAGCACCGGTAATTTTCTGAAAGCTTTGTTGCACCTCCACCGGCAGTCCAGCCGCACCGCTGAGGCAGGCCTTGATAGAGCTGACATCGTATTTGCCCAGGTCTGGATAATTGTTGATGGCCACGTACATTGCCGGTACGCCGGGGTAAAGGGTTGGCTTGTGTTGGGTGATGCTCTTGAGCACATCCTCCAAGTCACGCGGATCAGGAATGAGTAACAAGGCACTCGCAATGAGCGTCCCCAGGTTCATACAAGTGGTCATGGCGTAACTGTGATACAATGGCAACGCCGTCATCGTTACTTCCTGAGCATCCTCAGTGTTGATCCAGGTCTTGCATTGAACGGCGTTGACCAAAATATTCTTGTGGGTCAGTTGCGCGCCTTTGGAGACCCCCGTAGTGCCGCCAGTGTACATGAACACGGCCGTGTCTTCCGGTCCAACCTCCACCGGAGCTGGCTTGGCTGACGCGCTAGCAAGGACATCCTGGAACCAATAAGTGTTGGTGTCACCAGAGATGTCTACCCTGTGTCCGCTCTTCTTTTCCCTCAGCAAAGTAAAGAGCAACTTGAGAACCGAGGGAAAATAGGTCTTGATCTTGGCAACAATGACATGACGCAATTGGGTATCCGCCCTGATCTGCTTGATAACCGGATACAGGGAACTGAGGGTCACAATGACCTCTGCGCCAGAATCGCTGACCTGGTGCCTCATTTCACGGGCCGTGTAAATGGGGTTGCAAGGCACGACGATGGCCCCAATCCGCAAAACAGCATAGTAAGCGATGGCAAACTGGGGGCAATTGGGTAAATGAATCGCCACCCGCCCTCCCTTCTTAACGCCCAATTTCTGCAACGCTGCGGCGAAACGATCCACGGCTTGATTATACTCACGATAAATCATTTTGGCGTCTTTAAAGATGAGGGCCGTATGATCCGAGTATTTGCGTGCCGTTTCCTCCAAAACAGCGGGCATGATGGTTTGCGGATAATCAATGGACTCGGGTACGTGGGATTCATAGGACTTGAGCCAAGGCTTTTCCTTAGACAAGATATACCTCCTTTTGTGTGTTGAACGCAGGGCAGGCACATCCTGGATTAGTCGCTTATCCCTGACATTCAGATCCAATCGCTGACATTAGTATAGTGAAATCAAAAACATTGTCAACTGAATCAGGCAAACTGCAAAAAATACTCGGCAAAGGTCGTCGAAAAGTCATCCAAGATCGCCTGTGCTCTGCTAATAATCTCAAGTATCAGTTACTTGTAATCCCAGCGCTTTTAACTTTTCTGCCAAAGGCTTTCCATCAGGCAGCCAACCGCGAGCCTCGTAATATTCCTCCAGCATCAACTCTAGATCGGGCAGCTTACCCTCCGCCTGCCCCGAGGGGCGCGGGTGTGTGAGCAAGCGCTTGGGCAGCGTATCGTCGGCCCGCGTGATGCCCAACCGGTTGTTGATGATTCGCTTGAGATTGAAAACGCGCTCGCCGATCCGCATCAACTCCTCGCCAGACAAATCCCATCCCGTCGCCGCGTTGAGCATCTGCGCCAACGTATCCGGGCTTGGGCCAACCTTGGCGATAAACTTGCATAACCCCAGCGGGTTGTAAAACGAGAGATAATCCTGGAAAGCAATCGTATGTCGCCCGGCGCCCTCGTTGGAAAAGCGGTCGTACGGTTCCGGGCACCAACTCTCGACAGGGACACCATACATCTCCCAGTATCCCAGGCTCTCCAGATGACACGCGCCCCGAGCAGCTGTGGCGTAATTGACGGCCATAGCGTAGAATGCTCGTGGGTCGTGATAAACTATTTCCATCCCCTTGACGTGGATCGCATACTCTTCCGCATCACGCCCCAGATGCGACGCCGCGCTCCGCACACCGTCGGCCAGGTAGCTGCCCGCACCACGCCGGTCGGCGATCAATTCGACCAATTTCAGCATTCCTTTAGGCTCACCCCAGGCCAGAGAAACCCCCTCGATCTCATCCGCAGAGATCAGGCCGTTTTCAAACGCCTCCATTGCAAAGGCGATAACCGACGAGGCCGTGATGGTATCCAGCCCCAGACGATTACAAAGATCGTTGGCGCGCGCGATGGCCGCCAGGTCGTCGATCAGCAGCAGCGCGCCGAACCCGGCCAGCGTCTCGTACTCGGGTCCCTCGCCGCTGACGCCAGCATACGGGCCATCTTTGATCTCGATAAACTTGCCGCAGCCGATGGGACAAGCATAGCAGTGGGTATCCTTGACCCAATACGCTTCATGCATAGCCTGCCCAGAGATCGCGTGCGCGCCCGCTTCCCAGGAACCATCCAGCCAATTGTGAATGGGCAAATCGCCTTCGAGTTCAGTGGCAGAGACACCGCCCGCCGTGCCATACATCGCCATTCCCTTGGAACCTTTTTTGATGACAGACGTCAATTTACGGGCAATAGTCCGAAATTCATCCGCGTCGGCATAGGTAGGGCGTTCATTCCCTCGGGCGACAATGGCCTTGACCTGCTTGCTGCCCAGAAGCGCGCCCATTCCGCCCCGTCCGGCTGCGCGGCTGTGGTTGCGTCCGCCCTGCATCACCGACGCATAATGCACCAAACGCTCCCCCGCCGGTCCGATGACGGCTGCGCGGGCTTTGAGGTCGGTTTCCGCTAACAGCCCATCGTAAGCGTCAAAAGTCTCCATCCCCCATAGATGGGTGGCATCACAAATCTCGGCCGTGCCATCGCGCACATAGACGTAGACAGGATGCTCGGCTCGGCCAGTGATGACGATGCCGTCAAACCCAGCGGCACGCAACTCGGCCCCAAAGTGCCCGCCCATATTGGCCTCATTCCAGATGCCGGTCAGAGGGCTGCGCCCGCACCAACTGCTCCGGCAGCCAGTGGGCGCAAAAGTGCCGGTAAAGATGCCGTTAAAAACATAGATAGAGGACCGAGGGGCCAACGGCTCGACCTCTGGATCCATCTCCTCGGCGTAAAGCTTGGCCGCGTACCCGCTCCCCAAAAAGTACTTGCGCGCGTCCTCATCCACGATCCGTTCGACGCGCACGTCTCCTGTGTCCAAATCAATCCACAAATATTTACCGGCATAACCACAAGCCATATTACCCTCCTACAGATAACTATTTGGCGTTGTTCAGAAAGAACGTCGCACTTTTTGAGCATTTTTATATGGGAAATGAGTTAAAAAATACAAGCTATTTTTGAATGATCCTTTTGACCATCGCAATCAATGGTTTGTAGGCAACTTGTATCGAGAGTATAGCACAGATCATTCTCTATCTCAACTCGCCAGTTGCCCAAAAAGAGGAGCGCCGTTTGGAGAATATCCCCAAACGGCGCCAAAGAAAAGGAGAAAAACAGTCAACGCCTACCAATCTCGAAAGCGTTGTTGCCAGCGGTTAATTGGCGTCATCGCCGCCATCGCCAGATCTTGTAACCGTGCACGGGCATTCACTTGCGTGCTCCACACGGCATTTCGCACTTTTGTGACTGGCTGGAACAAATTCGACAGCATCGGCCAGTTCTCCACCAGGATCGGTGCCTCTGTCACCCTTTCTGGCTGCCAATGCATCACTACTGCCGCCCAAGTCAGCCCCGCACCAAAACCGACCAGTACGACGTGGTCACCGGACTGTAAACGTTCCTCCTCCAGCGCATCGCACAGCGCCAATGGGATCGAGGCCGCCGAGGTATTTCCATAACGATCTACATTGACCATCACCTTCTCGGGGTCTATCTTTAGACGACGCACAGCCAGGTCAATGATGCGGGCATTGGCCTGGTGAGGAATCACCAAATTGATATCGTCCCAGGTCAGACCACTGTCCTGGACAACGTTGATCACTGAATCGGTCATCTTGCGCGTAGCAAATTTGAATACGCGCCGACCATCCATCCGCAAATACTGCTCACGGTTTCGCAAGGTCTCTTCAGAAAAGGGTTTGACGGTGCCATAGCCGGGCGCTATGAGCGCATCCCAATCCTTGCCCTGTGAGCCGAGTTCACAACTCAAGATTCCCGTGGGTTGGTCGCTCGCTTCAACCAAGACGGCCGCTGCACCATCTCCAAAGAGCACACAGGTATTGCGATCCGTCCAGTCCACAGCCGCCGAGAGCGTTTCGACCCCGACCACCAACACCTTTTGGTGCAGGCCGGTTTCAATGAACTGATTAGCAGTCACCAGGCCATAGACAAAGCCTGTGCAGCCCGCAACCAGGGTAAAAGCCCCAGCCCGGGTCGCTCCTAGTTGGTCTTGTACCATGCTAGAGACAGGAGGGCAAAAATAATCGGGTGATGATGTAGCCACAATCACGAGGTCAACCTCTTCAGGGCTGACGCCCGCTCGATCCAGTGCTTTCCGGCAAGCATCGACCGACATTGAGGACGTCGTCTCGCCCTCCCCGACGATGCGCCGTTCCCGGATGCCCGTCCGTGAGACGATCCACTCATCAGAAGTGTCTACCATCTTTTCTAAATCGTGATTTGTGAGGACTCGTTTAGGGAGAGATTTTCCCCAACCCGTAATACGGCCGTATCGCTTCATGTGGTTTCCCTCCTTGGGTAAGCGGTTGTCCCGCCAGTTACAAAAACACTCGAGGGAGGAAAAAGTTACGGAGTGTTACACCTTGCCAATCATGTACAAACGGCCAAGCGTGAACCCTCGTTCCTGGTAGTAGGGGCGTGTGCCCACCGCCGCGATGACGGCCAATCTACTGAAACCCTCTTTCCGGGCAACACGTCGGGCTTGATCGATCAACTGGGTACCCAATCCAGCGTGCTGAACCATCCCCTGCTGTCTGGCACCCAGTTCCAACGCCGGACCATAGACGTGTACCTCGCGGATCACAGCGCAGCCATCCAACTCGGCGATGGTGGGCTTGGTTTCGGGTAGAGGCAGTGAGAGACGCAAGAACCCTGCCAACTGATCTTGAGGTGTCACGTAACTCAAAAAAGACTCGCGCGTGGCGTCCGTGTCATAATCCAACTGTTCAAATTCGAGGGCATCCGCATCCACCGCCTGACCGCGTACCTCACGGCATCGAACGCAGCGGCAGGTCAATCCCTCTCGTTTCATACGCAATTGCACAATCTGCCGCAAGTTTGATTTTGTCACGCCAGCTACAATATTGGGGGCCGGAATATCACGCATCAACCGGTTGATGCGACAATAGGCGGGGATCAGGATTTTGCAACGGACCAACAAGTCGGTCAATATCTTCTCGTCGTAGGGTTGGTACTCTCCCCGCTGCCAATACTCGTAAAGCGCCGTGTTTGACAAAAGCGCCGTGGGATAGATTTTCATTTCGTCTGGCCGTATCGCCGGGATATTGAACAACCGGCCAAAATCTTCCAAGTCGCTCTCGGGCGTGGCTCCTAAAAGATTAGGCATCCAATGAACGACGATCTTGAATCCCGCCAACCGCAGCAAACGTATCGCGCGGCGCGTCTCGGCCAGCGTGTGACCGCGCCGGTTGCGGGCCAGAATGTCGTCGTCCAGGCTCTGCACACCCAGTTGCACCTTTGTCGCGCCCAACCAGCGCAGCCGTTGCACCTCCTCAGGCGTGATGCGGTCAGGCCGCGTCTCTACCACCAATCCGACGTTACGATGCCGACTTTGCTCGTTCAGTCGCTGCGCATTCTCCAACGTGGATGCCTCCACCCCGTTCATCGCATCCAGGCAGCGACGCACGAACCACTCTTGGTAATCCTCCGGGTAGCACGACCACGTCCCGCCCAAGATGAGCAACTCGACTTTGTCCACATTGTGCCCGATCTCGGACATCACGGCGATGCGCCCGGCGGTCTGATCGTAAGGATCAAAGTCATGGTTGGCGGCCCGCATTGCGCCAGGCTCGTCGGGCAGATAGCTCTTGGGCATCTGCTCGACCGTGGGACAAAAGATGCACTCGCCGGGGCAAGGGGCAGGCTTGGTCAAAACTGCGACCGGGGCCACGCCAGAGATCGTGCGCGTGGGCTTGGCCCGCAAGCGCCGCACCAGTTCAGGGTCAGGCTCTTGCCCTTCCAACGCACACAGTTGGGCATATCCTTTGAGCATTTGGCTCTTGGAGAGCGTCTTGCCATCTGGCAGTGGATGCTGGCGAATAATGCGGCCAAGTTTTCTCTGCGACCACTTGGGCACGGCCCGTACCTTGTCCAAAACGGCGACGAGCAAGTCTCCATACCGTTCCAAATCGAATGGTGCCTGGTACTCGTCTCGCCAAGCCTTTTTGCGTTGTTCAGTCACATGCACCTCCAAAAATCATCATCTAGTGCAGTTGAGCGTAAATATCCCCACCGTGAACACGTTCACGCGTAATACAAAGTTTCAACGCCCAACTGCTCAAGTGTTTCGCGGCAGATTGGCATCATAATAAGCGCTTTGCGTTGATAGTCGGCAATTTTGAACTGTTCACTACCGGACACTGTTGACAAGTGAACAACAGATACTGAATTTTTAGCCACGAATTTCACGAATTTACACTAATTTTTGATTTACATTCGTGGCTAAAGAAAAAAGTGTCCGGTAGCAAATTGAACTGTAAGTTTATTTACGCCGCGAAACACTAGTCATTTCTGAGCAACAGCGACAGATAAACAGTGCGAATGGCCGACAGAATAGTGATGCTCTCTTGTACATTCTGTTGGCTCGAGCAACCGTTGATGATGGTCAATGACACCGTATAGGTCAAATCCGTCGTCGCGAATGGAAAGGTGTGGGTAATCGTGTTCGTTTGCAGCGTGCGCGTGATGCCGTCACCAAAGTTCCAGGTGTAAGTGATGGGCAACTCGGCACCACCCTCGGCAACAGTGGCAGTAAAATGAACTGTTTCCTGCGCCCCCGGCTCCAAGGGTTCATAGTCAAAGCCAGTCCCAGAAATCAGTGTGCAAGGTAGCGATACACCACATACTCGCAAGTAGGCCAGCGTGGTGCTCATCACGCCATCCCGGTCAGTCTGATTGTTGATCCCCTCATAGCCAAAGGAAAAATAAACCGTCCGGTACATGCCCTGATAGGCCACGCCGCCGTAAAGATGTGGATCCGGATAGTCATAGACGGCCACACCACCGTTGACCGGCTCCACGTCTCTGGGGTGCATCTGGTTGTTCGCGCCATCGCCGCCCGAGATGGTGACGTCCAGGCCAGAGAGAAAATCCAACCCGGTCAGTATGTATGTGATCGTATCGTCGGAATCATAGTTGGCGTACAAATAGTTCGAGTAGAACGATGTCGCGTGAATGTCGAACCCAATGTCTTGCCCCGACAGGAATAACCGTCCGCCGCCATCCAGGTAGGATGCCAGATTTGCCTGGTCGGCAGCAGACAGGGTATCAGTGTCCTGGTCGCCCGTCAACCAGATCACTCCCTGGTAATGAGACATCGTCTTGGCATCGGGCGGTGTGGACACCGTGTTGTACGATCGGCCCAAGCGGTCGAGCGCGTCGGTGTAATACGTTTCATAGCTTGCCCCCACGTCGTCATCCACCACCAGCAAACATACGGGCTCCAGGTCAAAATCCTCGACCCGGTCACTGGTGAGGGTGATCGGACGGCTTTGGTCCACGTAACGGGCCGCCTCTGCTTGCAAGGTATGAAAACCTGTAGGCACCGTCATACTGTACCAGCCGGTGGACGGATCAGTCTGGGTTGGCGAGATGGGAGAACCAGACAGGCTGACCGTCGCCGTCAAAGGAGAACCAGTATGGACATCGCGTACGCGGCCCGAAATGACGTAGGTGGGTTTGGGCAGCAGTGATATATTCAGGATCGTCGTGCTGTCGGTAGTGACCGTTATGCCAGTGGAAAGATATGAAAAATAGCCGGGCGCGGTGGCGCTGACCGTATAGGTGCCCAAGATGACGGGCATATGGTAAAGACCACCAGCCTCACTGGTCGTGGACCAGGTGTAGGAAGGCGGGATACTGGCCTGAACTGTCGCCCCAACGATGGGAGCGCTAGTTTGGTCATTGTAGACCGTTCCTGTTAAATAGCCCCAAGAGTACAAGCAAGTAGGAAACCGAAACGCAGCAATGCGGGTTTGCCAAAGGCCGTTCGCGGGCGCGTACTCGTTCGTGTACCAAAAGGTGCAGTCATCCGCCGGGTCCACACTCATCGCGCTATAATCGCCCCAGCGGTCGGAGAAGATTTGAGAGCCAGTGCCCGCGATGATCGAATATTCGCCCTGCGGCAGTGTGCCGAGGGGGTCGCTGGCGAGCCGTCCGGCGTAGCGAATGGATGGGTAAATGGTAAAAGCATCCGACACGCTGTAGCCCATAGCGATGTTGCCACGCTGGTCCATCGCGATACTGCCCATCCAGCGATGGGCGGCATCGGGAGCATAGGTGCCTTCCTGAAAAAGGGTCCAGGGAGCGGTCCCCGTTTTGCGAAGCTCGAACCACCGAATCCCACCGTGATCCGTACCGTCCACGTCGGTGACCAGATTCCCCACCAACGTCTCGTGGCTGTTAAAATTGCGGTATTGCAACCGCCACATGATCACTTCGCGCAGCGGATCGAGAGTTTGACCAGTGCCCAGTTGGGGAAAGCAGTAAAAGGAGACAAGGCCACACAGGTTCGAGTCAAATTCGGATATGGGTAGATCGAGCGCCTTGGTAAAGGATGAGTTGGCGGGCGTGACCCAGTCCACATGAAACTCCCAGATTTCCAGATAATCCCAGTTCGGATCGTTTGCCCCCACGTTATGCACCTCGTCGTCTCGATGGCGCATGAAATAGTTTGGCGAACCGGCGGGGGGCGGTGTTGGTCCGTCCATATCACTGGGGGTCAGGGCTTGGAAGGAAAATCCCGCCAAACCGGGCGCGGTGAAACGCTGCGAGGTTGTCACTCCCCCAGCGAGCATCTGGGTTCGATCCAACGCATACACCGCAGGGCTGCTCTCGTTGCTTGACACATAGTAGGCGTCTGGCCACACGGCATACTTGGGATAGTCGGGGAAATCTGGCGTGCTAAAATCGTAACCGTACCACCCGCCAGTCACCGGGTCAGAGGTCTGAGAGACGTACACACAGAGATGATTCCCCGAATCCGCAAACTCGCTCAACAACCAACGGTCGGCGAGTCTGTCGTACAGCACGATGGGGTCACCGTGACCCGCCGCACAACTGCCGCCACCCGTCCACAACGAATCGAGCACAAAAGGACCGCCCAGCAAACTACCGCTCTTGTCGTAGATAGCAACCGGCGTTCCTCCATTTCCATTGGTCATCTGGATATAGTGATTGGGGCCAACCTCCCCCACGGTATCTGGCGGGGCGACGCCCGTAAACGGAATACCCTCAAAGTTGAGAATGGGGGTATCAAAGGTTATGCTATTTACACTCGGTACGGCGCTTTTCTGGAACGCCAAAAGTGGGTCTGGCGACGATGTGACAAGCTGCGGCGCTTTACCCTCCGAACGAGGATGCACGCGCCGGGGAATTTCGCGCGTGGGATCGCCGGGTTTCCAAGGAGCTATGACGGGCAATGTGCGCAGGTCTATGTTGATCACATGTGGCGTTACGGGCTCACTGACGAATGTCGTCCGAGCCTCAAAGTTTGTTGGAACCGGAATTCGGGCGCTCGCTGGAGACTGAAAAGACGCTATCACTAGCAACAAAAGAGCAAATAAAAAACCTGGAGCGAGTTTTTGGGTCATTCAGTTTTTCCTTCAATCCTTGAGCACAAAGGGCAGATACAGGGCGTAAAGACTTGGGCGAATAATGATGGCCCTCTCCGCCATCTGTTGGCTCGGGCAAGCATTGGCGATGGTTAACGACACTGTATAGGTCAGTTCTGTTACCGTGAACGGAAAGGTGTGGGTGATGGTATTCGTTTGCAGCGTGCGCGTAATGCCGTCACCAAAGTCCCAGGTGTAGGTGATGGGCAGTTCGACAGTGCCCGCCGCAGCGGTAGCGGTGAATGTGACCATCTCCGACACCAGTGGTTCCGGCGGCGTATAGTCAAAATCAACTCCCGACACCGGCGGACAGGGTTGAGGTTCTGCCCGAACGATGATGGTTTGCGACACTGTCTGTTGGCTCAGACAGCCGTTGACAACGGTCAGGGACACGGTGTAAGTCTGGTCTGTTGTTGTAACGGGAAAGGTGTGGGTGATGGTGTTCGTTTGCCGCGTGCGTGTCACGCCGTCGCCAAAGTCCCAGGTGTAGGTGATGAGCAGTTCGACAGTGCCCGCCGCGGCGGTAGCGGTGAATGTGACCGTCTCCGACACCAGTGGTTCTGGCGGCGTATAGTCAAAATCAACTCCCGATACCGGCGGACAGGGTTGGGGTTCTGCCCGAACGGTAATAGTTCGCCGCACCATCTGCTGGCTAGGGCAGCCGTTGGCAGCCGTCAGTGACACCGTGTAGGTCTGATCTGTCGTCGTAACGGGAAAGGTGTGGGTGATGGTGTTTGTTTGCAGGGTGCGTGTCACGCCGTCGCCAAAGTCCCAGGTGTAGGTGATGGGCAGCGCGGCAGTGCCCCCTGCGACGGTGGCGGTAAAAAATACCGTCTCGTGCGCCGATGGCTCCGGCGGATCATGATCATAGTCAACCTCAGAAATCGGTGTGCAGGATTGCGATTCGCCGCATACTCCCAGATAGGCCAGTGTGGTGCTCATCACATCATCTCTGTCGGCCTGATTGTTGATCGCTTCGTAACCAAAGGCAAAGTAAACCGTCCGGTATAGGCCCGAGTAGGCCACACCGCCGTAGAGATGGGGAGCCGGATAGTCATAGACAGCCACACCACCGTTGACTGGCTCCACATCGCTGGGATGCATCTGGTTGTTCGCCCCATCGCCGCCCGTGATGACGATATCATGACCGGAGAAAAAGCCCAGCCCGCTCAATGTATAGACGTGCGTATCGTCGGAATCGTAATCGGCGTGCAAATAGTCGGCGTAGAAAGAGGTCTGGCCAATATCGAACCCAACATTTTGCCCCGACAGGAACAACCGCCCGCCCCCATCCAGATAAGTCGTCAGGTTTGCCCGGTCGGCGGCTGTGAGAGTGGTCGAACCATCGTTCCCCGTTAGCCAGATCACGCCCCCATAGTGAGCCAACGTTTCGGTATCAGGTGGGGTCGTCGTGATACCATAGGTATAGGTCAGTGGATCCAGTGAATCCGTGTAAAACGTTTCATAGTCCATCCCACTATCGTCGTCCACCACCAACAGGCATAACGGCTCCAGGTCAAAATCCTCTGTCCGGTTGCCGTCGACGGCGACCTCTCGGCTCTGGGGCTGGTAATGGACGGCCTCCGTTTGGAGAATGTACGCGCCCATTGGTGCAGTCAGGCTGTAGAAACCGGTGGTTGGGTCTGTTTGGGTAGGCGTGATGGTAGTGCCCGGTAGATGGACCATTGCGGGCAAGGGAAGACCGGTATCAGCGTCCCGCACATGACCCGAGATCACGTAAAAGGGTCTAGGCAGCATCGGTATATCCAGGGTCGTCGTGCTGCCACCGGTGACCGTTATGCCGGTGCGAGAGTACGGCAGATAACCAGACGCCGTCGCTGTGACCATAAGGGTACCAGAAATGGTTGCCAGATGATAGAGACCGCCAGCATCACTGCTCGTAGACCAAGAGTAGGTGGGCGAAATGCTCGCCTGGACGGTCGCGCCTTTGATGGGTGCGCCGGTCTGATCGTGATGGACCATTCCCGTCAGAGAACCCAAAGAAATCAGGCAGGAGGGGAATTGGAAGGAAGCAACGCGCGTCTGCCAGGATGCACTGCCGCTGGTCTCGACGTATTCCTGCGTATACCAAAAGGTACAATCGTCCACGGGGTCCACGCTCATCGCGCTATAGTCGCCCCAACGGGCATAGTTGTGTGTCTGCACACCGCTGCCGGCAATGATTTCTTCTTCCGCCTGGGGCAAGGTTCCCAACGGGTCGCCCGCCAACCGGCCCGCGTAGCGAATGCTGGGATAGACCGTGCTGCTAGAGACGCTGTACCCCAGGGCAATATTGCCCGCTTGATCCATAGCCCCGCTGCCCATCCAACGATGTTCGCTGTCGGGCGCATACGTACCTTGCTGATAAATGAATGCATCGTCCAAAGTGGTATTGACCGTTCCGCCACGGATTTCGTACCACCGCACACCGGCGTGGTCTGGCGTTCCGCCCACATCGACGGTATGGTTGACCACAAACGATTCGTGACTGCCAAAATTACGGTACCACAGATGCATCATTAACCGGTCAGAGATAGAATCCAATTCCACAGACGTGCCCGGCTGCGGGATGTCCCAATTGCCACGCGGGCCGACGGACCCGTCAAAATTCCAGTCAAAGGGATCGACCACCAGGTCTGCCACCAGGCTAAAGGTCGAGTTGGTGGGGGTGTTCCAGTCGGTATGGAACTCGAAAATGTGCAGGACGTCATCCGTACCGGACCAGTCCATATCGACCGACATAAAGTAATTGGGCGCGCCAGCCGGAGGCAGCCTGCTGCCTGCCAGGTTGCTGGGCAGCAAACCGCCGTAATTGATATTCATGCTCCACACGTCAAAGTACTGAAAGGAGGCCGATTGTCCATCGAGCATCGCGTCGCGGTCGAAAACCCACACGCCCGCGCCCGCCCAACCGGTCGTGAACTGATTGGCAGACATGTAGTATCCGTCGGGCCAAACGCCCAACTTGGGATAGTCGTTCATTTTGGTATTGTGAACCAAAAAGGAATACAGCCACCAATCATTGGGATCGTCGCTCGGTATGCCGGTCTTGGAAACAGCCACGCACTCGTAATAAGGAGGGTCAGGAAGGGCAAACTGGGTCAACAGCCAACGGCCAGCCACTTGGTCATAGAGCACAATTGGATCGCCATTGGCAAACGTATCACACACATCGCCACCAGGCCAAAGATCGCTGAGGCTGAAATTGTAGAGTTGCGTCCCGATTTTATTCCAGATGCGGACTTGGGAACCATCAGGCGAGTTCACGATTTGAACATAATGGTCAGCCCCCACCTGCCCATCCGTATCCGGGGGCAAGACACCCGTAGAGCTAATGCCCTCCCAGTTGGTGGTCGGAGCCGGCATGTTAACCCTGCCCATCACCGTTTGCACAGCCGGATCGGGGGTCCACGGAGCACCAGCCATCCGTTCGTGCCACCGCAGCGGAAAACCGCCAGGCACCATCCGAATCTCGCCGGAATTCCGATCCAGGTCTATGGGAGGTGCTGGAGGCAAGCCTCGCGTATCGGCTGGAGCCACAGGATCACTCACATACGGGGAAATCAACATGTTTCCCGGTGTCGTTGGCGGATCATCTTGGACGCTGAATTCAACGGGCATCTCGGCAGATAACACGACGGATGGTTCATCCAGCATCAACGTGGACAGTGTTCCCGCGGCAATGGAAAATGCAAGCAAAATGTTTACCAAGTATTTCAATTCTATATTCCTCCTGATTTTCTAGTTGTTCCCGAGCACCAAGGGCAAATAGACAGTATGAGCGTCTGGCCAAATCATAATGGCCTTTTGTACCCCTTGTTGGCTCGGGCAAGCATTGGCAACGGTCAACGACACGGTGTAGGCTAGATTTGTCGTCGTAAAGGGAAAGGTATGGGTAATGGTGTGCGTTGACAACGTGTTCGTCACGCCGTCGCCAAAGTTCCAGGTATATGTGATGGGCAATTCGGCAGTGCCCGTCTCGGCGGTAGCGGTAAAAGCGACCGTCTCCGCCACCAATGGTTCCAGCGGCGTATAGTCAAAATCAACTCCCGATACTGGCGGACAGACTTGAGTTTCTGCCCGAACGGAGATAGTTTGCCTTGCCGTCTGCTGACTCGGGCAGGCGTTGGCAACGGTCAGCGACACGGTGTAGGTCAGGTCTGTCGTCGCAAAGGGAAAGACGTGGGTGATGGGATTCGTTTGCATGGTGTCCGTCACGCCGTCGCCAAAGTTCCAGGTGTAGGTGATGGGCAGCTCGGCAGTGCCCGCAGCGGCAGTCGCGGTAAAAGTGACCGTTTCCCACACCTCCGGTTCCGGCGGTGTATGGTCAAAATCGACATCCGACAGCGGTGAACAGGGCTGCTGCCCCGCCTGGACAACGACGGTCTGCCACACCATCTGCTGACTGGGGCAAGCGTTGGTGACGGTCAACGTCACGGTGTAGGTCTGCGTCGTGGCGGCAAAGGGAAAAATGTGCGTGATCGGATTGCCCTCCCACAGCCCGCTATCGTCGCCAAAATCCCAGGTGTAGGTGATGGGCAGTTGGGCGCTTCCCCCGGCAACAGTAGCCGTAAAGCGGACCGTCTCCCTCAACAAAGTACCCAAAGATACATGGGCAAAATCGGCTCCGGAAATCGGCGCGCAAGGCTCTGGCTCGCCGCACACGTTCAGGTAGGCCAGCGTGGCGCTCATCACGTCGTCCTGGTCGATCTGACTGTTGATCCCCTCATAGCCAAAGGAAAAATAGACCGTCCGGTACGTCCCTCCTCGATACGCCACGCCGCCATAGAGGTGCGGGGCCGGATAGTCATAGACGGCCACACCGCCGTTGACCGGCTCCACATCGCTGGGATGCAGTTGGTTATCCGCCCCATCGCCGCCCGATATGGTGACGTCCAGGCCAGAGAGCAAGTCCAACCCGGTCAGCGTGTACACGTTCACGTCGTCGGAATCAAAGGCGGCGTGTAAATAGCTCGTGTAGAACAATGTAGCGCCAATGTCTAACCCGATGTCTTGCCCCGAGAGGAACAAGCGTCCGCCCCCATCCAGATAAGACGCCAGGTTCGTTTGGTCGGCAGGGGTCAGTGTACTAGCGCCCTCGTTCCCCGTCAGCCAGATCACGCCCCCGTAGTGAGATAGCGTCTCTGTATCGGGCGGGGTGGTCGTCAGGTTGTAGGAATAGGTTAACCGGTCTAGGGCGTCGGTGTAATAGGTCTCATAGTCCGCCCCGCTGTCGTCGTCCACCACTAGCAAGCAAATTGGCTCCAAGTCGAAATCCTCGGTCAAGTTGCCGGTGATGGTGATGGGTCGTTCTTGACCCACATGGTACTCGGCATCGGTCCGCAGGATGTAGACGGAACCTACCGGCGCAGCTACAGTCAAGCTGTAAAAGCCGGTAGCCGGGTCGGTCGGAGTGGGCATGGAGGTGACGCCGGGCAAGCCAACCATAGCGGATAAGGGCAAACCAGTTGAAACATCGCGCACGTGACCCGAGATCGTGTGCGTGGGTGTGACCGTTAGCGTGACATCCAGCGTAGTCGTACTACCGGCAGTGACCGTCACGCCGGTGGTGGAATAGGGCATATAACCTGGAGCCGCCACGGTGATGGTAAAAGTGCCGGAGATGACCGACAGATCATACAGACCATCGGTGACGCTGCTCGTACGCCACGCCAGCGCGGGATTGAGAGCTGCCTCGATCTCGGCCCCAACGACAGGATTACCCCCGTCATCATTGACAGTCCCTTCCAAGTGACCGGCCAACACTCGATACACAGCCTCTAGCGCATCCAACCGTCCCCATCCATAGACGTTGTTGGGCACCGTGTTAGGTGGATCACCACACTGGGTGCTGTACCGGGGAAGAGCAGTCTGGTTCAGGATGTCCTCGGTCTGGGTAATCGCGTTGCGTAACGACGGCCGGGCCGACCACACCAACGCCACCGCCCCGGCTACGTGGGGAGCAGCCATCGAGGTGCCCGTCTTGGATCCATAACTACCGCCAGGCGTACTGGAGCGAACGGTTACGCCAGGCGCTGAGATGTCTGGCTTGAGCCGGTTACTGTTGTCTATCGTCACCGGCCCTCGGCTGCTGGTACCGGCAATAATATCACTGCCATTTGTAGAGCCAACACTGTACGAGGCGTCGTAGAGACCCGGCGGCTGGGCCACAGAACTGCAACTGGAGCCTCCATTGCCTGCCGAGACAACAGTCATGATGCCAGCCGCCCGCTGCGCTTCGACCGCCTCTTGCAATGTATCCCACGAGCACCCCTCGCCTGTCGGACAACTCCAAGAATTATTGGTCACGTCGGGGGCCTTGTCAGGATCGCCATCCTCAATCCCTCCACCCACCGGATAGGGAGCCAGAAAAAACTGAAAGCACTCTATGTAGGTAATAGGTGTGCCATATCCACCACTGTCCATATTGCGGCAACCAATCCACTTTGCGCCAGGAGCTACACCAATCTGGTTGGATCCACCATCGTCGCCAAGGACAGTGCCCATTGTGTGCGTTCCGTGGCCACCGGAATGGGGATCCACCGGTTGGGGTGAACCAGCAACAGCGTCGTGCCAGTTATAGTCGTGGTCGGCGGTAGAGCCGTTCCAGCCGCGATATTGGTTCTTGAGGGCCGGATGATCCCAATCGTAGCCGGTATCTTGCCCACCAACAACGACCCCCTGGCCGGTGTAGCCCAATGCCCACACATCCGGCGCGTTGATTTTGCTGACACCCCACTCAATAGCAGAAGGAGAAAGCTGATCTTGTCTTAAAACGCTGGTTTCTGGTCGCGGAAGGGCATTCTGTATGCGCGGGTTGGCCTCGATGCGGGTCACGTCGGAGCGGGCGGCCAGCGCATTCACCAACGCCCGGTCACCATTCTGGACGTGGAGCATGTTGACGATGTAAAAGGATTGGTAGGGCACGTCGCGGGCATCGAGCCAGGCGCGCAGGCTGGCTTGGCTGCGTTGAGCCGTCTCCCAGAGAGCGTCGCGGACAAAGCGCCCACGCGCCTGTTTGGTGGGCAGGTCGTAGGCAGCGCTCAAATCAGCCTGCTCGGCCAGGACGACCAGAAAATCGGTCTGATCACCATCAGCGGTGGCGTCCAACACCCATGGGGAAACTTTGTCCGCCGGGGGAGCGACCAGAGATCCAAGCACGCTGCTCACAGGCCATAGCAACACAACAGCAACCAAAAATGGCAAAGCAAATCGTCGAAACATTGTCTATACCTCCAATACAAATATGATTATCCCCCTGCCCCGCGCAGAATGACCGGCAGGTAGACAAAATTAGAAACAGGCGAGTGAACTATGACGCTCACCGGCCGGCCCCACACTAGAGACGGCGACTGGTCGCTGCGAACACCATACACCGCGTTGACCAAAAAAGCCAGGGTACCAGGGGGCTGAAAAGTACCAGTGAACGTGTCCGACACAGTCACGAGCAGGGTCCGACTAAGCACGCTATACGCAGGAACGACGGGTGCGTTCCAGGAGACCACACTGTTGGTAATCACGCCTCCGTTCGAGGATCGAGCAAAGGCGGTATGGGCAGGCAACACGTCGGTGATGACGACGTTGGTAACAGAGATGATGCTGTTGTTGGTGAGTGTCAGGGTATAAGTCAGCAAGTCGCCAGGAAAGACCTGTGCAGGAGTGACTGTCTTGCCTAGTTGCAACTGAATGTGGGGCTGCAAAATCAAGTCTTGTGTCGTTGTTTGCCCTTGTGGTACAGTCACGTCGGTAACTGTACCAGAGGCGTATCCGTCGGCCTGAGCAGTAAGGGTATAAGTATCACTAGGGATCATTAGACTGTAGAGACCAGTCGATGGGTCACTGGTCGTCTCCAGCACTAGGTCACCCGAGACAACGCTAACAGTGGCCGCCAACGGCAGTCCAGTATTGGCCTGTGTGATCCGGCCCGCCAATGTGCCCGCGGAAAGAGGCGAATGAACAATAACGGTCACCGGCCAGCCCCGGGTTGGTGATGGTGACTGGTCACTGCGAACGCCATAGACCGCGTTGACCAAAGGAAACGCGGCAGAGCCGGAAGGCACACCCGTCACCGTCACGACCAGTGTCAGGCTGAGCGTCTCATGTGGGGGAACGAGCGGCAGATTCCAAGCCACCACACCGCCGGTGATTGCTCCACTATCCGATGCCCAGGCAAAAGTGGTACGGTCGGGCAGCACGTCGGTGATGACGACGTGGGTAGTAGAAATGGTGCTGTTGTTGGTAAACGTCAGGGTATAGGTCAGCAAATTGCCGGAAAAGACCTGTTCGGGGGTAGCCGTTTTGTCCAATTGCAACTGGACCGGGGGAGCAGGGCAACCCAACCAGGCAAGCCCATCCCTCACGATGGCCGTCCGGTCAGCCACATTGTCTACTCCTTCGACGCCAAAGCCCAGGTTGATGGCGCGATAAGTCCCAGTGTCCACGGCCACGCCGCCGCCCAACTCGAACCCACCGGCATAGGTAAAGACGCGCGTAGCGGGGGCAATGGGCAAAAGGGTGTCGGGAAAGTCCTGATTGTTCGCGCCATCGCCGCCAGTGATGGAAAAGCCAAGCCCGTCAAAAATACCGCTGCCCACCAACTCGTTCACGCCGCTATCGTCGGACACGAATTGAGAATAGAGCATTTCGGCCCAAAAAGACAAATTGCCAGCGCCGATCTCTGTGCCGGTGAGGAACAGGTTGCCCCCACCGTTCAGATAAGCGCTCAGGTTGGCGCGATCTTGGGCGGTGAGGGTATCAAAGGCACTATCGTCACCGGTGAACCACAGGACGGCAGTGTAAAAGCCCAAATCGTCGGCAGTGGGACTACCCTGGCTTGCCACTTCCCAGGTCTGGTAGTGTATGCCAGACCGTTCCAGCCCGATCTGAAAGTAGCTCTCGTAACTTTGGCCGTCGTCGTCGTCCACCAAAAGGGCACAGCACTGGGGGTGCAAGACAAAGTCTTGTGTCGTCGTCTGTTCTTGGGTAACGGTTACATCATTGAACGTGGCAGAGGCGTGGCCGCCAGCTTGGGCAGTGATAGTATACGTGTCACTGAACACGGTCACGCTGTAAAAACCGGTCGCCGGATCGCTGCTCGTCTCAAACGTGGCATAGTCGGAGGCCGCACTAATGGCGGCTTCCAGTGCAAGCCCGGTGCGGGTCTGCGTAACTTGGCCCACCAGGGTGCCCATGGAAAAAGCGGTGAGAGAGATCGTCTGCGTGGTGGTCACGCCCGTCACGGCTATCACGTTGGTCGCTGTGACCGGATGGTAGCCGTAAGCGATGGCGGTGCGGGTATAGGTGTCCGAGTAAACATCAAAATGAAAGGCTCCGTCAGGCCCGGTGGTGGCAAACTGATCAAATGACCCACCCAGCAGGCCAACCTCAGCCTGATCGATGGGTACGCCAGTGGCATCGTCGTGCACGACGCCAGCGATGGCGCTATCCGGCGCAGCCGTTATCGACAAAAAGACAGCAGTAAAAGGTCCCCAGTTCCCATCAGCGTCCTGACCACGCACAAAGATGGTGTGACGGCCCGGACTCTGACCCACGGTGTCGATGGTGGCCGAGACGGTCTCTATCGTTTCGTCGAAAGCACCGTCTGCCGCCGCCATCGGATACGCGATAGGCACAGTAGTCGTCACCCAGGGAGGTGTGTCGATATAGTACTCGGCGGCGACAATGTGCTGGGTAGGCTCGGTGCCGTTCGAGTTTTCGTAGCGGGTATCGTTGATGATCGCCGCCAACTGGGCGGTCTCACCGACGTTCACCCCAGCAGGCAAGACAGCCAGGTTGAGGGCGTCGGGGCCGCTGGGCGTCAAATACGGCGTGCGTACCACTTTGGCCGCATAGAGCAGCGCCGGTAGGTTATCGGGCAGGATAGTGTTTTCAAAGGTATTGCAGTTCTGGAAAAAGGTGGTGCCCAGTTCAAAGGTGTAGGCCGCCAACCCCAATTCGCCATAGCCAAAGTCGTCGGTGGTGCCATCGGTGGGATAGAGGCCCACCGCCTGTTCGGGCCAATAGCCGTTAAAGTAGGCGAATTTGCGTCCCAGGGTTTGCAGAGCGACGGCGTTGGGCGATAGGGCCGACGTAAAGCCCCACGGCCACAGCACCAGTTCACTGTAGCTGTGAACGTCTAAAAAGATGCCGGTGGCCGTGATGGGTGCGGCAGCGTTGAGAAGGTCCTCCCGCTGGTCCGGGAATTGAGAACGAACGTAATTTTGGATTGCTTGCGTCTCGGGTTCAGAAGCCGGGCTGGGGCCACGATAGGTTTCATAACACTCGCTGCCGCTGGAGCCTCCGCAGCAGCCCCATTGAAATTCGAAATTGCGATTCAGGTCTGCTCCACGATTGTTTGAGGTCGAGGAGCAATAATTCTCGTTGGTGTTCTTGCGCCACGATAACCCCGTCTCTGCTTTTTTGCGCCCATCGGGATTGGACTGGAGCAAGAGGTGCATTTCGTGATGATCCAGCAGCCAGGTCACGTCGGGGTCGGTTCCATAGTTGTCTATCAGGTATTCGGCAAACCGAGTGTTCAGTTCGGCGGTTGTGTACTCTCGGGCGTGGACCGCCGTCATGACAAACAGTTTGGGCTTGGGGCCGGGAATGGCCGAGTTGGTGAGGCGCAGCACCATCATGTCGTAGCCAGGGTTGCCGCCAAGCTGGATTTTCTCCCAGGAATCGCCAATGTCGATCCAGGCCGCCAGGTCAGGGTGTGCGGCAACGATGGCCTGCGCGGTGGCAAAGGTCTCTTCGACGGTGCGATAGCACAGGTAGCCGGGGATGCCGGTGATCTGATTGGGCAGCCGCACGTTGGGTTGGTTCAGTTGATCGGTCAGTTGCTCGTCAATTTCGATCCAAAAGCCAGCCGCCAACAAGCGATCGTACCCGGCACGGTTCACGTCCACGACCAGATAGCCGAGATCGTGATGCACTTCCCACGGTTCAGTCCAGGTCGCCAGGTCATTCACCATCTGGCGATCGGTAAAGTATGCGCGTACGACCCAGGGTCCTTCACCCTGCACATCTTGATCATCGGGCGGCGACAACGGTATCTGAGCATTCGACGACCTGGACTGCCCCAAAAGAACTGGTCCTGTCAACAGTGGAGCCAAGAGAATGACCAGAGACAGAATCATCCAGGTTCGATGGGAAAGACGTGGGAATATAGTCACTGTTGGCCCTCCTTGGGGGTCGTTCCAAGATAGCACTTGCTTTTTGATGAAAGTTCAGTATACCACAGGCCAAGTCCACGGTCAAAGCCCTGCGTCAGAACACGAGTGAGCATTGTAAAGTAAGAGGGACCGCCGAGACGTCTGACGGCCCCTCTTTTATACATTTCCCTGCGGGTACAAGACCCGCAGGGAATATGAGAAACGCGAGGTAGTGACTGTGAACTAGGAGTTTCGCACCACAAGAGGCAAGTAGATTTCATAGCCCGTGAGGTCAAAGGTCGCCGTGACTACCTTGGTGGCATCGATCAGGAGGCTGGTCGGGTTGACCATACCGGTCAGGTTACCGCTCCAACCACTGAATACCGAGCCGACATTGGCCGTGGCCGTGATCGGCACCACCGTGCCCGACAGGTAACTGTGCGCGCCCACGGACGGATCGACCGTGCCCACACCCGTGCCGTCTGTCGCTACCGTCAGGGTATAGTAGACGCCGGGGATCAAGTCAAAGGTGGCTGTGACCGACTTGTGCCCGTCCATCGTGATGCTGGTCGGATTGGTCAGGCCACTCAGGTTACCGTTCCAGCCATCGAACGTCGAGTTGAGGCCAACGGTCGCCGTGATCGGCACCACCGTGCCGGACAGGTAACTGTGCGCGCCCACGGACGGATCGACCGTGCCCACACCCGTGCCGTCTGTCGCTATCGTCAGGGTATAGTAGACGCCGGGGATCAGGTTAAAGGTGGCTGTGACCGACTTGTGCCCGTCCATCGTGATGCTGGTCGGGTTGACCGAGCCGCTCAGTCCACCGCTCCAGCCGTCGAACGTCGAGTTGAGACCGACGGTGGCCGTGATCGGCACCACCGTGCCGGACAGGTAACTGTACGTGCCCACGGACGGGTCGACCGTGCCCACACCCGTGCCGTCTGTTGCGACGGTCAAGGTATAGAACGTCAGAGGTGTAGTGTCGAACGTAGCCGTGATCACCTTGTCGCTGTCCATCACGATGGTATCAGGGTTAGAGAAGCCGGTCAGGTCACCGGTCCATTCGATAAAGTACCAGCCAGGATCAGCGTTGGCGGTCAGTGTGACGACCGTACCCTCGTCATAGACACCGCCAACAGGATCCAAGGTCACAGTACCGCTGCCTACCGTGTTGACCGTCAGTGCATAGGTCGGCAGCACGATATCGACGGTACCAGTACAGACGCTCGGCCCATACGAGTTCTCAGCCGTCAGAACCGCGGTGTATGAACCCGCCTGAGCATAGTCGTGGGTGGGGTTCTCTGCGGCGCTGAGACCGCTGCTGTCGCCAAAGTTCCAGCGGTAGACCATTGGATTGCTGCCGGTGGACGTGTTGGTAAAGACTGTGGTCTCATCCACCGTATCCGGGCTGCTGCTGATGAAACCGCAGGTCGGCGAGGAAACAACCGTCATCGTCATCGGGAGTTCATAGCTGCTGGTGAACGGATCATCAGCGTTGACCTTGAGGGTAGCGGTGTAGATGCCGTTGGTCATAGTGGGCAGGGCGGTAAAGGTGACCAAGACATCAACCATGCTATCTGCGCTCACCGTGCCGGTCACTGGGTCCTCGGAGAGCCACGGTTCAAGATCAGAGAGATCAAAGTCCGAGGCTACTGCACCATCGTTGTAGAGCGTGAGCGTCTGCACTTCCGAATCACCTAGCCCTACGGTAGCCTCCATTGAGAGCGGAACCACGTCTATGCACGGCTCCATCCAGCGCATGTCAAAGTCCATCGTCGCCGTAGTCTGGGCCGAGATCGCCACAGAGTACGTCATAACCTCGTACTCGGGCGGTGCAACCGTGACGGTGACCGGACTTTCGCTTTCGTCCATCCAGACGGTATAGTAGCCATTGGGATCGGTCGTCAAGGTCCAGGTTGTGCCGAGGCTGGACTCGACAAAGACGTCCAGCCCTTCCATCAAGACTGGGTTGGCATCGCAGTAGCCCATACCGGTCACGGTACCCTCTAGTTTGCCCCAGTTTGCCGGTGAAGTAACGTGCATTGTCACCGGGTGGCTGATTTTGTCATTGATCGGGTCGTCACTGCTGAGAATCAGAGTGGCGTAATAGTCACCCGGCTGCGTCACAGAGATGGTGTCCATGGTCACATCGACCGAGACAAATCCGGTGTCGGCCGGCAGGGTGCCGGTGATGGGGTCCTCAGAGAGCCAAGGCACATCCGGTAAAATCGGTGGGAAAGCAGTTTCTTCGGCTTCATTCAGAAATGCACCGGACCAGCCCGCGCCAACGTATAGCCGCCCCGTCTCTGGAGAAGATGCCCATGCAAACGTGCGACGGCCTTGGACAAGACTATTGGTAACTGACCAAACACCAGCAACACCCAGGCTGGTATCATATTCCTCGACCGAAGTCAGATAGCTGCTCCATCCACCACCACCGATATACAGCATATCGTCGATGGCCCACATACCGGCCCCGCCACGACCCGTGTTCAAGCCAGGATACGTGATCCAGGTATCACCAGCCGGATCATAAGCATACACGTCGGCGAAATTGCTGGTAACGCCTAGTCCACTGTAAAAGATAAAGTCGCCCACTGCCAGCGCTGCACCATAGCCCGAGGCGACCGGTGGAGAAGCCAGGCTAGCGTCCCAACGCGAACCCGCTGGGGCCGACGGATCGTACACCCAGCTTGCATTAACACTCTCACCGCCAAAGACGTACAATTTGTCATCGTAGACCGCGCAGGCTGAGGCAAAATTGGATGCCGGCAAGGGATCAGTGGTTATCGTCTCCCAAGAGTTGCTGCTCGTATGAAAAACCTGCAGATTGGCTATGCCAGTTCCGTCGTACCCACCCGGGACATAAATATCTGTGCCGATGACCGCTGCACAGAAATTGGAAACTCCTGTAGGCATCGTAGGCGCTGAATTTTCCCAAGTCATCGTGTTGGGATCATAGACCTGCACATAGCCGTTGCGGGCGCCACCTGACTCTTCGCCGCCAATGACATAGAATTTGCCATCTAGCGCTGCGCCAGTCGGGCGAGAAACACCCGCCGGCATACTCGGGATGACGATCCAGGGATCGGGCAAAGCTACGATTGAGCCTCGAGTACCTACAGGCTGACCCGAAAGTGTGACTTGACCGCTATCTGCCTCGAGTGCTTGGCTAGTCTCCGGCCCTGTTAGGCTCAAGTCCACACTACTTTGAGTCAAACGTAATGGGGTATAACCGCCATCACGTTCTTCGAACTCAAAGCTCAAAGACACCGCGCCAGTGTTGGTGACACTCAAAGGCAAGGTGGTGCTCATACCCATATCGAGCGTTGCCTCGATCGTGGGCGCTTGTACATCCACGCACGGCTCCAGCCACCGCAGGTCAAAGTCCTGCGTCGTCGTAGTCTGGGCCGTGATCGTAACAGGGTACGCCACGCCCATCTCGTGCTCAAGTGGAGCAACCGTGACCGTGATCGGGCTTTCGCTATCGCCCATCCACCACGCATAGTAGCCGTCAGCATCGGTCGTTAGCGTCCACGTCGTGCCGAGGCTGGACTCGACAAAGACCTCGACCCCGTCCAGCGGAGCCGGATCAACGTCGCAGTAGCCCAGGCTGGTCACGGTACCTTGCAGCTTGCCCCAGTCGGCGGGCGAGCTGACCGTCATCGTCACCGGGAGGCCGATATAGCCGGATACCGGGTCGTTGCTGCTGATGTTCAACGCGGCGTAATAGTGCATTGCTGGCTGCGTCACAGAGATGGTGTCGAGCGTTACGTCTACGACCACGTAATCACCGTCGGCCGCCAGCGTGCCAATCAAGGGAACCTCAGAGAGCCACACCGCGTCGGCCAGCGGGGCGAGCGCGACCCTACCATCGTCCGTATCGGTCAACGTAAAGTCGAGAGCCGCCGCGCCCCAGTTGGTGATCGTCACCGGCAGGGTGGTGCTCAGGCCCAGGTCGAGCACGGCGCTGAGTTCGGGTGCTTGTACATCCACACACGGTTCTAGCCACCGCAGGTCAAAGTCTTGAGTCGTCGTCACCATACCGGTGATCATCACGTCAGTCGATAGACCCAACCCGTGATCGGGGTACGTGACGGTGACCGTCATCGGGCTGTTGGCTTCGTCGAACCAGTAGCTGTAGGTGCCACTGATGTCAGTTGTCAGAGTCCAGCTCACACCGCCGCTGCCCTCGATCAGGATATCGGCGCCATCCAACGGGGCCAGGTCAACGTCGCAGTAGCCCAGGCCGGTGACCGTACCCTCCAGCTTGCCCCAGTCAGGCGGCGCGGTAACCGTCATCGTCACCGGGATGCCAAAGGGGCCGTTCGGGTCATTGCCACGGACGTTCAGTGTGGCATAGTATTCCATCTCTGGCTGTGCCACAAAGTTGGTGTCGAGCGTTACGTCTACGACGACTTGTCCACCGTCGACCGCCAGCGTGCCGGTGATGGGGTCCTCGGAGAGCCACGGCACATCGACCATCCCAAGATAATCCATGACGCGATCAATGATCGCTTCCTCATCGGTGACACTGGCGACGTCGTCAAAGTCGAACGCGGTATAGATCGCCAGATAGCCGTTGCGGTCCACCTTTACGCCGGCCGAGTTGGCGCTCGGCGCAACAAAGATTTCGACACCTTCCGCGCCGACTGTAAAGTCGTCGGGCCAGGGATCGGGGCTGACGTCCGGGTTGACGCCCGCCATAATGTCCATCCCTGTGAGCACACCATCCGAACCGCTGTCGCTGACATAGGTGGCCTGGAGATAAGTCTGGTAAAAAACAGTGGCATTTTGAAAATAGCCCAGATCGTTGTCAGAGATATAGAGCGATCCACCTGCATCCAAGTACGCCATTGCCTGGGCCCAACTGTCGCCAGAAGTGCTGCCAGCGTAAAAGACAGCCTGGTACTGCAACAGATCAGGCATTGCCATCGCCTCAAAAGTGGATCGGTTCACACCCAGGTACGTGTACCCCAGGTTGGTGAGCGCTGTCTCCATAGCCGTCGCCGCGCTGGTATCAAACTCAACGACCAGCACATCCTCGCCGGCTGTCGGTGCGAGCGGGGCCATACCGCCGTCATCCTCTTTTATCTCTAAATCAAAGGCCTCTGCACCCCAGTTGGTGACCGTCAGTGGCAAAGTAGTGCTCATTCCCATATCGAGCACGGCGCTGAGGTCAGGCGGGGTCACATCCACGCATGGCGCCAGCCACCGCAGATACAAGTCTCGAGTTGTCGTCGTTTGGGCGGTGATCGTCGTGGTCACGACCGCGGTGATGTGCTCCGGGTAGGAGACGGTGACCGTCATCGGGCTTTCGGTCTCGTCGTACCAGTAGCCGTAGGTACCACTGATGCCGGTCGTCAGCGTCCACGTCGTGCCGCTGCTGCCCTCGATCAGGACATCGGCGCCAGTCAGCGGAGCCGGGTTGACGTCGCAGTAGCCCAGACCGGTGACCGTGCCTTCTAGCAGGCCCCAGGTGGGCGGCGGCACAACCGTCATCGTTACGGGGCGGCCAATGCTGCCGTTGACCGGGTCATCAGTGGTGACGTTGATTGCATCATAGTAGACGCCCGGTTGAGTGACGTAGGCGGCATCCAGGGTCACGTCTACGAGTTGGAAGCCCGTGTCGGCGTCCAGCGTGCCTGTGATTGGATCCTCAAAAAGCCAGAGCGCGCTGTCCGCCATCGAGAACCCAGTACTGACTGCTCCAGTATTGGTGATGCTCACGGGCAAGGTGGTGCTCACGCCCACTTGGAGCGTTGCCTCAAGCGGGGGTGATTGTACATCCACGCATGGCTCCAGCCACCGCAGGTTCAAGTCTCGAGTTGTCGTTGCTTGGGCGGTGATCGTCACGGGATACGCCACTGCCATCTCGTGATTGTCGTACGTGACGGTGACCGTCATCGGACTTTCAGCCTCGTTGAACCACCACGGCCCATAGTAGCCGCTGGCGTCGGTCGTCAGCGTCCAACTCGTACCGCTGCTACCCTCGATCAGGACATCAGCGCCATCCAGCACGTTCGGGTCAACGTCGCAGTAGCCCAGACCAGTAACCGTGCCCTCCAGCACGCCATAGGTTACCGGCAAGGTGACGGTCATTATGACCGGGTAGCTGTAGCTGTCGTTGATCGGGTCGTCGTTGCTAAGAGTCAGCGTGGCAGAATAGACGCCAGGCAAACCCACCTGGTTGGCGTCCAACGTCACATCGGCCGCGATAAAACCGGTATCAGCCGGCAGGGTGCCGGTGATGGGGTCCTCGGAGAGCCAGGGGACGTCGCCGCCTGATTGGAGCCAGATGATGCTATTATGCACGATCAGATCAACGTCCCCGGTCCAGCTGTAGCCATCGGCGATCAAGGTGTTCAATGCAACTACCGAGCCTTTGGTAGCCACAAACTCGTCGTCGGTCCAATCAGCAACCCAGGTAGCCCCTGCATCCATAGTCATCACTTGCCGTAGGCTATCTCCTGCAGCGGTCACACCTTGCATAATCGAATGTGCAGGATCAAAGGGTCCCAAGTTCGCCCACAGGAACCAGTCGCCTGTGCTGATAAAGGGGCTATAGCCATCGGTAAAATAGCGACCCCGGATACCCCAGCTACTGGCTGAATCGAAGGTTGGTACGGTTTGAACAACAGTTCCACCGGCGTCTATATAGTCTGCCAACACATCGCCTATTCCAACAGAGTCAAGGAAGGCAGAGTTAGCGATTGCAACCACGGTGTCATAGGCCAGTAACTGGGCCAACGTAGGCGTAGCTACTGTCGCATCAAACGTGTCTACCCCGTCAAGGTCAGGGTAAGCCTGTAACATAGCCTGGATTTGGGTTGCTCCCCCGGCCTCTAACAGCAGGACATTAGCCGGTATGCCACGAAAGATATCCTTTGAGAGTTGATATGTCCAGCTATCACGGGAGACCAGGTGTTGACCGGCATACGTCAAGGCCACCTCGCTGGCTTTCGATTCCAGCGATTGGTAGCCAGGCACCGGAACTGCCAAGAGCATCGTCGGCTGGAAGCCCTTGTCCTGTTCTTGGAACTCGTAATTCAAGGGCGCCGCGCCGGTGTTGGTAACGCTCACCTGCAACGTGGTACTTGCGCCCATATCTTGCGTAACGCTGAACACATCTGCCGTCACATCTATGCACGGCACCAGCCAACGCAGGTCAAAAGCCTCTGTCGTCGTCACACCGGCAGTGATAGTCGTGGTCATGACCGCGGTGGTGTGCTCCTGATAGGAGACGGTTACCGTCAGTGGGCTTTCGGCCTCATCGATCCACCAGGGGCCATAGTAGCCACTGGGGTCGGTGGTTATCGTCCAGCTCATACCACTGCTGCCTTGGATGAGCACCTCAGCGCCGTCCAGCACGGCCGGATCGACGTCGCAGTAGCCCAGGCCGGTGACTGTGCCATCCAGCTTTCCCCAGGTGGGCGGCGGGATTACGGTCATAGTGACCGGCACCATCAAGCCCTGGTTGAGAGGGTCATTGTTCCCGATCTTGAGGTTAGCATAGTAGGTACCGGGCTGGTCCACCTCGGGCACGTCGGCGTGCCAACCGATGTCGACGTATGCCGCACCGGCGGGCACTACAGTGCCAGTGATGGGGGCTTCGGAGAACCAGGGCACATCAAGTCCACCGACGTTACAACTCATACCATCATCCAGGTATTGGTTGGTATCATAAGTAGAGCCACTAACACCACCAGCACCCCAGATCATATCGACAGCACAGTCGCCGGCCATACCCACAGCCGGCGTCGGCACAGTCTCGTCGTCGTAGGCCCAAGTACCGCCCGGCCACTGCGAAACGTCATAGACCTCGGTCGAGTTCCAGCCGGTCCAATAGTCGCCACCAGAGCCGCCTCCACTGACGACATAGACGTAATCACCATACCAAACGGTCAGAGCGCTCATGCGGCTGTCTTGCAACTGTGGTCCGGTATTGTCCCAAGTGTCACCGGCGGGATCGTAGCGCTGCACAGTGTTGGCCAGACCGCCGCCAATTTGGTAGATGTAATCGCCCACCGTAACAGCCGCGCCGTAAGAGTTGGCCGTTGGCGCAGAAGTCAACTGCGTCCAGGAGCTACCACTGGGATCGTACACCCAGGTCTCATTGCTGGGACCAGGGTTGCCGCCAAAAGCATAGAGTTTACCATCCCAGACGGCCGTCATCGGCGTGCGGGTGTTGGGCCATGTAGTGGCTGTCCAACTGTCGCCGGCGATATCATAGATGAAAAAGTGGTTGGTATGGGATGCAGCAGCATTATAGCCACCAACCAAGTAGATGTAATTGTCGATACAAGCAGCTTCAAAGCTCATCAACGCCACCGGCACAGACGCCAGGGCCGTCCAGGTATCACTGCCAGGGTCGTAGCGCCAGGCTTCGTCCAAGCGGGTATTGGTGCCATCGTCACCCCCAAAGATATAATAGGTCTGACCATCGCAGGTAGTACCAGCAGCGCGGTAGCGTGGGCCGCTGGGGATGGACGCACCGGTACCCCAGGCCATTGGCGCGTCGAAATACGCGCCCGCGGGGGCTGTTTCGGTCTCGTCCCAGTAGGCAGTCTCTTGATAGGGGTAAGGGGCTTTGGTCACCAATGCTGGCTCAAAGTCGCGGCTATTCCGTTCTTGGAGTTCAAAGTCCAGCACTCCATCTCCGGTATTGCTGATGGTCATACCCGGCGTCTGGGTGATTTGCTGGCCCAGTTCGAGGGTATAGGTGAGGGCCATCGGGTCGACCACGATTTGAGCCGTGGCCAAGCGGAAGGTGAGCAAGGCCACGTTGCTGGTGAGGACCTCGACGTCGGAGATAGTGACACTGCTGTAGAGGTTGGCCGAAGCGGTGGCGGTGTAAAAACCGGCCGTCATGGTGACGGTCTCAAAGTAACCGTCGGCGTTGGTCGTCGTCGGCGTGACGATGCCGTCCACCTCCACCGTGGCGCCCTCGATGGGATTGTCGGTATAATAGTTAAGCACCCATCCGGCGATCATCCCTTCCTGAGTCGTGGCGTCCAGGCTGACGTCCTGAGTAGTGTCGCTGGTCAACGGCGCGAGGACGGTGGTAGTCGGGACGTGCAACAGTGCCGATGCTTCAAAGGTGTAGGTGACGTCCTCAGCCAGGGTGATGCTATAATAGCCGGTGGCCGGGTCGGTCTCTAGCGTCGTCGTGGGCGGGTCAAAGGGGTCGCCAGAGATGTCGATGGTGGCCCACAATGGGTCTCCGGTGGCCAAATCGGTGACGGTTCCATCCACGAGATACATGACCGCTGGGTCAAGGGGAATGTCCAACGTAGTCGTGGTGCCAGATATGACAGATACCCCACTGACCGCACCGGTCTGATAGCCGTATTTGGCAGCCGTGACGTCATAGGTGCCGGACATGACCATCATACTGTACGTACCACTAACATCGGTGCTCGTTGCAAATGAGTAGGTCACGTTGAGCGTAGCCTGCACGTCGACGCCAGCGATAGGCGCTATCATCACCGAGTCGGAAACCACGCCAGTGAGTATGCCGATTTCAGTCATGATCAACTCGGTATCCGACCATATGTCGGGGGTGCCGCCTCGGTCGTCAGACCACTGGATGTAAAAGCGGGTGGTGTCAGCGATACTGGTATCATAGTCGCCGTGGTAGCAGGTGGCCAAGTTGGGGTCTAACACCACCGCCGAAGAGACGTCGCTGACGCGCTCGTTGGGCTCAAAGGTGACGCCGTTGTCGTAGGAAACGGATTTGTAGTAGTCGTACATATAGTTGTTGGCTACGTCCAACCGGCGGTCATACCAGAATGTACCGACCACGCCGTGGTCGTTGACGGCCAGAGCCGGGAACCACTGGTCGGTCATCGTGCCATCGTCATTGAGTTGGATCTCGGTCTCCCAACTCGCACACTGATCGGTCGAGCGGCGGTAGTAGACGTTGATCACGTCCCCCACGCCGTTGCCGTCGGGATCGTAGGAATAAACCACGTGTATGTTTTGATTTTGATCTATTACGATTTGTGGCGAGTCCAGGTAGCGGACGTCTCCGTTGAGTGCCTGGCGGCCACAATTGCTGGTGGCAGTGTTGTCCTGCGGAGTGACGTAACCGGTGATGGGGTTGGTGCAGGCGCTCCACGTCGCGCCGCCATCGGTCGAACGCACAATTTCGATGGTGTGGTTGGTGGAAGATGAGCGGTCCAACCATGCTGCATAGACGTCGCCATTGACCGGGTCTACCGCCGGCCACGCGCCCTGGCGGCCAGAGCCCGCGCTGATCTGGATCGGCGTGGACCAGGTCACTCCACCATCATCAGAGTAGGTAAAGTCCTCGAGGCCGTGGTCAAAGTTGGTCCAGACCACGTACAGGCGTCCATAGTAGAGGCTGGAGGGATTGTTGTCTACCGCCATCAACTCTTTGTCGTCGCCGCTGCCGGTGTGAAGCATAGCAACCCAGGTCGCATTGTCGCAGCCGGGGCCAAGATCCCATACACCCAGGCCATTGCTGTGCAGCGAGGCGTGATAGAATGTGCCGTCTCTCTTGCTCCACACGTTGGCCGGGTCGCCGCGAGACAGGCCGCCACCGCCGGTAGGAACCACACCGTGGTCTACCCAGGTAGCGCCCTTGTCAGTCGAAGAGCTGTAGCCGGTAAAGCCGTCGCCCACGGTGACGCCGTGATAGGCGTCGTTGTAGGCGGAGCAGATAACGCTGCTGTCGTCGTTACGGGCCAGGCTGGTCTCGCTTTGGGTGAAGGATGTGCCGCCAACGTCGGTAGTGGGGTCGTTGATCAAGACATCAAGCCCCAAATCGTCAGGTGCAAAAGGCGATGCTGGACCAGCAGACCTCACTTGGCCCAACTCGTCCGCGCGCCCACAGTCGACGAGCAAATTAGTCTCGAACGCGCCAGACATGAGCGCTCGCTTTGCCGGATCATCGAGCAGAGCACAACTAGATTGCACCTGTTCATCTGGCTGTGGCTCATCTCGTACCGGTGGAGCCGCAGTCACAGTAAAAGGTGCGAGTAACATGGTAACCATCACTGTCAAACTAATGATCTTGAAAAAGCGTGTCTTCATCTAATTTTTCTCCTTATTTCTTGCTAATGATGTATAAAAGCTGCGTTCATATCCACTTTTTCTCGCATATCGTACCTGTACGCACATAACCAGGCTAGAATCCTATCATAAACCTTCTCCCGATCATATTGACGAAAACTGAATTAGGTCAAACCACAACGACTCGTTGAATATGAGCAATAACTCAACATGTTATAACATACCTCTCAATGCTTGTCAATTCTATTTTAATTATTCTCACAGAAAACATTCACCATTTGACCTTAACAAAAATGCGTGTATCATGCCAAGCAGTATCGAAAGAGTTAAAAGCATACAAGGAGTCGAAATGAACACACAAACCGTACCACTATCTGGTTTTACGCGCCTCATTCACCCAATGCCCGCGTTCCTGGTCACCTGCGCCGGGAAGGATGGCCATCCCAACAGCATCGCCATCGCCTGGCTGACGCCTGCGAGCATCAATCCACCACTGCTGGCCTTTGCCATCCGGACACAGCGTTACTCTTACGAACTGCTCCAAGAGAACCCGGCCTTTGTGGTCAACGTGATGGCCTACGAGCGGGCCGTCGAGGTGCTCTTTTGCGGGCGCTGCTCGGGTCGAGATGTGGACAAGTTCGCCACGGCCAACCTCACGCCGGTATCGGCCCAGGTCGTAAATGCTCCCGCCATCGCCGAGGCCCTGGCCTACGTGGAATGCGAGGTCGAGGCGGAATACCCGGCAGGCGATCACATTTTGGTGCTCGGACGGGTGCTGGCTGTGTCGGCCAAGGAAGGCGTATTCACAAAAGGCAAACGCGATTTGGCCGCCGCCCCACCCCTTTTCCACATGGGAGGGCGACGCTTTACGACCACTATTGACAAAGTTTCGGAACCAGATGTAGGATTCGAGTGAACTGATTGGGCATTGATTGTTTGTCATTGCAACAGATGCGTGCTATAATGCGATCACTGTGGGGATGACAGGCTTCGACAGGGAAGGCTGGTCACAGATGGCAAGCCGGGGCGCTCTGACCTCGTAAAAACGGAGCACAAATTCCAAGTGCCAAAAACACATGGATTCCAGTCCCGCAGGCCGCACTAGCCGCCGCTCCATTGGCAGCATAGTCCGGTTCTAAGGACAAACTGACCGCATAAACCGGTCACGTCCCCCTCGGTCTCGTGCTGGTGGGCCGGGGGTCGGATGTCACAATGCCAGCATGCGGCACTCTTACGCCGATAAGAGTGCTCAAGCGGGAGTTTCGGCTCCCATCGGCTGGTTCCGGGTGTAGCGCGGTCGGCAGCGACTCCCCCGGACGAGAATACAAGAGCCGACTAAGCTTGTAGAGGTCTCTGGTCGAATTTTTTGGACGCGGGTTCGATTCCCGCCATCTCCACCACAGAACGCGAGGCTGGCATTCGATATGCCAGCCTCGTTTCATATTCATGATCCTGGGATTTAGCAAACTCTCAAGTTCTAGCTGCTTGCTTGACACACAAGGTTTTTTAGATATAATACCCACTAATGGACATTTTGTCTATTAATAAGCATTGTGTATGGTGATAAAACAATGGACTCGACCCTAGACCGGCGCATCGTGCGTACACGCAAGCTATTGCAAGATGCCTTGCTCAAACTCATTTTGAAGCAAGGCTATGACTCTATCCGGGTGCAAGACATCACCGAAGAAGCCAACCTGGGGCGGGCAACTTTTTACGTACATTACAAAGACAAAAAAGACCTACTCCTGGCGACCATTGAACGCACCCGGCAAGAATTGTCAGAGCTCGTAAAAGATGACCCTGAACCTGGCCCCCTGCCTGGGTTTCGGGTTCAATTTGAGCACGCGGCTGAAAATCGCACCTTTTATCAAGCCATCCTGAACCACGTACAGGGACGGCAGCAAATGCGCAGTGTCTTGATAAAATCTTTGCAAGCACACCTGGAAAAAATAGTACTGACCTCCCCCATCCCGATTGAAGCCGTCGCCAATTTTGTGATCGGCGCGGCATTACAATTGCTAGATTGGTGGCTGGACAATGATATGCCATATTCCATTGCCGAAATGGAATCAATGTTCTTGAGCCTGACTAGCCAGGGCCTTCCCGTAGCGCTGGGAACTGACCAGATATTGAACCCTCCGCAACAAACATAGTTGGAGCATTTATGAAGGAAAACAAACTTGGCATCGGAAAAAAGATGGATAACCACACCCAAAACTCGCCAGTGAAAAGATTGCGATGGCTTGTCGTTGCTGTGTTTGTTGTTATCATTGGGGGATCATTGTGGGGGATCAGGTGGGCCACCTTTACTAGACAACCGTTACCAGAAGCAGTCAGAGCACTTGAAAGTGACGAGTGGGTCGAGATCACGAATGAACCTTGGTTGATATTCTCACCAGCACAGGTCACCCCAAATACGGGCTTTATTTTTTATCCCGGTGGACGGATTGACCCTCGGGGATATGCCCCCGTTTTAAAAGCAATCGCATCTAAAGGTTATCTGGTTGTCGCTCCTGAAATGCCGATCAACATGGCTCCATTTCGCCCCAATATCGCAGACGAGATCATTGCCAATTACCCGGATATCGGCCGATGGGTTATCGGCGGTCACTCGGTAGGCGGCACAATGGCAGTTCAATACACAAACACGCATAGAGAGATCATTGATGGGCTGGTGATCTGGGCTTCTTATCCGGCCAATAATGCTGATCTTGCCGATTTTGATCTTCCCGTTACCCTGATTTACGGCAGCCGTGACCCTAGAGTAAACGACAGTAGTGTTGCAAAGTGTCAACATCTGCTCCCCCAAGATACGGTCTATATTCGAATTGATGGCGGCGACCACCATCAGTTTGGATCCTACGAGATCGACTCCGAAAATCATCATGCCACCATCGGTCGAGACTTGCAACATGAACAAATTGTCCAATCAACCCTGGACTTGATAAAAGTAATATCGGACACCGAATGATGTCCGTCAGACTCGTGAAATCACAATCGGAAAGGTTGTGAAAAAAAACCAAGGCACTTGATCGCATTCAATCAAGCTGCCAAAACATTTTAAGGAGTTTAGTATGAATTCGTCAGCAAGTATTATTATCACATCCGCTCTGGTACTCTATTCCATTGGCGTGTGGAGTGAACGAATAGCAGGCAAGTTAAAGCCCTGGCACTTGGGTTTCTTTGTGATGGGCCTAATCTGTGATACCTGGGGAACGGGAATGATGTTTGAATACGTTGGTGGAATGACGTTCGATATTCATGGCATAACCGGACTGGTTGCAATTTTACTCATGCTCATTCATGCCGCATGGGCATTAGTTGTGCTGATCCGGAAAGATGAAAAAGCCATCCAAAATTTCCACAAGTTCAGCGTCATTGTCTGGGTCATCTGGCTAATTCCATATTTCAGCCCAATGTTTTTCGGTATGGCAAGCTAGCCAATAAACAGATCCATGCACAAAAGAGAGTGTGTCTGTGAGTTTACAAGCCAAAATTGTCAAAAAACTGCTCCCGCTTCAAATCTCGGGCTGGTCCGAAGGTCCCATCGAGGAACAGCGCGCCAGGCAGAAAAAGACCATCAGATATATCAAATTTCCCACAGACGTCCGTTGCCAACCTGTTTGTGCGAATGGTGTATCTGCCGAGTGGATCGAAACGCCCGACGCGGATTTGGGAGTGATCCTGTACCTGCATGGAGGGGCTTATGCTCTGGGTTCGATCGACACCCACCGCGAATTTGTCGCCCGGCTGGCACGCGCCACCAATATGCGTGGCCTGGCAATCGACTATCGTTTGGCTCCAGAGCATCCCTTTCCCGCTGCTTTGGACGATGCAACCACGGCCTATCTCTGGCTGCTAACCCAGGGATTTGATCCATCCCGCATCATCATTGCTGGCGATTCTGCCGGGGGTGGATTGACTCTGGCGACGCTGGTGGCCCTGCGTGATGCCGGTGAGCGACTGCCTATCGGGGCGGTCTGCATTTCTCCCTGGATGGACCTAGCGATGACCGGCGCATCTGCCCAAAACAAAGCAAAAGTCGACCTCGTTCTGGCTCCAGACATCCTTGAAAAGTACGCCAGGTACTATGCGGTAGAACACGAGGTAACCGCCCCACTGATCTCGCCCCTATACGCGGACCTCAAGGGCTTGCCGCCGCTGCTGATCCAGGTGGGGACGGACGAAATCTTGCTGGATGATGCCGTTCGATGCGCCGAAAAGGCTCGAAAAGCCGGTATGGATGTCACACTGGAAATTTGGGACGAGATGTTCCACGTCTTTCAGATGGTCTCGTTCTTACCCGAGACAAAAAAAGCTGTGAGAAGTATTGCCGGGTTTGTGTCAAAAAACCTCAACCGGACATCGGCCAATTCTGGACAAGTCCTATAAAGTAGTCAACCTGCTGCTCGAACTTGTGCAAAGTGCACGATGGATCACTGAAAAGCATACCCTTTTTTCGGATGTGGGTTCGATTCCTCACATCTCCACAAGACACGAGGCTGGCATTTGAGATGCCAGCCTCGTGTCATACTTGTGATCTTGAGATTTGGCTCGTGCCAGCCTTCAAAGGCAACGAGAGATATCTCCTGCTGTTCAGCGGGTAGCGATATTTTTGACAAATCCCCAGGTAAAAGCCAGAGTCATCAACAAGAGCAGGGGAGCCAGGATGGTAAATACAAACTGTTCGCTAAAGAAAAGCAACTGGCCGCCGGTCTTGAGGAAAGCGAGAGCGATGCCGCCCAATCCTATCAACGTCCCGCCCACCGTGACCATAGCAAATGAGGATGGTGCCTTGCCCTGCTTGATAACCCACAACGGCAAACCAAAGATAAGTAGCCCAGCCGTGGCATGGACAATAACCAATATCACCGTCGCTAGGCCGGATGGCCCGGTGAAGCGGGTGATAGCGATGGCGGCCAGGCCAACGAGCGCAAAGGTCATGTACCCTTTTTCATACTTGGGCAAGAACTCGGCCACCAACCCCAGCGAGATACCTGCGGGGATCAGCACGGCGACGATCACGACCAGGGGATTGCCCAACGCAGCGTAGGTAAAGGCGATCAACAACAACCCGGCCACCAATAACACTCCAAACCCAATCATATAGTAGATGTCGTACGTCTTCCCCGTCTGACGGTATTGGCCAAAGAACCGCCAGAGCAGATAAATGGCCACCAGGCCGGTCAATAAAAGTACAAAGCGATCAAAGAGTCCCATATTTTTCTCCTTTATTTCCTGTGCCAAGGATTGGGAATTAACCAACTTTACATTTAAGCAGTGAAATCACTCGAATTTTATCATATTGAGAAAGTCATTAAATCCTTGAGCCTAATTTCGTCTCGAATATTCACACGTGCAGCAAAGAATTGTTGCACGTTATCCACAAAAAGTTTGCATACCACCCTCCTTGTTTTGATAACTGCCGCTTTACTTACGCAAGCCACCCCACGATGAGTTTGAGCGGCCACGGTCATACGCAGATCACGCCAGAGCCCCCCACGTGATGAGCACCATAGATACGAGCATATGCACGGATGCGAATTTGAACAGCCGATAGTTGATCTTTTCGGACGGCCGGACCATTGCCGCAAGTGACAGTGCCAGCGTGACGACGCCAGACATGGTCAGCAACGCCAGACTGTACGGGGAAATGTCCAACAGCCACCCGACGGCGATCAGGGTTGCAGCCCTCAGGCCATCGGCTTTGGCGATGAGCCGGCGGGCTGAATCGAATCCGTACACACCGGGCCAGGTTGGCACACCCGCCCGCCGGTAGTCGCCAGCGTACTTGATTGAAAACGTCACGATATGGCTCGGTATCCACAGCAGCACCGACAGCGCCAGCAAAAGGCCCAATCCATCCACCCGGCCGACGACCAGCGCCCGCCCGGCCAGGATCGGCATTCCACCGGATATGCCGCCAAAGATAATAGCCCACGCCGAGCGTCGTTTGAGCCACAAGGTATAGACGATCAAGTCAATCGCTGTCCCGGCAGCAATGACGAGGCCAAAGAGCCAGTCCGTCCAAAAAGCGATTCCCAGTCCGAGGGTAACCAACCCTCCGCCAAAGATGATCGCCGCGGTGGGGGTCATCGTTCCGGCGGGAAGCGGACGCCATGCCGTGCGCTCCATCAGGGCGTCAATATCACGGTCGATGACCATGTTCAGGGCCGTAGTACCACTGATGGCGGCAAACAGGCCCAAGAGTATCAGCGAAATCGTCGTCCCGGTCACACCATCTGGACGAGCGCTCAGATATCCGGCCACTCCCGTCGCCAACAGGAGTAAGGTCTGGCGACTCTTGACCAGCGCCCAGTACGCGCGCAACTTGGCTGCCAGCCCAGACCACACCTTCTCGCTGCGTCTGGCGACCCAGATCGCATCAGTGATCAATTTTGTCATTTCTCCCCTTCCGCCCAACGGCCTTTGGGCGAAAATAGGTCCACCAGCCGCCGCCCCAGGAACAAGGCCAAAAAGATCAGAGCCAGGCCAATGCCAATGTCCAGATAGAGAAGGGTCCAATCCCGGTCAGCAGCGGGGGGCAGGAACTCGTAGAACACGGCAAACGTGAACGCCACGTTCGCACTGATGAGGACGCCCCACCCTAACACCTGCCGCATCCAGTCGCGCACGTCCAAACGGTCAGCGACCAGCAAAAGCATCATCACTGCCGAGATGGTAGCCAGGATGTGCCAGTGACCGGCGAGGATGCGATACTCGGCCTCTATAGGCCAGGCACGGAATTCGTCCAGCTTGATGGCCGTGTACAGGCCAGGAAAGACCATCACTGGATTGAGCCAGATCAATTGGAAAAAGAGACCAAAGCGGAGCGGGTCGCGCAACATCGCGCTGATTTTTTGCCCGAACGTTGGACGAGCAATCTCTTGCGCCGCCAACTGATTCTTGATCAGTCGGTCAATGCCAAAGATAGTCACCAAAAGCGCACCCAAGAGCGCCATACTGCTGCCAATATAGATGATTTTGTGGGCGATTTCATCCAACACCAGCACGCCCCAGCAGCCGACAGACATCACCACGGTCCCCAGGATAATCAGGGGAGTGGCGACCTTGTGCAACGAGCCCTTCATATCAAAACTGCGCATGACGAGCAGCAAAATCGCCACGTCAATCAGAGTCAACACAATGTGCAGATGCGCAATGACGGCCCGCTCACCCAGGTTGTGCTCCTGGCGCACGATTTCTTCGGCCAGCACGGCCTCAAAGCCGTTGCCAAAGAACGCGCCCGCCCCCGCGCCGATCATCACCGAAACCAACATGGCCACAGCGGTGACGAAAAAGGCGACCCGTTCCAGGGAGACCGAGCCGATATGGGCGTAAGCCGAGTCGGTGTTGGAATGCCGCCAGGGCCAGAGGCCCACCGTCAGCAACACACCGGCATAAAAGACGAGCGATTGTCCAAGCAAAAAGATGCCGTGGAAAATCCAGTTACGCCCCAGGTAGGCGAACGCCAGCCCACCGATGCTGGTCAACATGTAGCCAGGCGTGATAACTCGCCGGATGGTGCGGGCCAGGTCGTCGGTCGTCGGCACCACATCGAGGATATAGTAGGCGATGGCGGCCACAAAGGGAATCGCCAGCGAGTGGTAGAGCATGATGATCCTCCCGACCCGTTCCGCCTCCACCAGGACAATGGGCAGCGTGATGACTTGTTTCATCGGGCCGGACAGCATCCCCAGCAACGCGATGATCAAGGCATCCCACGCGGTCACCATCAACAACAGGCCGCGCGTGGATTGGGTCAAGTAATCGATTCGTTTGACCAGTGCTTTCATTGTTGTTATCCTTTGCTTAGTTTTCCAGGTGCGATGTAGTGCACTTCTTTGTACGGTTTCACCTGCGCGCCGACATCATCCTTCATAAGATTGCCCGAGACGTGCATCAGCGTATCGTTAAAATCGGGGTCCTTGACCATCCCGGCCAGGCAGGGAAAATGGTGATGGAGCAGCCCGGCTTCTTGCTCGGCGTCGTTGGCCGAGACCCCCACCAAACCCTGGGCCACGTGGTGGGCACAGCCGCAGACGGCGTCTCGCGCCACCTCGACTTGGGTAATGGTCTTGTTTTCGGGGTCCACGGTGATATTGAATTTAGGCTCACCAAAGTAACGCGCAAACTCGGCAATGAACGGATTGTCATACTCGACCCGGTGCCGTTTGACGTTGTAATGGGTCTCGGTCAGCGAGCAGAGCGGCTTGGGTGTGACGCATGCCACGCCATCGTCGGCCAACCAGCCCCGCAGTTGGCGGGCCAAGCCTCGCGGCAGCCATTCCTCCCGGTCTACCGGCGCGATGACGGCCTTGGCCCCCACCATCTTGGCTGCTTCCACGACCAACTCGGCCACACCTTTGTTCTCGCCAAAGGCCAGGATCAGGTCCGCAGGCGGGAGCGACTCGGGCAAATAATCCTCCGGGTAATCCACAATTGGCGGCAAGACCGAAGGTGCTTGCCATACCTCGATCTGCCAATCTTCCGGGCCGCGGCCGCGAATATTGTCCACGTGCCGCTGGCCATACTTGCCGGTGATGATCGCTAATATACGCATCGCATTCACTCCTTTTCGTCCAACAACCGCCGCTCACCCTCTAGCGCGCGGATGGGGGCGATATCCTGACTAACTTCCAACGTGCCCTGATACTCGCCTTGCTCATCCCGCACCGCAAAATAGCGGATGTGGATGAATTTGGGGCCCATCTGAATCCAGAACTCGGCCTCGTCACGCTGACCGGCGCGAAAATCGTCCAGTATCTGCTGCACCCGGTCAAAGCTGGCGGGCGGGTGGCACTTTTGCACCTTGCGCCCGATGATGGCCGGTGAACGCGGGAAAATCCGCTCCCGGCCCTGCGAAAAGTACCGCACCGTATCATCCGCGTCCACGTATGTGACGTCAACCGGCAGGTTTGTCAGCAATCGGTTGACCTCTTGCGGTGTGAGCGTACCGGTGTCCAGATGGAGCATGCCGCCCGATGCAATCGGGGATTTCTTGGCCACGGCCCCGAGCAGTGCTGATGTAGATTCAAGAGCAGTCTCTTTGGGCGGCCACTGATTGCCCGGCTGCACATAGCAGTAACCTGTTTCGGGGCTTTGCTGGCGGATTTGCAACCATTCTTCCCCGCTCAACTTTTGCAGCGCGGTGGGGTAGAGGATGTTTTCCTCTTTGTAAAACATCTCACGGATGGCGGTCGCCAGCGGCTCAAAGATTTCGGCCATTTGGGCCGCAAAGGATTCCGCGTCATCGCCAGGCGCGTCAGTCAACATCGCGTCCAACGCCTTCCATCCGGCGCGCACATCGTCGTGGATGGCCCACATCACCGACGATGGTCCTGTAAAACCGTGCTTTTCCAAAAAGGGAAACAGGATATTCTCCTTGCGCACGTAATGGACCTCGTACTTGCGTAGTTCCCGCAGACGCTCACGCGCGCGCTCCCACTGGGATGCGTCGATTGCCTCTTGAAGTGTATCCAACACGCGTCCGGCGGCCCCGTTCTCGGCCAGGAAAGTGTAGACCGGGTGACCGGGAACGGTATCCGGATTGTCCTGGGTTTCTAACGATTCGCGAAAGACCGCCACATGCACATCACACAACCGTTTGACCTCTACCGGCGGCATTCCCTCTTGGATCAACTCTTGTTCGATCTGGGCAATGTCCATCGCGCTCACGCCCTGCAACAGCGCAGCAAACTCGCCCTTGACCTCTTCAACGGTCTTGCCCTCGTGCAATTGTCGAATCACCTGCTTGAGAGCCTCTTTACGTTCCGTTTGATTGTTGATATGTTCGCTCATTTCCCTCTCCTTTCCTAATCGGCTCTTGCACAGATTGGCCAATCTGTGCAAGAGCCTTGTCAAACTTTACAGATTTTAATCTTACTCGCCAGCAGCGATGGCTGCCAGATCATTCTCCACGGTGGTGGTGGGCTTGATTTCGAAATTCTCTACCAAGACGTTGAGCACGTTGGGCGAGATAAAGGCTGGCAGCGTCGGCCCCAGGCGGATCTTTTTTACGCCCAGGTGGAGCAAAGCCAGCAACACGATGACGGCCTTTTGCTCGTACCAGCCAATGTCATACGACACGGGCAGGTCGTTGATGTCGTCCAGGCCGAACGCCCCGGCCAGTGCTTGGGCAATTACCACCAGCGAATACGAGTCATTGCACTGACCAGCATCCAACACGCGCGGGATGCCGCCAATGTCGCCCAAGTCCAGCTTGTTGTAGCGATACTTGGCGCAACCGGCTGTCAGGATGATCGAGTCATCCGGCAAGCCCTGGGCCAATTCGGTAAAGTAGCTGCGCGACTTTTGGCGGCCATCGCAACCGGCCATCACGACGAAACGCTTGATCGCGCCGCTCTTGACCGCCTCGATGACCTTGTCGGCCACGCCCAACACCGCCGCGTGCGCAAACCCGGTGGGGATCGTTCCCTGCTCCAGCTCTTGCGGGCTGTCCGATTCCAGCGCCTTGGCGATGATCGGCCCAAAGTCCTTTTGCCCGCCGTTCCGGTGTGCGACATGTTGAACACCAGGCCAGCCGACCAGACCTGTGGTAAAGAGACGGTCAGCATAGGTCTCTTTGGGAGGGGTCAGACAGTTGGTCGTCAACAAAACCGCCCCGCCAAACTTGACAAACTCTTTGCCCTGTTGCCACCAGGAACCGCCATAATTGCCCACCAGGTGCGGGTATTTTTTGAAAGCAGGATAAGCGTGCGCTGGCAGCATCTCACCGTGCGTATAAACGTTCACGCCCTTGTTCTCAGTCTGTTGAAGCAGTTCATCCAGGTCTCTCAAGTCGTGTCCAGTTACGAGAATGGCCGGGCCCGGTTTGACGCCAATATTGACCTGGGTCGGTTCGGGATTGCCAAAAGTGGACGTATTCGCCTGGTCCAACAAGGCCATCGCTTGTACGCCCATCTCGCCGCACTTTAGCACCATCCCCACCAGATCGTCAACCGACGCGCCATCATCTAGCGTGATGAGCAAACCCTCTTGCAAAAAAGGCAGCAGCGCGTCATTTTCATGTTCCAGAACGTAGGCGTGATCGGTATACGCAGCCAGCCCCTTGAGGCCATAAATCAACAACTCGCGTAACGAACGCACGTCCTCATTCAGATCGGGGTCGGCCATGATACCAACCTCCGCGCCCTGTTGGACCAACTCGTCCACGCTTCCACTTTCGGGCGACCAGATCGCCGCGTCGGACAGCGGCCCCGCGAATGGCGCACCATTTGCCTGTTGATACGCTTTTTCAAACTTGACCTTGAGGCCATCCCGCAGTGCCAGCGCCTTTTCCGCCATTGCGGCAAAACGATCCGCGTCAAAGTTTGCATTGGCGATCGTGCTAAAGAGCACCTGCGCTACAAACAGGTCCGCCTCCGGGTCCGAAATTCCCATCTCCCGCGCCTTGACGCCGTAGAAAGAGACCCCTTTGATCAGCCAAACTGTCAAATCCTGAAGTTTGGCTACCTCGTCGGTCTTGCCGCAGACTCCGCGCACTGTGCATCCCGAGTTCTTTGCAGTTTCTTGACATTGAAAACAAAACATGTGTACCTTGTATCTCCTTTGTATCTAAATTTTTTTCGATCTATTTTCACACACGTATCTATTACGAAACTGGATACGTGATACGAACACCTTTAAATCATACGACGGGCGGTAGTGACCAAATTGGGACTGCTCTTGGAATCAAACGCCGCGCCAGTCATATCGCCGTAACAGACCACGTCATCAAAAGTCGTTTCTAACGCCGTCGTCAGTTCCGTCTGCCGTAGGGGCCACAATTGCGTCGAGGTGATCTGCTGGCTCCACGCGCCTGCCCCCTCTCGTTGCAGCGTGACCATGTTGAACGCCAACTTGCCATCGGCCTCAAAATCGTAAAAGCGTACAAAGAGCCACTCGGCCTCGCCCTCACGGTGAGATTGAGGATCCATCCAACGTGCCTCTCGCTCCAGCACAGCATCAAAGTTGCGGTTCTGGATCAAGAGCAACCCGCCCGGGCGCAGACAGGCACCGAAATCAGCCAGCGCCGCCGACAGGTCGGCGGGAGTTAGTAAGTGGGGCAGTGAGTTTCCCAGACAGAGCACGGCATCGAACTCACCTGGGGTGAATGTTCCAGACAACGCCCCAAAGCCCGCCGCCTCAAAGCGTGCGTCCACACCCGCAGTCTGCGCGTTGCCCCGCGCTCGCTCGACCATCCCCGTGCTCAGGTCAGCCCCAGCCACCTCGTACCCTCTCTGGGCCAGCGCCACGGCGTGCATCCCCGTGCCGCAGGCAGCGTCCAGCACGCGATGCGCTCCCACTGCCTGCAACTCGCGTTCGACAAAGGGCAGTTCTGCCGCCAGCCGAGCGGGCCAGTTCACAAAACGGTCATAGTCCGAGCTAAAATCGTCGTACATCATCAAACCACCCTGCCGTACAAATAAATTTCTAGCACAAGCAATACCCCCTCAGGCTAATTGAAACCGTGCTCCTCGTGTTTCTCCGCAATAGAGGCGGCTAGGTGGTCCAAGGCTCTAAAGTCAGCCTCCCTGGGGCCTCCCTTGCACTGCACAGGGTCCAATATCTCCACCTTTAGGTCCGGAATCAACCCGGCGATGCGTTCGACCACCTTGGTGTTCCAGCCATAGGAACCGATGATCGAGGCAAACTTTAGCTTGGGCCGCAAGGCGTTGGCCAGGTAAGCGGCATACGCGACGATGGGATGTGGGCCGACGTTTACCGTGGGAGCGCCAATGACGATTGTGGCAGCATCAACCAGGGTGATCGCCAGTTTCCCGATGTCGGTCACGGCCAAGTCAAACTGATATACGGTAACGCCTCTTTCGGCCAGCGCGCTGACCAGGTATTCCACCATCTCTCTGGTACTGCCGTGCATAGAGATATAAGGGAGCACCACCGCGTTCTTTGGTTTTTCCGAGACCCAACTCTGATAGGCGTCGAGGATGAACGAAGGACGATCGTATATCGGCCCGTGACTTGGTGCGATGAGGTCTATCTCGCGCCCCTCTATCTTTTCCATATTCTTGTGGATGACCTTGCGAAAGGGCATCATGATCTCGGCATAATATCTCTTGGCCGCCTCGTAGACGCGTGCCTCGTCCCTCACGTACAGGTCAGTCGTGGCAACGTGGGAGCCAAAGAAATCGCCCGTAAAGAGGATATTGTCCTCTTGTAGATAGGTCGACATCGTCTCAGGCCAATGGACCCAGGGCGTGTGGATAAACTCGAGTGTCCTGTCCCCCAGCGACAATGTTTCTCCGCTATCGACGGTGATGACTCGCGCTTCGGGGATACGCAGGTGCTCCACGAGCATCTTTTTTCCCTTGGGACTGGCTATGACCTGGGCATTCTCGTACTTTTCGATCACCTGCGGAATGGTTCCAGAATGGTCCTGCTCGGCGTGGTGGGCAATGACGTAATCAATGTTCGGCACGCTCTCCAATTGGGACATGAGAATATCGCTCACAGCGGGATCAACCGTATCCAACAATACCGTCTTTTCGCTTCCCTCAACCAGGTAAGCATTGTAGCTTGTGCCGTCGGGCAGTGGTATCAGCGAGTCGAACAACCGCCGATCCCAATCAACCACCCCCATCCAATAGACGCCATCTCTGATCTTTCTTGCCTTCATCATACCCTCCTAAAACTTGTTTATCCGTGAATCAACGCGGGCAAGCAGCGAGTGCAAACCCACAAACTTTTTCCCTGATTGCGCAAGGGCAAGAGATACGAATCTTTTTCGCTCGCCTGGCAATTAAAGCACTTTTGAGCAATGTAAACCTGACCCCGCTCCTCCATTATCGCCTCGGCCCGCTCCTCGTCAAAGGCGGGGGCCTCCCGCTCCTCAATGCTCAATGCCCCGGTGGGGCAAACTGGCAAGCAGAACCCGGCCCCGTCACAGAGCGCCTCGTCCCTCACTTTTGCCTTGCCATCCACCATCACGATTGCACCCTCGGCGCACGGTGTCACGCATACACCACAGCCGTTGCACAATTCCTCGTCAATTTTCACGATTTGTCGTTTCACCGTTCTCTCCTTTATACGGCTTGTACGCTGGTGACTTCGGGAACCTGTGTCTTTAGTATACGCTCAATACCCATCTTGAGCGTCATAGTCGCGCCGGGGCATCCCCGGCAAGCGCCAGCCAATCGCACCGAGACGACACCCTCGTTATCGACGCTGACCAGTTCCACATCCCCACCATCCGCTTGAAGGCGCGGTCTGATGGTCATCAAGCTCTCGGCCACTTTTTCTTGCAAGGTTTTTTGTTCTACACTCATCTGTCATACTCTCCTATTTAGTTTTCTCCCCAGACAATCTCGAATGTACACGTAATCGCACCCAGGGGGCAAATCGTATCGCAAAGCGCACAGTAGGTGCAATCAGCCGGACGGGCGATGATCGGTCCTTGGGTTCCCATCTCTGCCGCATATGTGGGACACTTTTCCACACAAATGCCACATTGGTTACACAACAGATAATTCACTTCAGGTAACGCCAAATTTTCCTGCATCATCCATCATCCCCTTTCGGCTAACAGTGTAGCAGAAATCTGGTCGCCCGTCTACGACAAAAGTCACATTTCCGATCAAGGCTGTTCAGTTCTAACGATCTTTTGGTACAGATCGCTCACAGCCCTCGCACTTGTCCTGGACCGACAGGTACTGGGTTCAGAACAAGTGCGAGGGCTAGCAGACTGTCGGAGAGAAAATTCATCTTGCAAAAACGCTTCGTTTTTGCCTGTTACTGGGTCAATAACCTGTCAGAGGGCGTGATTTTTTCACAGAAATGCCTTACTTGGGC
>JAAEPW010000577.1 GCA_024232355.1 Chloroflexota bacterium | reverse complement strand
TTTACAACAGTCCCACCTATCCCGTCGAGGGCTTGCAACTGACCTACGCCTATATCATCTGGCCGCTGGAAGGCGACCCGAACCCGCCGATCTTTTATCTGCGCGGCAGGCTCTCCCTGCCCGGCGTAGACCAGACGACGCGCCCCGCCGACGCCACGGTGAACTTGAACCTGGCCGTCGGTGAGAGTCAGCCCGCCGAGTTAGTGACCGGCGAGCAGACGATCTCGTTCCAGCCGTTCTATTGGCTGTGGACTTACGTGCCGTAGAGGCAGAGATTTAGTTAGGAATGACGAGGCGTCCTCCGGTGGGGGGACGCCTCGTTGGTTTGGGTGGGGGAACGGTGGAAGGTTACTGCGCTGGAATGTTGTAGAGTTCTCTCCAGTTATCGTAGACGGCATCCTCGGCGTTGTCCCAGTCTTGCTGGAACGAGGCCAGGCTCAACGCGGTCCAGGCATCGAAAAAGACTTTGACTGGCAATGCCCCATCCCAGGCTGCTGCTTGTTCGATGAACTGGTCCACGATTTGCTCGAACTCTTCCGTGGGGATGTTGTCAATCGTTCTTTGTTCGCTCATTCTGTGCCTCCTGCCGAGACTGAAAGGCTCGCATCTTTTCTTTCCACATTATCGTACAGGGCAGTGATGAATGGATCAGTCAAGTAGCTGTCAACGAGATGATTGTACACGCTGGCAAAAGTGCGTCGTCCCTTGGTAGGAATCACGACAATGGCTTCACGCAAGTGGTTAAATGCTCGCACGAGTTTCGG
>JAAEPW010000576.1 GCA_024232355.1 Chloroflexota bacterium | reverse complement strand
CCCGCGTCGTCCAACCCAAGGCATTTGTTTGCGTCTCTCGCGTCGTCCATCCGATATCGGGCAACCAACGGCGCTCCTTCCATGCGCGGCCGAAACTGTCGAAGATCACTTCCTCCTGGGCCAGCACTCCCGTCGTGCTGCCGTTGGGCGGATGGATTCTCTTAAGCTACGATCTACCAATCGTTGGTAGGGACAATCACCTTTACGAAATACGGAAGACGCATCTCGAGAGCCGGATTCCTACCTTCGTTCATGGGGCGTTTCTCGAACCTGAACTCATAGTCAACCGAAAAGCTGGTATTCACTTCCGGTGAAAATCGCCAAGTCCGAACGTTTGCCAGCGCTTCTTCGATCAGTACGGGGTCCCCATACTGCACCTCTGCTCTAGTCACTTCCCCTGCTGATACCGTTACACCTACGATAACTATCCCTTGTGCGTCCAAAGCCCGAGCAGCCGGCGGGTACTTCGGGAGTGCCATTGCGATGGGGAACGGCCTATCCTGCGGAAAGTCTTTTTCATAGGATATTGGGTGCCACGGAACCTCCCTTGGGACCGGGCTGAACGAAATAATCGCCTCGACGACAAGCTTGGTGCGGTCAATATTATTGGCACAGTAACCTGCGTTATTGGCCGCAGCCAAACGCGCACCTAGCGGTAGCGAGGTGTCTCGAATTTCAGGAACAGCCTGTGCCCCGTACAAGATCCCGCGAAAAGTCACGTATACGCGCAAGTACTCCTTATGTAACGCATTGAACTCCGGAGGACGATCGAGTGTCGGCGAAAATTCAACGCAGGTATTTGGTTGAACAGTCAGCTGGCACACCGGCTCCTCTGGGTCGTATAGAAAATCTACAGCATAGATTCCAGATACTACAACTGGAATCTGGTCTCCTTGTTCAATGCTCTCGAGAGCCCGACAAAGTGGAACGGATTTCAATCCCTCAGGCAGGATCATTGCCGGAGTCGTAGTGGATAGCGCAAATGCAAGAACGCACAAAGTGGCTGGGCTCATACTGGGCTCCGGTACTACGGTTGGTAGTCGTAATTGGGGAACTGACGATTATCAAGGCGACGACTGTACAGTGGGCCATTTATTATCTGCTGAACTCCTCTCTCGATCTCTGCCCGTGGCGCCTTCATGCCGAGCTTGACATCACCATGTTGACCCTGGAAGTACATCGGGGTCTGCGAAGCCTCCAAAATTCGGTGCGTTACCCAAAAGGCTTTGGTTTCAGTTTGCCGCAACGTAAGATTATTCGACAGATCAAAATACCCGGCAGCGGTAAATGTAGCTACGAACGCCTGGGCGTCAGCTAAGTGTTGCCCTTCGTGACCCACCATAGCTTCCAGTTTAGTACCGCTCAGGCTCGGGTCTATCGTAACTGTAGCCTCCAAGCTGAAGCCAGTGTCCTGGTTATAGTTAATTTTAGCTTCTACATTGGCAGAAGAGCCCGGCTCAGACTCCCCGAAAGCCACGGTCACGCCGTTCTCTTCTCCCGGTTCGCCGTATGCCAAGGATGTGTCGCGAATATCGCCACCTCTTTCTAAGTTCGCTTGCCGAGCTTTTTCAAACGCAGCTGCGCTCTCCTGGCAGGCTTCGTTATCACCACAATTTGTGACGTACAATCCGGTTGGATCGGCGAATTTGAGAGGGTTGTTGAGTGCGTAGGTGTACTTGTTAAAACTT
>JAAEPW010000575.1 GCA_024232355.1 Chloroflexota bacterium | reverse complement strand
GTCATCAACCGGGCAAGTTTGACATTCAGTACCAGGCCGAAAAGAAAACTACCCCTGCAAGGTCAGATATTCCAGGATTACGAAACGGCCTTTACCGCCATCGTCGAATTGCACCCGGGACATCGGAAAACGTTGATACCGCTTTCTGATGAGAAATTAGCAGGTGAGTAGCCCGCGCACAAATCGGTCATATCCGGGAGAGGGTAAGCGCTGTAAAACACACTGTTTGTGTTCGGGGTTATTTGTGTGCGGCCTTTGTAATTCAATCGAAAGGAGAGATCGTGAATCAAGTCAGAAAATGTCGTCGTTGTGGAGTCGTGACCCGGTTTAGCCATTGTACGTGTGGCAGTAGCACAATGTCCATTCCAGATTGTGTTCTCGACACCAAGCTCAGCGCTCAAGTCACTCTTGGATTGCGCGTTGGCGAGGGAAACGAGATGGTCCTGCTCGTACAAAAAGCAAGCGGGGAAGAACGGATATCACTCGCGAGCTGTGACCTGTTGCACACATAACGGACCAAATGGAGACAAATGCGAGCAATCAAATTGGGATGACGATTCCCGATGGATTTACGTTCGTCCGTCCCCACGTTCGCGGAGAGGGCCAGGCGGATGCCCCTGATTCTGATAACGAGGTCATCATCCGATCTCGCGGATTGGCATCGGTGAAGACGTTGCTGGGCCACTAGAGGAGACAGACAATGCACTGTAGTGGACTACAGTACACTGCCGATGGATAAACGGAAGTATCCCAAGAACTGGACAGAGATCAGTCGCCGCATCCGCTTTGAGCGCGCCGGTGGGCGCTGCGAGGGGAGTCCCGCGTATCCCGATTGTCGGGCTGCGCACGGCCAGCCGCACCCCGTCACTGGAAGCAAGGTCGTGCTCTCCGTCGCTCACCTGGATCACGACACGGGTAACAACGATCCCACCAACCTGCAGGCGATGTGCCAGCCCTGTACTTGTCATACAGGACAAGTGAGATGCCACCTGACCTACGATGCCAAGCTCCACGCCGCGCACGCCGCCCAGACGAGACGTCAGCGGCAGGCAGACGCGGGTCAGCTTGAATTGTTCACGTAACCCAGAGAATCGATAAAGGAGAAGCACAATGAAAATAGTAATACCTTACGTACCGGAAGAATTTGCAATCGAGACCGACACCCCCCTGGATGCAAGCACCAAGTTAACCTTGAGCTTGCACACAATATACAACCCCGTGCCGACTCTGGCCGTAGCCCTGGAATTCCTGAGCGAGACAGCGGGACTGGCAATCAGTGACGAGATATACGATGAGGTTATGGACAACCTGACGACCTTTGTCGCAAGCCCAATTTGGGAAACGGTCATCGAGGCCTCATTCCAGCAACGTGGCGACAGATTTACGAATACCGAAAAAGTACACGCCGCACACCACGCGTTCATCATAAAGTTGGTCCACAATATGCGCACCCAAGGTCACGATATCCCGGTGCAATCCTGGGAGCCACAAACAGAACCATTAGAAACCAAGGAGAAAAGCTAAAATGCAAGACAAAAAATTGGAACTCGCGTTCACCGTCGAAAAGGACACAAAGAACACGCGGCGCTACAAAGAAAAGGCCAGCGATGGCCCACCCGTCATCGGCACACTCTATGTGCAACAATGGGCACTACGCAAGCTCAACGGCGGCAGTATGCCTGGCCGTGTGCGGGTCACGGTGACCGTCGAAGAGTGAAGCAACCCAACCACACTCGAAAGCATCTTGCGCGCTGCGAAATCTGCCGCTGGCCTCTGTGGTTCGGCAATCACTCGGCGTGCAAGGTGCTGGACAGAGAGCTGCACTCGATGACCCGTTGGGTGTATTACGGAATCATCGACAGTTTTATGCGCTCACTGCTGTCCCGATGGAGGCATAGGT
>JAAEPW010000574.1 GCA_024232355.1 Chloroflexota bacterium | reverse complement strand
TCATTCTTAACCTTTCAGGGCCCTAAACTTGCTTCAGATGACTCCCATTGGATATCAAAAGTGTCTGGTTGAGTGTCCAATGTTTGAGCAAAAAGTGTCCAGTATGAAACCCTAGCACATTCGTTCGGTTTGAACACTACCGAATGTTTACGTCCGAGTTTTTCACATATCACCAAAGATCGCCAACACATCGGCCTCGCTGTAGCGGCGTCGGCGCAAGCCCTCTTTAAGCTTTTTGCGGGCATCGTGGATGAGTTTATAGATCGTATTGGGAGTAGAATCGAGGTGCCGGGCGACGTCGGCCATCGGTACACCACGAAGGTGAACGTTGACTAACGCGAAACGCTGACGCTCGGTCAGATCCTCGTTGATTACTTGGTGAATAACGTTCAGAATTTGATTGCGTGCCGCCACTGTCTCGGGGTCAGGCATTTCTTGGTCGCTGAGAAAAGTGAACAGGGGAACCTCGTGTTCGCTGACCAGTGTCTCTATAGACAGCGTGCGCCAGCGATGCAAGCGCAACTCGCCAGCGGCAACGTTGATGACAAAACGATACGCCCAGGTGGTAAACTTGCTCTCTCCCCGAAAGGTATCCAATTTAGCAAGGATTTGCAGCAGTGCTTCCTGGACCGAATCCTCGGCCAAGTGCTCCAACTCGCGCCGGTCCAGGTCGGCCAGGTCCGCGCGGTGCCGGCTCAGATAAACAAAGACAGCTCGCAGTAGATATTCCCGCAGGTCGGCCAGGGCCTCGGCCTGGGCCTCGCCGTTCCCGAGGTCCGCCAGCCAATCTGCGTTGCTCTTGCTCCTGTTGGGTGTCATTCGCTTCCGCCCCACTCGTTCTTTCCAATCGCTACCATTGTATCATTTATCATTGCCAGGTTCAAGTGTTTGGTCGTTGGCAGAGTATACAAGAAAGCTTTGCAGCTCTAGTCGCGCTCTCCATAGCGCGCGGTATGGAAACCACGATTACATATCTCTGATGAACAATGTATAGCGAACAATTTGGAATGAGGATAAGAGGTCTGGAAAACTGTGATAACCAAAAACTCGCGCCGGACATCACGTCCGGCGCGAGCATTGCGGGCGATCACCCGCGTCAAACTAGTACAACCAGATAATCCTATTCAGAAGTCGCAAAGGTGAACAATCGCTCGATATTCATCTCTGCTTTCTGAGCTTCAAACCAAGTCTGGAACTCTTGCTGTTGTGATTGTGCAGCAAGAGCGGGGTCCATCTCGCGCTCTCCCTTTTCTACCACGTGAATGATGTGATAGCCAAAGTCAGACTGCACCAAACCGCTGGTCTCGCCTGGTTCTAGGGAAAATGCTGCCTCTTCGAACGGAGGGACCATCATTCCCCGGGGGAACCAGCCCAGATCGCCCCCTTGATCCTTGCTTCCAGGGTCCGTCGAGTACTCGGCAGCCAGAGCACCAAAGTCCTCGCCCTCAGCCAGCTTGTCCAGCACCTCTTGGCCCGTCTCCTCGGTTTCGACCAGGATGTGGACTGCGTGCACTTGCTCCGCGACGGGAGGACTGCTGTGACGTTCGATCAGAGCCTCCATCAACATGTCGTCAGAGATCAACCCATAAACGTCTTCATCGGTGAGATTGTTCATCGCAAGAAAACTGGCCCAATCGGGGATGTTCTCATCTGCCAGAACCTGCTCCTGTATCAACGCGATCTCGGCCTCAACTTCTTCCGGGGTAAAGGTGATTTCTTCTTGGTCAGCCAACTGGTGCAGCAAGGTGCGTTCAATGATCTGTTCCATCACCTGCTCTTGCACATCAGGCAGAAATGACTGGCTCTCCGGGTCGTTCCAATCCACCATATATTGCTCGCTGATGGAATAAAGAGCGCGCTCCAACTCTTCTTGATAGGCAGCCGTAGATATATCTTCCCCATCGACCCGAGCGATGATCTCTTGGTCGGGGATGGTGATTAGGCCCAAGGCGATCTCAATGCCCCCCGGTTCAACCAGATCGCCTGGCGGGGTATTGTCTATTGGCTGGGGAATCGGAGTTGCAGTAGGCTCGGGGGTGTCTGTTACTGGGGGAGGGGTGGGAAGCGGGCTACAAGCAACCAATGCCATCGCCACCAGCAATATCACAAAAAGTAGTATTTTTTTCACAGTTTCTGTCCTTTCACTCAAATTTTTTGACAACGAGGGAAGATTGTAGCACACTTTGGGCAAAAGTCGAGTGAGATATGATTTGAACGTTGTTCCGTACAGTGCCTTATGGTATACTGGAAAAAGAATCCATCAATCAAGGGAGAAAAACAAATGGAATACCAATCTTTTGGCAACACTGGAAAAAAAATCTCTGCCCTAGGCTTTGGCGCGATGCGCCTGCCAATGACGCCCGACGGAGAGCACATTGACGAGGAAAAAGCGATCCCCGTCATCCAACGGGCCTATGAACTGGGCATCACCTATTTCGACACGGCCCCCTACTATTGCAAGAACGAAAGTGAAATCGTGCTGGGCAAAGCGATCAAACCTTGGCGCGACGACATCATCCTCTCCACCAAGTGCCCCATCGACGACGCTGACGGCGCACATTATCGAGAACATTTGGAGACCAGTCTGCGCAAACTGGACGTTGAGTACATTGATTTTTACCACATGTGGGGCATCAACTGGAAAAAATACGAGGAATTCATCATTGCCCCTGGAGGGCCTCTGGACGAGGCGCGCAAGGCCAAGGAAGAGGGATTGATCCGGCACATCTCCTTTTCCTTCCACGACACACCCGAGGCGCTGGAACGGCTGATCAACACGGGCCACTTTGAGAGCATGACGGTCCAGTACAATTTGCTCGACCGGGCCAACGAACAGGGCATCCACCACGCCCACGAAAAAGGGCTCGGCGTGGTCATTATGGGGCCGGTCGGCGGCGGGCGGTTGTCCGGATTCTCGCCCGACATCGCCAAAATGGTACCTGGCGGTATCAAGAGCAACCCCGAGATCGCGCTGCGCTTTGTGTTTAGCCATCCTGGCGTGAGTTGTGCCATATCCGGGATGGAGACGGTCGAGATGGTTGAGCAAAACGTCGCTACCGCCAACCGTACAGAACCGCTCGACGACGCAGAACGCACCCAAATCGTGGCCGCCCTCGACGAGACCAAAAAGCTGGCCGACCTCTACTGCACCGCCTGCAACTATTGCATGCCCTGCCCCAATGACGTCAATATTCCCAAGAATTTCGAGTATATGAACTATTACCGCGTTTATGGCCTGAAAGAGTTTGCGCGCCAGGCCTACGCCGACCTGGGAGTAAAGAACGTCGAATGGATCAAGGGACTCAAAGCCGAGTTATGTATCCAGTGTGGCGAATGTGAGCCCAAGTGCCCGCAGAACATTCCCATCATCGAGCAATTGGAAGAAGTAGTGCGCGTGTTGGGCAATACGGAATGAGTATGGAGGAAATAGAGAAAACGGGACACCGTCTGGTGTCCCGTTTTGTTTTACTTTTGCTAGTCGGCTGATATCACCAAATGTTCATCCGCTCCTGCTTTTACCCCATCACTACATCTACCCGATGCGTCTTTCCATCTCCAAAAACAGGCATCACGTTCCCTTCGATCTCTCTTCCATCCACTCTGACCGAGCGCACACCCTTGCAGACGTGATCGGGGTTCTGGACCTCGATCTGGTAGACCGCCCCCCTGAACTCCCGGGTGGCCTTGAAACCGTCCCACCGGCTGGGGATGCACGGGTCGATCTCTAGCCCATCGTAGGTCGGGCGGATGCCGAGGATGTATTGAGTGCCCGCCTGGTAGGCCCAAGAGGCAGTACCAGAGAGCCAACTGTTGCGCGCCAACCCGAACTGGGGATGCTCGTCGCCCAGGATGTTCTGGGGATAAACATACGGTTCACACTCGAACTCGTCGATGGCATCGTTTCTGGCCGCCGGGTTGATCTGGTCGTAATATTCAAAAGCCCGGTCGCCGTTCCCGACGATGGTCTCGGCGATGATGACCCACGGGTTGGAATGGAGGAATATGCCGCCGTTCTCCTTGGCACCGGGCGGGTAGGTGGTGACGCCGCCCTTGGCCGAGTCAAAACCGTCGTAGCCGGGAGCGCTGAGCTTGATACCCTTGCTGGTGTTGAGCCGCTCGTAGACAGAGTCGAGGGCAGCTTGGGCGCGGTCCGGCGGCGCAAAACCAGAGATGACGGGCCACGACTGCCCGTTGGTATAGATCTGCCCCTCGGTGTTGGCACGCAAGCCGATGGGGCTGCCATCGGCATCGAAATAGCGCACATACCACGCACCGTCCCAGGCTTGTTGGTTCACCGTCTTTTTCATCGCCTCATAATAAGCAGCGTACCGGGCCGCTATCTCAGAGTCGCCCAGATGCTGGGCCAGGGCGATCATCTCCAACAGCGCCTTGCCGTACTGGTTGGCGATGAACAGCGACTCGGCGCCCGCCCGCAGATTGACGGTGTCGTTCCAATCGGCAAAGCCCAACAGCGGCAGCCAATGAGTGCCAATTTTAGCGTAGGTAAACTCGATAGCCCGGTGCAGGTGGTCGAGCACGGTGCCGGATTCGATGGGGCATTCATCCTTGTCCTTGTCATAGTAAGGAATCACCTCATCCAAGAAGGCTAGGTCTCCGGTCTCCTTGAGGTAGGCGGTGACGGCGAGCACGGCCCAGAGGTGATCGTCGCCGTAGCATTGGAGGGGATTTTCCTCGTTATCATTGGCGGCCTCGCCCAAACTACCGATCATAGTGAGCGGGTTGAACTGGTGCATCGCCGAGCCATTCCGCTTTTGGACGTGCAAAAGCTGTTGAATCAACGCCTTGGCCTCTTTCGGCATCTGGGCTAGGACGCCCATCACATCCTGAGAGCTATCCCGAAAGCCGATGCCGCGCGTGCCCAGACCAAGCTGGTAGAGAGACAGATAGCGGGACCAATTCTTGGTGGTGTGGCACTGCCGTGGATTGTGGATATTGAGCAAGCTGTTGACGGCGGTGTCGGGGGTATCGACCTGGAGTTTAGACAGATAGGTGTCCCAAAAGTCGGCCAGTTCCCGGAATGCTTGTTCCACTTCTGCCGGGTCCTGGTAGCGCCGGATCGAGGGCAGGGCCTTTTCGACGCTTTTAGCCTGCGTCAGTTGAGTGATCAGCCGGACGGTCTCGCCGGGCTGGACAACGCCCAGGTGATGGAGCAGTGCGGCGATGTTGTCTCCGCGCAAGGCTTCATAGTTGCCGAGTTCGTTCTGTTGTAGACTGAGCGGGTTTGCCCAGGTGCCGTATTCGTTATCTCCCAAAAACCGCTTGCGGTCCGACTCGAAAGAGGAGACGGGATGGTTCGAGGTAAACATGTTGACGTGAGTTTCCTTGCGCATGAACGCATACTGCGCCAAGATCAGCAAACCATCCGCCTCGAGATACGCTTTGCTCTGCATCGTCTGTGGCACCCAGTCGGCGTTGACGAACTGCTTGAGAGCGTCAAAGTGGGTGTACTCGACCACGGGAATAGCGTCGATCTCCAAGACCTGGTCGGAGACATTGGTGATTTGGATGTCCCGGATCACTCGGCTGTCGCCAGTTGGGACAAAAATTGTGACATCTGTCCGAATCCCGTAGAATTCAGAGACGATGCGCGTATAGCCCAACCCGACGTGGCATTCGTAGCGGTCGTAGGGGTCCAACGTGGGGACAAAGTAGGGCGAGAAAATCTGGTATCCATCCCCCCGTTTGATGCGCAGATACAACGTCTCCCCCTTGAACTCGGAGCTGGGCAGTTGGGGGATGTACTTGTTGATGCGGTTGAGGGCCGGGTCACCCTTACAGATCAATGCGCCGCCGGTGTGGTCGATGATGCCCCCAAAGGCGAGCGTGCC
>JAAEPW010000573.1 GCA_024232355.1 Chloroflexota bacterium | reverse complement strand
CGCGATCCCTTGAGGAAAAGCTTGTCCCCTTCACGACGACATAATTTGCACACAGGTCCTGTATATCTTGCCATCTTGTCTCCGAATCCAAATTGTAAATACTATACGCGGCGTTTCTTGGGCGGGCGACAGCCGTTGTGCGGAATGGGCGTCACATCAGTGATCGAACGCACCTTTAGCCCACTGGCCTGCAACGAACGAATCGCTGCCTCACGACCAGGTCCGGGTCCTTTTACAAAGACGTCCGCCTCGACCATCCCATTGTCCATGGCCGCTTTGGCCGCTTGTTGACCCGCCAGACGCGCGGCATAAGGGGTGCTCTTGCGCGACCCCTTGAAACCAGCCGTACCAGCACTGGCCCAGGCTATCGTGTTGCCCTGACGATCCGTAAGCGTCACAATAGTATTGTTGAATGTTGCAAAGATGTGAGCCTGTCCATACGGTATATTCTTGCGCGCCTTGCGCGACGTTCGACTCCGCCTGCGTCCCATAAACGTTTCCTCCGTACTATTTCTTTTTAGCCCCGCGCCGACGGCCACGCCCCGGCACCGTCTTTTTGGGTCCACGCTTGGTGCGAGCGTTGGTCCTGGTTCGCTGCCCGTGAACGGGCAGATTGCGCCGGTGGCGCAGCCCCCGATAACAACCAATCTCCATCAAACGCTTGATATTCATCTGAACTTCGCGGCGCAGGTCGCCTTCGACCCGCAAATTGCGATCAATGATCTCACGCAGCGCCGCAACCTCAGATTCGGCCAGGTCCCTGACCCGCTTGTTGGGGTCAATCTGGGCTTGTCTTAGAATCCCATTGCTGGTGGTCCGGCCGATGCCATAAATATACGTTAGACTAACTTCAACGCGCTTGTTTCGGGGCAAGTCTACCCCTGCAATACGTGCCATCCAGCCCTCCTTTAAAAAGCCCTAGCCCTGCACCTGTTTGTGCTTGGGGTTCTCACAAATCACGCGCACCTTGCCCCGACGACGAACAATCTTGCACTTGGGGCAGCGCCGTTTAACCGATGCCGATACTTTCATCTCTTCCTTCCTCTAAAACATCAAAGTTGCGTCAAAATCTGAGCATCGCCATTGACGATGGCTATCGTGTGCTCAAAATGGGCCGTCAGGCCCCCGTCGCGGCTGG
>JAAEPW010000572.1 GCA_024232355.1 Chloroflexota bacterium | reverse complement strand
ATGAGGGTCAGATGTTGAATCGATTGCTGGATCGGCCGGTGAAGAAAGCAGGAAGTGATGGCCGCCACCGGCTATTGGACCTTGGAATCGTCCAGCTGCTGGTCCTCTGCGATGCCGCTCTGATAGTGAGTCGAGCAGTCAGCATGAGAGTACCTCTACTCCTAGACGTGATCCACACTGTCGCAGCCGCAAACCATGCAGTCAGCGACGAGGCAGTCAGTCTGGACAGCGAACGATGACGTTTGCACTGCTGGGTATTCCTACTTTCCAATACCCGCAGCAGCCGACGCCGACACATAGTCCAGGAGCTAAATCAAAAACTGATGTTCCAATCCATATGTCTCCTAGTCAACCGCCCATTGGACACACTGCCAAACGACAGGCCATGGAGTCGGGATGAGCGCCCTTGGTTCGTGCTGGAGATCGCCGCCAAGCCAAGGAGCCCAACCTTGGCAGACCGCCACGCAGTACTTTTGTGATGACCCCGCCCATGTCTATGGTGCTGGGGTATCGCCCGACTGAACAGACACATTGCGATTCTCGCCGAGAGATAGAGCAAAGCAAATGCGAACTGAAGGAGGATGCAGCTACGTTTGCTCTGACCAAGCCAACGGGCAATGGCACGCCCATCCCGTATCTGGTTAACCCGCAATCT
>JAAEPW010000571.1 GCA_024232355.1 Chloroflexota bacterium | reverse complement strand
CGGTAGACGTGGTGCAGGCGGGTCCGGGTGATACGGTGTTGGTGTTGGACGAGGGGAATGGGGCGCGGCAGATTTTGGGTTTGGATCCCGGCGCGATTCGGGCGGTGGTTGTGGGTGTGGTGGATGAGGTGTCGTTGGGTGGGTAGGGTCGTCTTTTGCATCACGAGTATGGACTATGCTTTCCGGGTCATGATGGGCTGAATTTGTCTTTATCTGTTGGCTCCTCCGCTTTGTATTTTGCCTTAAACTCCAAATAACAGTACAATAGCAGTATCCGGCGCAGTTTATGGATTGTGTGATGGCTGTGCATAAGTCCTTGATTCGTTTTCGCGTGGCAAGGAGGTTGAGAAATGCTCGAGTACTATACTGTATCCGGCGATCTGTCCAATGAACGGACGGTTGTATTGGATCAACCGGCTCCTTTACCCATCGGCCGTGTACGAGTGACGGTTGTGGCATTGCCGTCGCCCAAATCCAAAGCGCCATTCCGCGCCAAGCTGGAGACGATTCACCAGGCCCTACGCGCCAGTGGCTATCGCCCTCGCACCAGGGAGCAGGTTGACGCGCAAATCCAGGCCGAACGTGAGAGTTGGGGGGTATAGTGGTGCGCATTTATCTCGACTCGGCTCCTCTGATTTACTTGGTCGAAAACATTGCTCCCTATGCCTCAACCTTGGCGACGCGTCTGTCTGCATCAGACACGACTCAGGTGTGCAGCGAACTTTCACGGTTAGAGTGCCGGGTGAAACCCATTCGCGATAGAGAAGCAGCTCTCTTGACCGCCTTTGACAGTTACTTTAGCGGCATCATCTCTGAGGTGCTTCCTTTGACTCGTCCGGTCCTTGACCTGGCGACAGAGTTGTGTGCCCGTTATGGTTTCAAAACTCCCGATGCTATTCACCTGGCCGCGGCCATTAACGGTGGTTGTGACTTGTTTCTGACCAATGATTATCATCTGGAACAGTGCGCAGAAATGGCCGTGGAGGTTGTAGCGCCATAACCTTTCTGCGCTGACTATGGTGCTGGCGATTGACGAGGGCAACGGGGCGCGGTAGATTTTGGGTTTGGATCCCGAGACGATTCGGGCGGTGGTTGTGGGTGTGGTGGATGAGGTGACTTGGGGTGGGTAGACTCGTCTTTTGTGTTATGAGTATTT
>JAAEPW010000570.1 GCA_024232355.1 Chloroflexota bacterium | reverse complement strand
TTGGAGGTTGGAACGGGTGTTGGTGTGGGTGTCTGTGAACTCGGCGGTGATGGTCCAACCTCGTTGGGCTGCGTATTCGCGCATTGAGGTCAGTTGGGCAGCGATGGTGCTGTCCTCGGTTTGTGCGTTGAGGGCAACGTGGGCGTATAGGGCGGTGCGATTTGCTGTTGAGTGGGGCATTGGGAGTCTCCTTAGTTTTACACGATGTATTGTACCCTGGAATGGGCCAGGGGGAAAGCGAAGGTGTACTTTTGCGCTCGAGCGAGGATGTGCTGTAGGAAATCAAAGATAATGAGACTGGCGCTAAAGATAATGAGACTGAGCGTCAAAGATAATGAGACTAGCGTCCAAAGATAGTGAGACTGCCCTAGGTGATGCCTTTGGGACAAAGATAATGAGACTGTCCTAGAGCCAAAGATAACGAGACTGTCCTATCCCTTTGACAAATACTCAGCAGCAAGTTGTTCGATTTCCTGCAAGTCAAATAACTTGTCATAGACGAACTTGGCCACAGGTTCGATCAGGCCAGCGCTCACCCACTCTTCGACGACTTGGGTGTCAATCCCCGTTTTTTTTGCCAAGGTGCAAGTCGAAATCCAACCTCGCTGCGCGTATATGGTTTCAACCAAGGCAAAAGGTTTTGCGTCTAGAAAACAAACATGGGCGAGACTGTGAATGGTTGGCTCACGTTTGTAGCCGGTCAAGATTCCATCAGCTACACTCTTGAGTAGCATGGCACTATCTATTCCAGCGAGTGAGGTCCAGTAGACTGTCTGGTTCAAGGAGGCAATCTTGTGAAGCCAACCTTGATACTGCGTGAGCTGACCGGCAACCCCATCAAAGAACGCCTTGACGGATTGCCAATTGAGAACCCAGTCAGCACAATCTGGGCTATCCAATCCACACTCGACGGTCAAGGAGCCTAGTTGTACCAATTCCACAACCTGCGATTCCAAAAGTCCCAGCCAGTAACACGCATGCTTCAGAGGCAATCCCGTTTCCCATTGCCTTTTG
>JAAEPW010000569.1 GCA_024232355.1 Chloroflexota bacterium | reverse complement strand
CCCGGCGATGTGGGCGTAGGCAGCATCGGTCAGGTCGATTGCCCGCTGGATGCTGACGATCTCGCCCTCATCCTTCTCCGCCCGTATCTCTTCCACGATACCCGTTGTCGGCACCAATTCCACACCGTCGGCAAGTGCCTTGCTCAGTTGTTGGTGCAGCGCGAACGTCACGTTCTCACTCTCAAAGCCCAGTCGCTGGCATTTTACCTTGCCGACCAGGTCTGGCAGCAAATCGCCAAAATTGGTCTCGACGCAGGCCAACTCGAAATCAGGCGCTTGCTTTTCCACGTGCTCATAGTAACGAAAATCGACCGCCAACAGCGCGTGGTCCTGCGAGATAACGAGCGTGCCCGCCGACCCGGTAAAGCCGCTCATATAGCGACGATTGGCCGCATTGGTGATCAGGATCGCGTCCAGATTTTCGTCACTCAACTTTTGGCGCAGTTTTGTCAATCGCATGATGTTTGATCTCCTATAGGATCCTTGCGAAGGTTTGACAACGAATTTTAATCCCCAAGCGCTTTTGTCCATCAAAAGTTGCTT
>JAAEPW010000568.1 GCA_024232355.1 Chloroflexota bacterium | reverse complement strand
GACGAAAAGATGCAAGAGGTGCTGGCCATGTTGCCGCCCTTAGTTTCGTCGTCTATGACATCACAGCCGCCTGCTACTGGAAGCGGAGCTGGCCAACAGCCACCATCGCCACTGTCTAGTAAGGCAGGATCGGCGTCGCTGGGACAACAGGGAATTCATAAAACGCCGCCACCATCTGCTGGTGAGCAGGCGAAGGAACTATCATTGAGTCCGAATGTTCAAAAGCTCCTTGACACAGTCAGGATTGCTGAACAGAGGGGAGAAGAAAAGAAGAAAATGGAAGCTGCTGCACGCCCGGCCACAGCGCTGCCCAGAACGGCTTCGGCCGCATCCGGGATTGGGACGCCCAGTCCGGAGGAAATAGAGGTGGTGCAGAGGGTATTGGATGATACTGAGGATCAGGTTCCTGCAGAGTCACCGTCCCTACGTGTGGCCACGTCGCCTGACCAAGTGCAGTCACCAGTACCAACGTTGCCACTGACGCCACAGCCGGATCCGCTCAAGGCGCCAGTGGATCTGCCCAAAGTATTTATGGAAGCTGAAACATCACCGCCTGAAAAAGCGGCGGGTACGGAAGATGTTGAAATGGTTGG
>JAAEPW010000567.1 GCA_024232355.1 Chloroflexota bacterium | reverse complement strand
GAAATGTTTGCCATATTCTCCGGCATGGGCGGCGCAGCCATCATTGGCGGTATGTGCTGCCTGACGGGTCTAGCTACCGGTGCGGGGATGGGAGCCATCGGCGGAGCCATCTTTGGCGCTGCCCAACCCGAATAAACGCCGTTCAATACGTCGCGATTCGCTCCCGGCTGGATCACGCCCCCCTGGCTGCGGCTGTCTCTGGTTGCCAGAAGGCCATCGAAGGTTACACACGAGCCACCACGAGTGATTCGCATACTCATGGATTGGATCCCCCAACTTGTTGGGGCCATTGTGGCAAAAAAACGCAAGTTCGGGAATCCGATACGTCATCCATGTAAACTCCCAGAGACTCACATTCATAGATCATTGATCCAAACAAAGGAGAGCACAAAATGGCAAGCACCCAGGAATATGCAATCTCACACTGGCCTGACACGGACGAAATCCTGGCAAAATTTGACAGCCTGACAAAGTTGCCGATGCGGCCCATCCGGCGCGAGCGAATGGAAGAATATCTCGGCTACTTTGAGACTCGCTGCACACAATCCAAGGCGCTGACGGACGAGGCCAAACAACTCATTCCCGGAGGCGTCCAACACAACCTGGCCTTTAACTACCCGTTCCCAATATGCATCACAAAGGCGGATGGAGCCTACATGTG
>JAAEPW010000566.1 GCA_024232355.1 Chloroflexota bacterium | reverse complement strand
TTCCGATCTCCGTCCCCGCTTCTAAAAGAAACTCGCGCTCCGTATCCTTATCAATGTGCGCCCACCTGGTTTGAGGGAAAGTGACTTCGATCACTCCTTCAGCTGTGAGCCACTCCTTGTCGGACAACGCTTCGCACAAATACAGATCGCCTTCGTCTGCGTCAGGGCAGACCACATTGCACTCGACATATGTCCGGGTGTGCGGCCATAAGGTGCATTTCCGAGTCGTCACCATACATGGGTCTGAAACATGCAATCCAAACAAGCCCAGTGGCTCATCCGGATCGTCCGACTCCGACTCCCCGTCACAGGTCTCTTCGGTCACTTGCCTGTTCAGCTGATGTGACTGATAGGTGTTTTGCCATTGCACATCAGCCTGAACGTCTCGATTTCTGTTTGCCATGCCACCAAGCCTGAGGCAGTCAATCAGTTCGGTGTGGCGAATGTTCGCCCATTGTTCCGGAGTGAACAGTCCTGGTGGCTGATTGCTTTGCTGGTAAGAAGCGAACTTCCACCCTGGCCATCCGAGAAGTCTGTCTTCAGGTTCATCCATGGGGAGCCATTCCTCATCGGGAATCGGCTCTAATCCGGGCGGCCCTTCGTCTTCATCTTCTTGCTCGAACGGCAACTCAGGTGCCGCTTCCGGTGGCTGTTCCTCCTGAATCAATTCAGTCAGCAAGTTGATTTGCGGACCGAATTCTCCCAACTGCAAATTCTGCCGTGCTATCTGCGGGTCCAGAGGATCAGTTTCTTGACGCATCAGGTCGGCCAAGTTATTGAGCGACTCGGCGGCTTCGCAGCTATGTTTGGAGACACTTAGCGTAAGCATCTTGTTGAAATCCGGCATCACATCTCGCCCCGTGACAGTCAACAGTCGAACGCGGGCAGCCATCAGAGCCGGCAAACCCAACAAAGCGAAATGCACCGCCTTGTCAACAACGAAGAAGACTTGCTCGAACACCGTATCGAACGCATTCACTTGAGCAGCGAAATACGTTTCGCACAGCGGCACTTTGATGCCGCCAAATCCATGCAGACTGAGCAATTCGGACGCCCCTTCACGCCAAACTGCATCCCCTGACTGACAGACGGCATAGGCGAATTCCCGTGTGACTACAGACGCGGCTGCACCGCAATCTGCAATGGCCCGAACGTTGACCCCTTCGATATTGCACTGCTCATGGATCAATCCCGGCGCCATGCCAGGGACTGAATCAGGGTTCTGCAAACAGTGCACAGTTCCTTGCTGGGGCCCCGGGGGCGCCGGCGCTGCCGTTGCAACCGCCATTGCAACCGGTGCAGGTGATGCTACCCATAGTTGCTGCTGCGGCGGGGGCTGACTTGGACAGTTGATCGACAGATGCGTGTTCTGATGACAGATTCCGCACCGATTTTCCACCGCTCCATTTCGGCTGGGTCCACCCTGAAAAGAATTTTGAGGGTTAACACACTCATTGGCATAATGACCCAACTGTCCACAATTGTAACAAGTCGGGGTGCATCTCTGTTGCGGCTGACTGGGGTAGTAGCTTTGAGTGCCACGCCCACCGCCATTACCGCCACCACGACTGTAGCCTCCACGCCCGCTCGTGTTGGGTTGCGTGCAGCTGCGCGCCCAGTGTCCTTCTTGGCCACACTTGCGACAGGTACGGTTATACGGAACAGTCCTGTTACTGTCGCATACACGCGCAAAGTGGCCTTCCTGGCCGCAAAGTCAGCAAGTGTTGCCACCGCGGCCCGTACCCGACTGATGATACCCCCCTC
>JAAEPW010000565.1 GCA_024232355.1 Chloroflexota bacterium | reverse complement strand
TTGCAATACCGCCGTGGCGCTTTGACCATAAAGTAGAGTTGCGCCAACCACAGTCTTGGGTCATAGACCTGAAGAGCATAATGTACCTGTTTTGCCAATTTTTTCGACGTGGGATGCACCGGTCCCGGCGGAGAGGACAGCAAAGAAAACAGTTGAATCGTGACTCCCTGCTGTTGAATCTCGCGTATTTCTTCGGCTATAAATGTTTCAGTTAGATAAGGAAATCGCAGCAGAATATAGGCAACTTTGACGGTATCCATTGATGTCCCCCACCCATTTCTTTATCGTCGCCTGGATCGCCATAGGACTATGGCAAAAATAGTAACTACAACTGCAACAGTACCCGCGACCACTGCCAATACCCAGGTCGGTAATCCGTTCTGGTCCCCTGATGCGCCAGGAAGCGGAGTTGGCTGAACAGGCATCTCGGTATCAGTTGTTTCGACTTCCAAAGTTGGAGTGAGCACAGCTTCCGGTGTTAACTCTGGCACTGCCGTGCTCAATGCTGTGACCAGACCACTTGGCGTCAAACTACGGGTATCAAGGGCTTGAATCTCCTCTCCTCCGTCACGGACCAGGACCAGGTTTCCCCCCAACTGCCGTGTTTGTCGCATCAGGGCTTCTGTTGCCCACGTGACCCCTTCGTCCGTCGTGCCGGTGACAGCCAAAAGTGCCTTGTGCTCGTTCCAGGGTGATGGTATCTCTTGGATGAACCCCAAAGAAGTGCCGGACGCCAGTCGCAAACGTACTTCGCCGACCTGGGGCATCACCTGGTCACTGCCAGGTACAAAAGGCTGGGGCAGCAAAGAGTTGATCTGCTGGAAAAAAGGATTACTAGTAGGACGGCCAAGAACAATGATATGGTACTGACTCAAAATCTCGTCGTTCAATGCCTCTGTTCCCAAAGACACCGACGGGCTAAATCCAGTTCCATTTGTTGCATTGCCCAGGGCGGCTGCCAGACGCAGCAGGTTGCCTGATTCAGATCCTTGCAGAGACGCGGGCAGCACAAAGAGGACGTCATCCAGGTTGGGCCGCGAGTCGAATGGAAGTGGAAAATAGCTCAAATTCAGTATGCTAACGGCTTGCTCATAATGACTCAGATGGAACGAGGAATCCTTGGAAATACTCAGCCATATTTGCTCGGCGTCTATGCGATCGCATTCAGCTTCATCTGTTTGCATCCAAACTTGAATGGAAAGTAAATTGCTAGTTCCATATCTTATGTGAGAACTTGGTAAACTGAACTCTAGTTCTCCACTATTCGCATTGTCTTCATCGAGAGCCACACTGGCAAGTGGAGCACGATTAAGGAAAACTGTTAACGTTGAGGCATCTGGGTCAATGATCTCGGTATGGTTAAAGAACAAACGGAAATTAGCGTTGTCGGCAAGTTGCCAATCCACAGGAACTGAGAACCAGTATTCGACCTCTTGGTTGTACGCGCCGTAAACGATCTTGTCCGTGTATCCCAGGTCGGCCAAGGCATAGTCAACATCGGGAGTCACCGTCACCGGCGGGGAGGGTTGAATATCTCGTACCTGGGCCACCTGGCCTGTCATGGCTGGAAAATGGTTTCCCAAACCCAACGCCTGACCAGCCTTGTAGACAGCCGCATCGCTCTCCCCCGTGATCAACAAAATGACCTTTGCTGGATCCCAGGGCGAGGTGATCTCTTGCAAAATGCCGTCTTTTTCCGGTATGGGTTGCCCATCTTGGACGAAAAAGTAGTCATCCTGATTGGAAGATATGATCTGTGTTTCATCTCTTTGCGTGTCACCGAGCATCATAGTCAAAGAACTGGCATTCAGAAGCGTACCGTCCTCGTCAGCCAGGATGGCCATATTCTCCAGGGCATAGGTATGGGCAAAAGCCGGGACTGTGTCGCTGAGTTGCAACGTCACGTAAAAAGAATTTGCCTCATCCGGCGACAGCGATGGCACTTGCCAATGTACCTCATTCTCGCCTGCCTGGGTGCACAAAGGACGACACTGTAGCAGTTCGGTCTGGTACGGTAACTGATCAATGAGAATCAGGGATGTCCCGACAGCAGAAGCGGTGTTTGTAATAGTCACTGTGTAATTAAATGTGTCCCCAGGCATAACGGCGCTTGGACCTTGAGTATACAAGGCCATCTCTCTACGCTGTATCGATACGGGCAAAGCCCCGTCGTCATTGAGCCTTGGGATCAATTGATTACGATCTGGCTGACCAATCACAAATAGATGTTCAGAAGTGGAACGATCATCATCTACCGTTTGCAGCCAATCCACGTCAGTGCTAGCGCTTATAATTAATCCGCTGGACAAATCCCCCAATCTGGCCGCGACACTGGCAGCTACGCGCATCTCTGTCTCGGAAGGATTCTCCGGCAAGACAAAACGCACTTGATCCGGATCAAAAGACCGTTGGTAAAAAGGACGTGGGTAATTGGCCAGGTCCAGCGTGGGGAGAAGCAAGCTATGATTTAATACGAGTTGCGATTCAGGATGAACGATCAATTGGGCTTTGTGAGGCATATTGCACAAAAATGTGGCATTCAGGCTCAGATTGATCGAGTGATTGTCGCCGGGGGACTCGTTGAACGAGTCGGGAGGTAGTTGGATTCGCTGACGAGCGTGTTCCAGCGAGGATGCATTCAGTGAATAAACCTCCAACAATTGACCATCAAGA
>JAAEPW010000564.1 GCA_024232355.1 Chloroflexota bacterium | reverse complement strand
GCCTCCGTCGATCAACAAGCTGCCATCATCATCCTGTAATTCCCCATAGTAGAACGGCAAGCGGACCAGGCTCACCCCCATACGCATCAAGATGTCAAAATCCGCGTCGGTCAGATAACTATCCCGATAGGTCTGCAACAGAGCATCTCGACCGCTGGCCCCAAAGCGGCTCTCGAGCACGCTGCGGATCGTGTAATAGTCAGTTTCTGTCACTGTTTCTGTGGATGTGATATTATCGGGACCCCAACCACTGAGCCAAGGCTCGATCAGCAAATAGTCCCCCAGGTTGACGCCCCGCAAACGCACCACCTCTCCAATCTCGTCAGTAGGCCCTCTGCGGATCGTGGTTCCGTAGGTGCGGAGGATGTCCTGCGCAACCGAGATCGGTTTCCACTGCGGCGGACTCCAATCACTCGCCTCTGCCCCCCTCCCGGCGCGAACCCGGTACCACGTGGAGTCAGAGGCCGCGAGAGAGGCTGTGGGATAGTCGCCGGTATAGAATGTCGTCCACGGCCCGTTGGAACTGGGCGCACTTTCCACCGTGTACGCCGTCGCGTGCGCAAGTTGTGTCCACGTCAACGTCTGGCTTGCCATCAGGGTGGATTTGTCGATCAAGACCGCCGGTGGATTGTATTCCAGCGGGTCGCTCCAGGCAGATATGAACGGCACCTCGTTGTCACCACTGATCACGTCCTCGGCGCGAACGCGGTACCAGACTCGCGAAATGTGTGGAATCGTGTAGACAGTACTGGTTCCCGTGTACACGTCCACCCAGTTGCCGTCTTTCAGATCCCCTGTGACAGTGTTCTCCTGGAGGTGGTACTGATCCAATGGATGATCCGTCCCCCACTTGAGCACGCCGTCTCTCAACAGACTATTGTCCCACTCGGGCATTGAGCCGACCGCTTCGATTTTGTCTATATAGTACGTGCCGGGCCACGCTACTTGAACCTGTATTTTGTCGATGTGATCGAGATCCAGGTCAGGATGCCGTGTAACAAGTTCTGTAAATGAGACCCTGAGTCGGCTCCACTTATCGTACACAGCCGGTGTCTCGTGTGTCCAATACGACACACAATTGGTGTACGAACTATGCGCGTCCCGGTCATAGAACTGCACCACCAGGGCATTATCCAGTCCGTTTTCTGGAAGCGCGTATACCCACAGGATGAGATGATCGTTATACTCAGGGTCCAAGTCCACGTTCCAGAACGACTGGTTCCCATCCAAATAGTACTCTTGCTCCGATTTGATTCCCGTGCCATCCCAAGCCTGACCCGCGACGAGCTTCCACGAATGCTCGCCCTCGTACACCGGTTCGCCCTCTTCCGACAGGTCCGACAGGGCGACTGTGGAGGTCGGGTAGAACCACGACCAGCCGAATTCTTCGGTATCAGTTACGCTCAGGCCGCGTTTGTACGGTTCAAAGGACTGGTAAACCCGATCTTCCCGGACAGCCTGGACGTCGTCAAGATAATATATCCCCGGCCAGCGATTCTTGAACTCGATCTTGTCAATGTCGCGAAGATTCAAATCGTCGGGAAGCTGATCGAACAAAACGGTTAACTTGGTCCACTCGGCGTAATGAGCCACGTATGTCGTCCAAACTTCGAATCCACTTGTGTACACATCATGATCGTAAAATCTGACCAAAACTGGATTATCTGTCCCTGCTCCATCTCCCTCGGGCAATGCATAGATCCAGAAAGTCAAGCGGTCATTCTTTTCCCCACGTAGATCAGTATGCCAACCTCCACCCCTGTATTGAACGTAGACATAGTTCCATTCCCCTGTGCAATATATCCGCCAGGACTGGTCTCCCGAATGCACCGGCTCGGTCGGTGATATGGAAAAACGGACATCACAGTCAGGCCCAGGCCAACCTGGGGTCGAACCTTCAAAATCCTGGTAGATCAGCCCTCCCTGACTGGACTGTTGAGCATGCTCGTTTGCCGGGATCATTTGTTGGCCCACGCCTGCTTCAGAAAGCGCCATAGCTGAATTGGCATCCTGTGTCGCGGACTGGAGGCCCAGCAACATCAGCACCAACGCAAAAACAGACAACACCAACGATAGAACTGAAGCGAACACTGCACGTCTAGACTTTTTCATGGCCTTATCCTCCTGTAAATAGTTCGGGACAGCGCCCCGGTCTCGCCAATGGGGGCCGCGAGACTGGCCCTGATGGAACCTATTGTTGCAACATGAACATTTCCCAGGCATCCAACTTGAACGTGTGGGCCACGAGCTTCCACTGCCGCTCTTGCTCGTTGTTCATCGCTGTGACGTACCTGCCGGCACAGGTCTCAAAAGCAACCTTGCCGTTACCCAGGTCGAGCCGGATAAAGCGCGCG
>JAAEPW010000563.1 GCA_024232355.1 Chloroflexota bacterium | reverse complement strand
CTGCTCTTTTGGCTAAATGGACACCTGCTGGCGCTATGCAACCTTTTCATTGAGGTCTCTGTGGCTACTAGGATTGCTTTTCTCTTTCCCATCGTGTTCTTTCATCAACTGAATGCGGCAAAACTAAAATCGAACAGTGTCCGAAATGCATATCGTTGATTACTAGAAGACTTCGCGTTGTCGCAACCCCTTGTATCTTTTGGATTTGATCCATAATCCTATTATCAAACGCTCGTTTATCTGGTGCCCTTACCTTAGCTATAACTTTAGCTCTCTTCGTCAAGCCAGCTGTATAAATCACTCCATCACATTCCCGCAGATCTTGGAGTACTTTTGCTCTGGTGCTTTGCTTTTCATCAACGTCGATAACAGCATAGGCATAGATGTTTCTCAAAAGGTCTGCACTATGCTCATTTGGTCCCCACGATAGTATTCCTTCTACAAGGAATGGACGGACTGAATTAACCTCAAAGATATCGTTGATGTTATGTGCCGGGTCATAAACAGGTATCTTGTCTTGCATTAGTTCAAGCAGGATTTCTCCAAGTCTATTCTTCGTTCCTGAGACACGGGCAATAACGTCAGTTTCTGAGTACACAGCAGCAGCTTCTTTGACCTCGCGAAACGCTTCACTTAGAGAATCTACTACTCCTCCTGACTTGCGGGATCGCACTTCAAGAAACAAAAACACGGTAAAAGTCTTTTCCAACATATGTATGTGCTCCTTACTGACACTTCCAATGACTGAATCTGGGCAAAAGGCTCGGGGCGGGCTAACGGTGTGGGTTAGCTACCGGGGCGAGTGTGACCCTGACATGGCTTTGCTCCAGCACAAGTGTCTTAAAATCGCGCCGCTTACCTACAGGGCCAAGCCCCAGTCAGCTACAACATGGGTTAGCCCGCTCTTAGCAAACAGAAATTCTACTATGCTGCCAACATCTAGGGTCAGCGCCAAACATGCCTCGTCCGTCAACCAGACTTAGATTAAAACAACCTGTCCCGCATTTGCCAAGATGCTCACACGTTCGACAAATAGGATCAAGTTCGCTTTCCGAAGGACGAATTATATTTAAGTATCGTTCATTTCCCCAAATTGTCTCAAGTCTTGTTTCCCTGACATTTCCAACGACGTAATCAGGGCTGTACAGCATCTCACAGAAACCAACATCGCCATTTGGTTGAACAACAAAACCTGACACTAATCCACCACAAGCTATTATATCTTTATCGCTTTGCCATTCTCCATTTCTAACAAAAGACTCGATGTAGAGAGGAAAAATTGATCTTTGCCGCTCTTCAATTCTCTCCGCAATAAATATACACTCTTCCTGGTTAAGCGCGAGATTTTTATTTCCCCTCCCAAAATATCCTTGAGTGAAAGCCTCAAAACTTAATGCTGAACACCCAGTATTATCTGCGAAATCTATTATTGCATCAAGCTCGTCTGTATTTATTTTTGTGAGTGTTGCTTTCAATCTAACCGTGAGGCCTGCATCTACAAGTTTACGAATAGTTGTTATTACAACAGGCTGTAAACCTTTGCGCGCCACAAGCTTATCAAAAACGGAAGGTGTTACTGCATCAAAACTAATCTGAATAACTGAAATACCCAAATCAATTAAACGCCTTGGATCATCACTAGTCAGAAGTGAGCCATTCGTCGCGATATAGGGATATACATTATTCTTGGTCAACATTTCTATCACAGGCCAAAACGATTTTGATAAAGTAGGCTCTCCGCCAGTTATCGAACAACGTACTACACCCAATTCTATTGCTTGCTGGACTACATCAAGATGCTCTTCCACTGTTAATTCTTGTTTCATTTCATCCCCCGATGCCCTAAAGCAATACAGGCATTTCATGTTACAACTATGAGTCAGAGGCAATATCATTTCGATTGGACTATCATATGGAACTCTTGTAGCATTTTGTTGTACTTCAAACTCATAAATAAAATCATCTGGAACGAATGGAAGCGAGATAGGTTCTGGCTTATCCAAGAACTCCAAAAATATTTTCGTTGCGTTAGCAAACAGATGATAAACCACATCCTTGGATTGACTAATAGAGCATTCAAAAGCTAAAGAATGAACTTTAGCTATTTCAGCCATTGACAATGAGCCATCACATAATGCGAGAACAACCGCCTGTTGTGGTAAAATAGGAGTGTAGTTTCCCATCACTTTATCAATGACCACACAAAACGATTTGCTACGGCGAATAGAGATATTTGGCCCCAAACGAGGATATGTTTGAATATCAAAAGAATCTCGACATAGCTGTTCTTTTGTGAACATCCAATTTCCTCCAACAACCACTATTTATCTGTGGATTACTTGATGTAGCTCTCACAAATATTCACCAATGGCTGCTACACCGAACACATGATCCCTGACACGGCGGTAAGTGACTTACCACCGTACACCCTCCATCGCAAAGAGAGCAACCAACATCACATCGAATTACACTCTCTAAATCTTTCATTGGCCCTCCATGATATACATCCATCTGAGCTAAACCCAGTGCTTCGATCTTACTCCGAAGACGTTCCGCAATTTTTAATACCGTTGTCTCCCTATCAGAAACAGCATTTGTCTCAAACATTCTTGGCCTCCTAATCACAAGCAAAACGCATTTGTACCACTTGCAAGATACATTATACTGTAGCGGGCCATTACTGGCCCCCAGCCCTCCCTGGCTGTATCACTCTCTCAAGGTGCAACAACTACACAAGCAGTCTCGGGTCGCACTATACAGGGTTAGCTGGCGGTCCTTCTCCATAAAGTATCTTTTGGAGCTCATCAAGTTGATTTTCTAAATCAATGTAAAACGGTTTTAATTTTTCTTCCGAGTGATTCATTTTCGCTATTACATCTGCTGCAATTGATTCATCAAGCCACCGGTGCCATAACTCTACGAATTCAGAAAAACTAGTGTACCATTCTCTCGTCGAAGAATTTGCCAACCCATATTTTTCGGTGAAAAGATGTACCATTTGATCATACAAAGGTATTATTTCTTCCCGAAACTGTTTGTTGCCATACTCAATTGATTTTTGATAAGGCTCATGATACTTATCACTATCATAGAATGGCTTTGGTTGTCTTTCGACAAGTTCCATCCAAGCTTCATTAGACACCTGACCAATTTTGTATCTCAACTTGCTTTTCGCCCTGATTTTCAGTAAATTCCCAACCATTGGTGAATAAAACTCTTCTAACTGACGCGCAACAAAAGCAAGATTTCTTTCTTCTTGGCTTCTGATCTTTTGAAGTTCTGTCTTAAATAACTCCATACTTTCTTGCATTCGTCGTTCTATAAGCAACCTCTGTATTGCGAATGCCAAAATATTAGTGACCAAAGTACCAACCACACTAGAAAATACTATTCTGCTTATTTCAACCCAATCAAATCCATACATTTGAGTACTCTGTAGTCTAATAGCCAGCTAATGCCCCTGGAAAAATGACACCACTAACACCATCACCGCCGTTAGTATACACCAACACTACCCATTTTGCAAAACCAGTTTCTTTCCACCCCCCCCCCAAAGTTTATCGCGCACGGTGGTCTAATAACATAATAAGGTACACCCCAAGTGAAGGGGGGGGTAACCCGTTGTTGACGTCCAACCCCATCAGGTTGCCTCGAGTAACCCGGTGTTGAGGTCCAGCCGGGCGCGGGAGGAACCCACTTACACCGCTCCCCCTATACAGCCAAAGGAGGCTATCGTGTCAAAAGTATCGTTGTTCGAGGTTCTCGCCCGTTACCAGGGTGAAGATGTCAGTTTGGAGGTCGAGGCCCTGCACCCCGACGGGTGTGATGGGTACGACGACCAGTGGGAGTGTGACGTCACAGATGGTGAGTTCGTGGGTGCAGTGCTGGCCGGTGACGTGTCCAGGATCGTGCACGACGGCACCGGCACCGTGATATGGGAGTGGGGGGTAGCGTAGTATCCACTCTCTAGCACCAGGCCGCCGTCAAGCGGGGGCGCGTTAGCGCCTGCGGGCGATAAGCCTGCCCTGGTGCGGTCCCATGCACAACCACCACCGTCTGTCAGTGTCGCCGCCCAGCACTGCCCCACCACGTACGCACTCTCTCACAAGCAGCGCACTAACACCTCCCCACGAGGGAGACGGCGCGGCAGCGGTGCACTTGCTGCTGTGCGGTGCTATCTGGCGGAAATCCGCCAGATACGACGTGCTTGGCTCCCCTGTGCGCCGATGCTATCTTATAAATTTTTATATGATACAGCGTGCTCGTCACCCCTGCGCCGGGGATGCTATCTTCGGCATTTGCCGAAGATACGCCCTCACCCCTGTGCTATCTGTGTCAAATGACACAGATACGCCAACGAGAGCCACCCCCTATGCCAAGCTATCTATCCCAAATGTTATAGATACGCCTCTCCACCCCGCACGTGCTCAGTGGGGATGTTATGAGCACACACACCACACATTGTCAGTATGCTGTGCGCCACACACTACTGGGTATCGTATCTAGTGCAAATGCACAAGATACACACACACCACGCCACCACACTGACAGAAAGGAGCCACCAATGCCCACCACTCACTACACCATCAAAGTCAATGGCCGTATCCACACCACCACACTCTCCAAGGTCCACGCCATAGGCACAGCACGTAGACTGCGTGACGTAGAAGGACTGCCAAACGTGCGCCTGTTCGCCAAGCAGGTGCAGACTGACACACCTCTGCCCTGCAAGGGGAGTGCTGGCTCACGCTCTGTGTCACCATACAGCGCCGCCGCTCGCTTTGCCTATAACCGTATAGCCTAGCACTGGGCTACCCTATCGTGCCCCCTACTCCACACCGTGCACTGCGCTGTGTACGCCTCATAAGCGACGTGGAGTTAGGGGGCTTCAGTTTAGCCGGGGGCACATCTCCCCACCCAAACAGTAACTATCCTACTAAACAGTAACTGCCTTACTGCGCGGTAACTTGAAGTTACCACTCGTAGTTACCAGTTACCCCTAGCCCCTTATGGCCTTGTGCTGTAGGGGGGTATTGCCGTTTAAGCGGGGGGCACATCTCCCCACAACATATTGATCAATCATCTATATAAAGGAGTCTTACAATGTCCGAGTACAGCAACTATCATACAGTAACAAAGGAGAATCCAATGTCCGAATTCGTAGCTACGTTATATGTCGAAGGTGGCTTTCAAGCACCGCCTGTAGTCTCAGATGGCTATGTGATTATCAATGGAACAGTTGCCCAGATCGTATCAGTTTGGGTGGATGATTTTGAGCGTCATCTCGTTGCTAGTGCTGGTGACGAGGTAATCGCCTTCGGGCGATGGAGATATGATTATTGCCAGAGTCCCAGTTACGCGAGTGAATATTTCACTGCCGTGGCGGGAGGATGGACTGTTTTCTAGGAGAGGCCCTTATGGAGGCTTCTTTTGCCGTAAGACAGTGATCGTGCTGTCTACTATACTACTATCTATAAGGAGGTTTCAATGTCCGGCCAGAATCTATATCCATCAGCGTTAGTCAACGTCGAGTACGTGGAGGGGTGTGGTCACGATCACGCCAGCTTCGTAGATGTGCTGTTCAAAGGCCGTAACAGCAGGCGGTACTATGTCAGCAATGTAGGTAAGCTGAGGGCGTACTGCCTTGAGCACGGTATTCCCTTCGTTCACTGTGGGGTTAACGATGATAATCCGTACCAGGTTCTATACTTCATTGAGGGGGAGAAGGCTGCCGTCGAGGTAAAGATAGAAGCCCTCAAGTGTCAATGGCCCCCGCCTGGCTATGGGACAAGCGTCCGTAGCTTAGAGTATGTGGAGCATCGGGGAGTATGGGAGGCCGAGGTGTATCGGTCCACGTCTTGCGACTAGATCCACGATCCCGCACCTCTAGCCCCTGTAGTGTAATGCTACAGGGGCTTTTCTTTTTTCCAAGTGGGGAGAGTCCCCGCCTATATCTATACCCTTTTGGAGGTGCTCTACTATGTCTACGTTACTCGTTACGTTGGTTCGTCGCCCCGCTTCTTTGCTATGGTGGCAGTGGGGAAAGGTGCTCGGTTTGGTCGCTCCGTTCGGGGCGTTCGCTGGCCGGGCTGTGTTGGCTATCGCCCTACACGTACTGTGTGACTTTACGTTACAGAATGACTGGATGGCGGTGGGGAAGGCCAGGAAGGAGATCGTCCCCCTGTTGATACATTCTCTCATCGCCGGGGGGTTGCCCGGGTTGGTGGCTGGTGGCTTGCCGGGGGCGGCTGTGGGGATCATCAGTCACTTTCTCATTGACCTGACAGGAAAGTTCGGACTGTCAGAACCGTGGGGGCCGGTGCTCGATCAGGCTGCTCACATTGTCATTCTGGTTCTCGCGGGCTGCCTGTAGCCCTATCAGCATTCTTGCTATTTGACTCGCAAACTATACCGCCCTGTCAAGGGGCACGCACTTGGAGGTGCAAATATGTTCAGCAATATCAGAAACCTGGTTGTGGTAGTTCTCTCTGGTGGCGCGGCTGTGGCTGGCGCTCTCGTTATGCTGTTGTATGCCGTAGCGCAGAACCCTGAGTTCATCAGTGGGCTTCAGGTCGCCGCCGACCTGGTGAAGTAATGCCGTCATCACAATCGAATAGAAGAGGGGCACGCGACCCGGAGCAATCCGGGCCGTGCTTCTTTTTTCAACGGAGTGCAGTGGGGGCCAGGACACTGACATCTTCCTCTCCCGCCTGCAAGAAAAAATCCCCAAAACGGGACACCTGGGGCTTCTGTACTCAGACTTCTCCCTTTAATGGTGCACCTGGTGAAACCAAAGCGCCCCAGGGAGGCTTTTTCGGAAGCCTCTTATCCTGGGGCTTTCTTCTCCTGAGAAGATGACTAGGGAACAGAGCCTTTTGGGCCTCTCAAAGGCCCATAAAGGCGGGCTTTGGTTTCCCTTACGACTGTTCTTCTATACTCTCCAGTGTTTGGCGGCACAATTTTGAGTTTCCACCCTATTCGATTGTCAAGCGGGCAAAGTGTACCAGATTTTAGTGAATTTGTCTGCGTGCAAACCTCTTTTTTTCGACTGACAGGCAACCCGTCCGGGTAAATCCTATCCCTGTCAGCAATGGAGGTGCAAGGTGTCGAGCGTCAAAGTCAACAGGATCGTGCTCTATGATCCCATCGAGGAAATGGTGTATTCTCGTTCTGTCAGGAAGAACAGCGCGGGGTACAGGGAGCACAACGAACTCCAGGGCGTACTCCTGGAAGACGGGGCAGAAGCATTACTTCGAGTAGCCCGCCAGTATTTCGCGGGCCTCGTAGTGACTCACCTGCCGCGCAAATAGAGAGGGGGAGCCGTGTGCTCCCCAAACAACCCAGCCCGTGGATGACGGGCAACTACTACACACTATGGAGGTGTCAAATGTCAGCAGGTTTCGTGAGTTTGGATCGGGGATCGCAGGATGTGGCCGCCCGCGCAGGAGTGGCCCTGGCAGTTCGTCGGCTGGAGCGCAAGGGACAGGTCGAGGCTGGCTCTATCAATACAGTAGCAGCAGTGGTTGGCGCGACGGCCCATGACGTCCTCAGTGGGTTCTGGGCGTTCCCGGCCAGCAGTGGCGGCCGGTGGACGTCGTATGCCAAGGCCGTACACCAGCACGGGCAGAGGGTATCAAACCGCAGGTGGAATGGGTACTCTAGCGCAGTGCGGGCGGCTGCCCTAGAGGTGGCCGACCACGTGGAGGAACTGGCGAGTCGTCAACTGTTCCCCACCAACGACTAGCAGAGGAAGATGGTGGCCCGGTTTGCTTCAAGACACCGGGCCACCAGAGTTGTAGAATAGGAGGCATCATGAGACCGAAAGTATCAGAGTTGATGGGCTGCCAGCGCCTGGGGCGAGGGCGCTACGCCCACGTATTCAAGTGGCAAGGGATGTGCGTCAAGCTGTATCGCCCCAAGCCTTATGAGGGCGGGGGCTACAGCAATCCCACCTACACCGTCCAGGCTGTCTTGGATGGCGTGCGCCGGTGCCAGGAAGCTGACATCTCCGTCCTACCGGTACTGGATTACTGGCAAGAGGGGGATGACTGGCTGATCGTCCAGCCACTCGCTGAGGAAGTGCCGCACGAGGCGTGGCATGATCTCCACGAAGAGGGCCGTGACCTGGCGATGCGGGCCTACGTCGCGGGCGTGGCCGACGTGCTGCCCTGTAACGTGATGTGGGATGGGGATAGCCTGGTGATCGTAGATACCGGGGAAGTGTTCGACGAGGACGAGGACGGGTTCTACTGGTCTTGTCTCGATGACGAGTGGCGTCCAAGATGGGGAGCGGCTTAGTGCCGCTTCCCCACTTGCCAACTCGACGGCAACGGATTTTGCAAATTGGGTGAGATAGTATATACTATCTGACGTAATGGCGTTATCAAAGGCTTGGCACCAAAGTCATCACGAGTACAAGTCGTTCTTAGGGGACTGGAGGCCAGTAATGGCCCCTGGCTACCCGACCGCGGGCGAAATCAACGGCGACCTGGTCGGCAACGGTGGTGTAGGGCTAGGTCTCTCACGCTAGCCCCGCGTGGCGGCTCAGCTCAACGTTAGTGCGGCGACAAGTTGAAAAGCGTAAACTCGTCATTGGTTAAGGAATCATATGTACATCCCTGATCTCAGCAAGCAATTGTATACTGCCGATTTACACGAAGGAAAACAAGCATTGTCAGTAGGTTGGCTTGGAAACAAAGTGGAGTTGCAAGGAATTGTTCCTCAGAAGCTTGCAAGTGTTCTTCAACATCGTGCCGAGTTCCATTTTATTCATGTTTGGCGTGGACGACATACCTGCGAAATCTGCAACAAAGTTTCAGACGGTGGAGAATTTTGGTTTGATATTGACAACCTACGTTATGTTCTTCCCAAAATGGTGCTTCATTATATAAACGATCATAACTATTGTCCTCCAAATCAATTTTTAGAGTCACTTTCTTCTTATATGAATTCGCCCCATTGGGACAATTGTCGCAACTTGGTTTGTGAACCACTTAGATGTCGAATTGCGGCTCGTGGTGATGTTGATCATTTACGCTCATTGCACAATAAAGGATTATATCTTTTCGCAGAAGATGAACAAGGTCACACACCACTCGAGTTCGCAATTTATGCTCGACAGATGGAAGTAATCAAGTTTCTGATTGAGATCTCGGGCTTTGACAAAAGAATACTAGACCAAGCTCTCAGAACAGCAATTGGGCTAATAAATGACAGTGATTATGGTAGTGTATTGTGGATTGATTTTGATGGAGTGTTGAAAAGCCAGCGGTCTGAAGGCTATTCATTTGAGCGAGAGATGTTACTCGTTAATTTATTGATCGAGATGGGAGCTGATGTCAATTTTCGATGCAGTGAATGGAATGTGCCAGTAGTATTTAGCGCCACAAAAGGAGATTATATTCCCCTAATAGAGTTATTAATTGATCGAGGAGCACGATTAGATGTACAAGATGACAAAGGTCGTACACTGCGGGATTGGGCAAAATATAGAGGTCGAGAAATGAAAGAATTCCTAGAGAGGCTGATTGACACCAGGAATAATGTCTGATTCTAACATAAATTTGAAGGTATGAACAGTTGATCTTGCATAGGTGCGAAAGCCGCCCAACAATCATTGGAGCCGACCGCGCTCCGCGCGTGTACAGCGACGGCTTTACGCGCTTTGGACGAGCGTTGTTGCAAGGACTCTAGCCCGCACCCGCGCGGCGGCTCAATTCACCGGTTAGTGCGGCTCGCTCCCGCAAAAAGCGCGGAGGCTTCGCTACCTGAATGATCGGTTTCCCCTTACGACCAAACACGGCGCTCCCCAAGCGCCGTGTTTGCATTTATCCCCCAACTGCCACAGGCTCGGGCTGCCTCTTTGCACGCCTCGCCCGCTGGTAGCACGCCTGACACTTCCCCTTCGCCACAAGCGGCACTGGCTTTCCAACGTGTGGACAGTACACATCATTGCAGTAGCCAATCTTGCGCCTGGGTGGAAAGTCCTGCATATAGCAATTCTTACATCTTTGGCGTGCGTGGATCGCTCGATGCTTGCCACACTTGACACAGATCCCCGTTGGTTGTTGCTTACTCGCCATCGCTCACCACCTCGCCCTCAAGGATGTCAGTGCCGCCCCGCTCAATGGTGACGGTCGTACCGTCGGGGGCCTTGGCTACCACTGACGTGAACTCGGCGCTGATCGGCAGCACCGGCAGCTTGCTCTCCTTGTCGTCGCCCTCGTCAGGTTCCCCAATCATCTGTCCTATTCTACCCACCGCACTCTCAGGCAGCACCCCGCCCCGGGCAATCTGTTGCAGTATCTTCGCCGCTTCGTTCTGGTCACGAGGATAGGGCACAATCGTCTTTTGCTTCCCTTTGGCCGTTACATCGCGTTCCTCACCCTTGGCGATACTGACAATCCCAGGCAATGCCTCGATCAAACCCTCGAACGCCATCCGCTGGAGCTTTACACTGACATCGAACTGTTCAGCGTCGAAGGCGACTTGCTTGTCATCCCTCTCCTGGTATGCCTCGGCCTTGGCCTCCCGACTGATCACGTCGAACTCGATAGGGAAATCCTTCTTGTATCTGTAGAACGTGGTGCGACCCATCTCGGGGACTTTGGCAACTGCGTCCTGGATCGAGGTCGCCTGGCCGGTGTAGTACAGAACTAGAATTTGCCGTAAGACAGCACGTTCCTGTTCAGGTATACTCACGTCATCTTTTTTTGTCAGGGCTGTTTGTTCATTTATCATAGTGTCACTCTAACACAAACGCCCCTGACGGTCAAGGGTTTTGTGCTGACTGGCCCTGACGGGCCAAAAGAGATTACGGGAGGTGACGATGTTTACTTTCGAGGAACTGTGGGCCAGTCGGCGGCCCGACCTGGTGCGGAAACAGCGGGAAGAGTGTACGGCCGAGTGGTTCACCATCAAGGGAACCAAGAAGTACAAGAAGCCCAAACTGGGCAAGAAGACCAAAAGGCGAAGGAGGAAACGGCGGTAACCCCTCGGCCACCCGTCAGGTTCGAGTCCTGGTAGGCCAGTGCCTCGTAGGGAGCGTACCATTGCCGGGCGCACGAGGCCAGCGCCCCGATATCGGGAGCCTGGTGGAAGGGGAAGGGCAGCTATCTATGTCAAATTGGCATAGATAGCACCCCTTTTTTCGACTGGCACACAGGGTGTCAGCAAAACTACCCCAAGGAGGTAGAGCAATGAACGTGAACATCACCGTCGCCAAGCACGGCACTGTCAGGAAAGAACCCGCCTACACCGTCTACGTAGGTCGGACGCGGCGCGTGGGTAAGCAGTATCACTACGCCCTGCACGAGTTAGCCAACCTTTACTACGTCGGGGAACACGGCACACGCGATGAGGTAGTGGAAAAGTACCGGTGCTGGTTGTGGAACGAGATTCAATCAGATCGTGGCCCCACAAGAGTGACGATGGCTCTGGGCTGGCTGTTGGAACACCACAATATGCACGGTAAGCTGACACTGGTCTGTCATTGTGCGCCGGCGGCTTGCCACTGCGATGTGATCAAGGCGTGTCTGGAATGGCTGACAAGCAAGGAGGAAATTGATGCCTAAAATAGTACCTCACGATTTATGGGAGTCCCCCGGCCTTCCGGGGATGTGGGTGGTGACCACGAATAGCTACATTAAGCACAACGGGGCTTTGGTGATGGGCCGGGGAGCTGCACGGCAGGCAATGGATAAACTGCCCAATATTGAGTATCTGTCAGGCGCAGCCGTTGAGCGCATCAGTGGTCGAGACTTTGCCAAAGCCTACGGCTTCTTGGTCGTAGTACCGCCCACGGACACAGCGGTAGGCTTTGGGGTGTTCCAAGTCAAATGGCACTGGAAAGACCCGGCGAACCTGGGGCTGATCCAGATGTCAGTGAGTGCTCTGGCCGAGTACGCCGACATCAACCCCGACGTCAGTATCAGGATGAACTACCCTGGCATCGGGAATGGGCGGCTGAAGCGGTCCGAAGTGGGACCTTTGTTGACCCCGCTTCCTGAGAACGTCACAATTTGCTGGCGGTAACAGAATGCCTGAGAAACTACGTCAGCTTTGGATATGGTTCGATTACCGCCGGATCAAGCTAGTCCGGTGGTTCTATCGAAAGAAAACGAAGGCCGCTATGGCCTGGCTAAAGGAGGAAACCGATGCTTAACCTCGATGTCGCCCGCACTCTCGCCATTGTCAGAGAGATGGCACACGGCAAGATACTGACACTTTCCGATGGGCACAGGATCGGGATGGGTGAAGATATGACCATTGGGTACATGGCAAAGTATCCGGATGGGAAGGAGTTCATCAGCGGCCTCGCCACGATGGACTTGGCCCAACTCAACGACTTGCTGGAAAAGGAAGGGATCGGGATGCCAATACCGGACCCTCGGTAACTACCCAATCTTCTACATAGTAGAGGCGGCCCCTGACTGGGCCGCCTCTTTGTTTTGGATGGCTTCGCCAGAATCTTTCTCGGATTTGACTGGGCTGCGCCCAATAGAGGTTAGAAGGAGGGAGGTAGAGAATGCAGTTGAAAATTCTGATATAACCAACTGAGATTCTTGATAGTCATAGGCGGGTACACCCTCGCCGCGCTCCCATCTAGGGAGCATTTAGAGCCGCCGGTAATGGCTGATTAAGAGATAGGACCCGAACCCCTATCCGCTCTACTGAGTTGGGCCGTGCTGGACTGGGCTGCGCCCAACAAAAAATAGCTGGAAAATCCAGCATACTATAATAGCCTCTACGGAGGCACGCACTTGGAGGTGCAAAACAATGTCTCAGCAAACAAATTTCGTCTATGAAGCAGGAACCAATGATCGTCCCGTCGCGTACCAGGGCAAGGCCACCAAGACCGGCAAGAGCATCGCCTGGCAGATCGGTGAGTTCGGCGGCAACTATGCCGAGGCGCGTCCCGTCAACATCTTCACGTCCGTCAAGACCCATGCCCTGCGTTCCGGCGCATTCAGCTTGCGCGAAAACACGCCCTTCACCCGGCAGGATGGTAGCAAGAGCTACCCGCAAGCTTTCCTCGCCAGCCAGATCCAGGGCAAGATGGCGCTCAAGTCCCGCGACAAAGAGTACGAAGTGTGGGCAGTGCCGGGCCTGGCTGTGCGGGGCGAGGGCTTCGAGGAATGGTTGAACATTCCCGACGAGGTAATGGTGGGCCGTGGCGTCGGCAAGCGCGATGCAGCGTTCGAGTTGGCCGACCGCGTGGCGAAGGCGTTGACCAAATCGGTCTTTATCAATGTGCCCAAGTTGGTCGCCGATGCCAAGGCCGCAATCGAGGAACAAGAGACCGACACCAACACCAACACCGACGACACCGCTGGCTTGAGCGACATCCCGTTCTAAACATCCGAATATTATCCAAAGACGGGGGCAGCCTGGCAACGGGCTGCCCCTCTTTCGTGTAAAGGAGGTCGATATGCCAAGTGCTATACAACTTCGCAAGCAGGAAGCTGTCAGGATCGTGCTGGACAACGATGTGGAGCAAGCTGATATCCCGTACCACTATGAGGTATGTGGAGGGCGCGTAAAGGTGCGGATAGACTGGGAGGAACTGCCCGGCACTCTCCTGGAAACCGACTGCGCCTGCCCCGACTGGCAGCGTCAGCAAGGGCTGATCAACGACGCCCTAGACCACCAGTGTTCGCCCAATAACCCTGGCATTGCTCAGGTGGATGGCCTGCCCCTGTGCAAGCACGTCCTGGCGGTGGCATTCTTCACCGGCGCGTTGATGTGGCCGGAATGGGCACCAGCGCTCACGATGCAGTTACCGGTGGACGTCGTCGTTCGGTGATCCCTTCACCGTCTTTCTTTTTTTCGAGTGGGGAGTACCCACCAGGTGGTCCAATTTCACACACGGAGGTGTAAAGATGAAAGACGGAAAGTATTGGTTGAGCAAGTTGGGTGATACGTTGGTCACGTTGGCCGAGTGGATTGCCGTCAACAAGTACGAAGGTGCGCCCGACGTCGATGATCGCGTAGCTGACGCGATGTTGTCAGTAGTAGAGGCCGCGAACCGCTTCAAGCCGCGCCCCGGCCAGGATGCCGTGGGGTACTTCCTCAACTACGTGCTGCGCTGCGTAGCGGGGGACGTGCGCCGTGGGGCCAGCATTGCCAAGCGGTGGTCTGATGAAGCAGCAGTCTACAGCGACGTCGCCCCGGCCTGGCTGGATGACGACTTTGACATTGAGGCCACACTTGGCATCAGTCTCAGCGAGAGGCAAGATGCACCTCATATTGCTGAGGAAAACAAGTGGGTGTCAGTAAAGTCGGGCAAAGAGTTCACGACGATGGAAGTTGTGAACATGCTCACAGGAGAACATTCGGAGTGGACTCGGAAAAGGCTCAACACCAAGAAGGACGACGCAGAACTACGTATGGCGCTCTTGCAGGTGCTGGACAAATGGGCTGACACGAGCGCCGATCCAACCTGGTTATTGGAGCCAGCACCACCAGCGGCACTTTGCCCAGACTATGACATCGTGGAAGAAGTGCGGATGGTAGATGGCAAACCTGCCGGCACACACTACATCTTCAAGCGTGTGGAGGATGAGAAACGTGATGCCGCCGAAGCTGCCAGTAAAAACGGCGCACGGTGGATGGACGAGGTTGTGCCAGGCGACGACCGTCCCGACAGGGATGGAGCAGTCAAAGCGATGAAAGAAGATCGCCAGCTTGATCCACGCATCGTAAACTTCTGGGAGAACGTTGTCGAGCCACGTTGGGTCAAAGCCACAATGCCAGAAACCCCACTGGACAAGCGCCAAGCGATAGACTTTTACGATGTCAGCCTGGCACCAGCTCGATCAGGATTGAGCAGGCTTGCGCATCTGGTAACCGACGAGGAAGAAAACCGGACAGTGGCAATGATCGTCGGCAGTCTGATGGAAATGCAGATCACTGTAGCGCATCCGGAATGGATGGAGGACAGTGACATTCCCGATGAGGACAAGGACCGCATTGCGATGTGGATTACTGTACGCGATGCAATAGAGTGCCACATGTACCCAGAAACCCACGGGCCAGCCACGCCGGTAGCAGAGTTGCCGGACTGCAAGAGTGAGTGGCTAAAAGACGTGTTCGCCCTCGGGCAACCACTGATCCAAGTAACCAGCGAGCGACGGCACCCCCCGTTCTACGGGTCGCAGTGGCTGGCGTGGATTTACCACTACCCGAACAAGCCCGTAGTTACCTGGCGTTGTGCCTCAACCGTTACAAAGAAGCGTTCTCAGCAAGCATATCCCCGCTCAATTCCGTTCACGGTCTATTACGTGAACAAGGAAGGTAAGCGAGTGGGCAGACAAGTACGCAGGTATCCCGAAAAGATGGCTTTCACCACAGGGAGTGGCGGTATGGGTTATACGCCAAAGAACCCTGATGCCGAAACACTCCGCCAGCGAGCACTGGCCTGGCTGGACAAGGTGATGGATTTGGCTGAGACCAATGAGAACGTGCGTCAGGCTCATCGGATGGGTGCCCCGGTGAAGGTCCACGTATGGGCATCACAAGCAGCCGCGATCAAGGCTATCGTGCTGACAGGGGCATCGCCCCAAGAAGCAAAGACAGCAGAGCGGCGGGCCTATGCAGGTGCGTAGCGAGGATGGGGGGGCGCTTCCCACGCCTCCCTATCCATTTTGCACAAAGACAGCCGGGGCAAAGTTTGGTAGAATGCCCCGCGATGAAAAGGAGTCCAATGCCAAACCCACTGTTCCTGGCATCAGCAATACTCTTGATGCCGTTCGCCCTGTTTAACTCTGGGCTAATCGTCACGTTCATCCGGGAAATGCGCAAAGCCAACGCGCGCTTCAATCCCTGGCTGATAGTGACCACAGTCGCGGGGGTAGTCGTGGGCGTCTTGGCCCTATGGTGGTAGGTTTAACCTGTTGGCTTAACTCTGGAAGTCGGCAGGATAGACTGGCCCTTGCGGGCCAATGGTAGGTAGATCGCAAATTTAGTTGAAAAGGAGAACAAAATGTACCACAAAATCATAATTGCAGGTTTTCTCGGGAAAGATCCAGAAATGCGCTACACTCAGGACGGCACCCCCGTCACCACCTTCTCGGTGGCAACCAGTCGCAAGTACAACCGTGCGGATGGCACTCAAGTCGATGAGACCGTCTGGTTCCGCATCACCGCTTGGCGGCGGCTGGCCGAGACCTGCAACGAATACCTCAAGAAGGGCCGTCAAGTCCTCGTCGAGGGCCGTCTGAATGCCAACGAGCATGGCAGCCCCCGTATCTGGCAGACGAGCGCGGGGGAACCGCGTGCATCGTTCGAGATCACAGCGCAGACCGTCAAGTTCCTGGGCGGTGGCAACGGCGGCGGCAGTCCCCGTGAGCACGATCAGGCCCCTCCACCGGTCCCCGACGAAGACGAGATCCCCTTCTAGGGACTTGCAATAAGAGTTTCCGCCTGGGCAGAGCATCGCCCAGGCGAAAAACCTTTCTTGACATTCCGAACAAATGCTCTATAATGCGCGTGGGCGGAAGGTATAAAAATAACAAAAAAATGCTTAGAGGCCTATAGTATCTATCTCCACAAATAACTCAATTCCCTAAAGGACATCCCTTTATATGTTTGGTATTCCACAATTTCTATTGCTGTTTGTTCCACTTGCAATTTACTTTTTCGTTGACTTGGCAGTGATTGCCAAGTACGATAAGAAAAGAAGAGATAGTGACGGACTCGACCTGAGCCTGTACAACTTCATCACAGTAATATTTCCCCTACTCGTCATTGTGCAACCTGTCTTATTCCCTTACTTGAGTCTGAGAATCTCCGCTTGGTGGTTTATTACTATACAGGCATTTGGTTTTGTATTGTCAGTTGCTGGAATCGTGTTAATGATTTGGGCCAGATTGTACTTTGTCAAAAGTATGAATCCTGCCGCAAATGGCAAATACTACGCTGAGTATGCCCAAGCACAGGAGAATCACCCAGTGGTAACCACTGGCCCATACGCCATCGTTCGTCACCCTATCTTCCTGTCATTTTTCATGACTACATTTGGTCTGATGCTGACAAATCCATCTGTCACAACAGTACCAGTTTTTCTCCACACAGTTGTCGAGTACATCAGACTAGCCAAGAAAGAGGAGAGTCTACTATTACAGAAATCGCCGGAATATACTGCGTATATGAACAAGACCCCACGATTTCTCCCTCGAATAAGGACATAAGATGAACTATTTTAAATTTAGCATCACTGACAGCAATAGTGATGTCAGACGTAAACTAATAAACAGCCTGACTTTGGGACTGGCTGCAATTGCAGTTATTGCGTTGATAATAACAATCTTGTTCGACTCAACAGCAGGAGCCACCAAAACGTGGAACGACGATGAAATGTTTGCACTCTATACCGGCATACTTCTGATGGTAATAATAATGCCAGTGCTGTTTTTGCTCAATCAGCGCTTCAGTACCTTGGCTGGTTGGTTGCTTTTGTTGTTTGTGTGGAGCACAGCAATATTGGGCGACACGCCAGATCACATTGCTGAACGAGGATTGATCATCTTTACACTTCCAATTGTAGCAGCAAGTGCAATTTTGCCATCCTGGACCAGTTTCATTGTAGCAGGATTAAGTAGCCTCACGATCTCAGTTATCCAAACCCTACTCTTGGGGGAACCAGTCCCAAACTTTGTTGCAATCATTGTATTGTTCACAGTCGCATTTATCAGCTATCTCAGTAATATCAGCAAAGAGCGTGTCCTGCATTTTATGCAGAAGGTAAACGCCCAACTAGATATCAAGCTAAAGACTCAACAACAAGATTTGATCCGGGTTGTAAATGACTTTACGTTCCTGGCAAACAACCAGCAGAACGTTGTTATACTCTTTGGTCCACACCGAGGCGTGTTGTTTGCGAACAAAGAGGCAACAAGTCTCATAGAGAACATGGATGACGACGCACGCTTACAATATCAATCTGTAGTCGAAAGGGCCTGGGAAAAGAATCTGTACGTCCACACTCGATTTTCAGATGTTGAATTAAAGATCACGAGTTCCCTCATTGACACCGAGAGGGGAACTTGTTTACTTCTACAGGCAGTACGCTTGCCTGACGAAGAGAGCAAACGCTCTCTTGAGGACTGGCAGCAGAAACTGATCGCTGCCAACAATTTGCCAGACGGCACTGAGTTCGATGTGCGTGTTGGCAAAATGCGAGTGAAAACTCGCGACAATGGCAAAGTCAGCAAAAAGGTAGTGTTTGAGCTAAAAGCAGGCACATTAGGCATCAAACATCCATCGAGCCAGGAGATAGTCTGGTTTGACTTGGAAGACCTGATAGCTCTTTGCCGTTCGGAGTGAGTCCCAGCGAGGACCAGAGGCTCCGAGACAATTAAATACGAGGGCAAGTAGCGGCCAGCGAGCTGCAAGTTAGCCCCACCGGACAGATGTACACGCACGCAAGTGTGTGTAGTTAATGCTGTCACCGGTGGGGCTTTTTTGTTTTCCAATTTATTAGCACAAGGAGGCTAAAATGCAAATAAAGATCGCCAGTACTACCATTGATCAGAACGTCCAACTGGCATCACGTCCAGTGGACGAGGCCACGGTGCAGGACTACGCCGAGGCCATCGAGGGCGGTGCCCAGTTCCCGCCCATTGTCGTATTCGAGGATGAGGGCGGAAGGCTGTGGTTGGCCGACGGACTCCATCGTATCGAGGCCCACGACCAACTTGGCTTGCCAGAGATCGAGGCAGATGTCAGGGCTGGTGACCGTGAGGATGCTATGGTGTTCGCTGCCACCGCCAACGTCACAAACGGCAAACCGATGAGCCGGGAAGAAAAGCGCGAAGCCGGTATGCGGTTGCTTGAGATGACAAATTGGAGCGACAAGGAGATTGCGCGGCGATTGGCAGTTAGTAACGTAACTGTGATGCGCTGGCGTAACAATCTATCATTTACAAATGTAAAAGATAGCACCCGTACAGTCACCCGAAACGGCATCACCTACGAGATGGACGTCGCCAACATCGGCCAGCACCAAATGGACACGCCCCCATCTCCCGCCGAAACCCTCCTGGAAAACGTGGGAGAGGACGCCCACGAGCCGGTCGCCGACAACACCGCCGTAGAGTTATCCAACATCATCTCTGATGCGCAGCAAGAAACCCTTGATGGTGACGAGGTCTCTCTCAAAGATCAACCACTGGACGCCCAGGCCCAGACACTTGCCCGAACGTTGGAGATGACGGAGGAACGCAAGGAGGTGCTCAAGTCTTGTCAGGGATGGATGGTTGCTCACCTGGCACGCACCGGCGTATGGAAGGCGCACCCCGATGGATACGCCAGTATCAAGCAATACTTGAAGGGCGCCGGAGTGCAACCGCGTGACGTCTCCACGCTGACAGGCTTTGCCGAGAAGGTCGTGCCATACTGCGATGAGAAGGAAATCGAGATTGACCACCTCCTGACAAACGAGCACTGGGACAAGTTCAGGGCCGGTATGGCAGCGATCAAAGCCGCCATCAAGGAGGACGATCCCGACGAGATACGCGGGATCTTGATCGACGTCGAAAGGGCAGCGACCGCCAGCATGATCACCGCCAAGTACCGCAAACCCCAAGAGTATCAAGGCAAAGGTACATCGTTACGAATAAACAGAAAGGTCATTTTTGTCCTGGTTCTCGGGACTGACAAGGTGGACCCCGATGATGCAGGCGACAAGATTGCCCGCCGCCTGGGCGGGATGATCAACTGGGGTGGCTTGATCGTCAAAGAAGATCCCAAGGACAAATCACTCTTCATCCAAGAGGTGGAAACTGGCGAAAGATGGATAGCACCTCCGGGATACATAAGCCTGTTTGATCTAGTCGAAGCAAAGAATGCCGATGACTAAAAAAAAGGTACTACGCAAGAACGCATCAAATGAGAACTATGCACGTCTGGCACGAGCAGTGATCAACAGTGCCAGGGAGGCCCTCGGTGGCACGAGCAAGTACAGAGACATGTACGCCAAAGCGTGTGGATTCAAGGATGGTGAGGCGGACGCTCTGGCGTTCTTTGCCAGCGATTGGGCAGAGCAACTCATAGACCTATCACTGGGTTATGAGGAGCCGAATACCATTATTGAGAAATTCCTCAATAGAGCCTATGGCCGGATGACTATCAGGGAAATCCCAAATGCACGTCCGGCCGTCACTGGCCCGCACATAAGAAAGCGGGCCAGTGAGGCAATCAAAATAGGAGAAAGAGATGACCTCGAAGCCAAACTACACTTTATTTGACCTACAACAGATCATCAAAGACCTGGATGATCACTATGACCCATTTCAGAGAGACGAATACACCGCATCCTGTTCCTGCAGCGAACCGGTAGGGCAAGACGTGAACAAGTGCCCCGTCTGCGAGCGGTGGATAGTCTGGCGAAACTCTAACGTGTGGAGGAACAAGTACGGTTCCCCAAAGACCTTTATCCGGTCGTTGTCGATGGTGCGGCCTTCTGATCCGGCTGGCGTCCGCATCTGCGAACTGGCCGGGGTGGTCGGATTCGCCAACCAGGCCGAGGCAGATCGTTGGGCTGACTGCCTTCGGCAATTAGGGGAAGCGCGGATGCTGGGAATCGTGAGCTACATTCAACGTGCCGCCAAAAGGAAAGGGACTCGGCGTGGTCGCGGGATCGTCAACTGGGCGTTCAACGTGGCTGTGAAGAACGTCCGTGAGCAGGACGAAGCCTACGTTGAGGTACCTCAGTCGCAAAGACGGCAAGAAGAAACCGACGTAACAGACATCATACTCTAAAGGAGAACAAATGAGACTGCTGCAAGCTGAAGCGGAAAAGGGGCTAGTATTCGGCCTCGTGTGCAGGCACGGGGAACCAAAAGAGGACGTTCTCAAGAGGATCGTCAACCTTCCGGTGAGTATGGGCGTGCACAAGATCGGCGACGTCCGGACACGTGAACTATTTGAAGTCATCCTGGAGAACGCCGACAAGGGGCTGACCACCTCCATCGAACTGGCGGCCAAGATGATCGGGATGGACGAGTTTGAAGTAGCAACCGCGACAGCCTCCGTGGACCCCGATGCCCTGGAAGTATATGCCGGGGCAGTCAGCTATTGGCACAAGAAGCGGATGCTCGAAACGGCCAGCATCGAAGCCCGTCAGGCCGCCGACGCCCTCGACCCGGAGGAAGCGCTCGACGTCATCACCGACACATTCACCAACCTCAAGATAACGGATGAAGAGGATGCCGTTAAGACTGTCAGACAAGCATCAGATGAAGCCCACGAGCATCTGATGCAGATGCACGATGACATCAGGGAGGGTAGAGCGCGTGTCTGTTTCCCCTGGCCCAAGCTTAACTCCCTGATCCCTTTCTTACTGAAGGGCGACGTGGTGCTGTGGACAGCCAAGAGCAAGGTGGGCAAATCATCCACGATGCAGCAGCTATTCGACTACAACGCCCGGCGGGGCTTCACCGGCGTGATGTTCCACCTGGAAGATACCCCACTGAAAATCTACATCCGGCGCATTGCCCGGCATATGACACAGCTCGTCGGCGATGTACGCTATGCCGAACATCTTGCTGACCAGTACCGGATGCTGGCAAAGAACCAAAAAGGCGAGACCGGCATCCCCCTTACCGACAAAGAGATTGAAACCATCCTCGTTGCCAAGGAGCGGGTAGACGAGGAATTGGGTGACAGCTTCGAGATTCACTGTCCCGGCTGGACAGCGGAGCAAATAGCTCGAACCATCACGAGGTTGAACAAACAGCTACGACGGCAACGCAATGGCGACGAAGACGAAGATCGAGGCATCGACTTCGTGATGATCGACTACGTAAACAAACTGGCCCACAGTGAGGAATATGAAATTGGCGTTGGACAAGCTAATGCCCTGGCCCGTGACCTCGAAACGTTCAAGACCGTCACCGAGAGGCTGGGGTTCATCACCTTCGTCGTCCAGCAGGAGAACGACGAGGGCAGGACGTACAATAGCCGCGCAACGTACCACAAAGCACAAGGCTGGATCAGCGCCCAGCGGGAGCGGCTCGACGACCAAACATTGAGCCTCAAGGGGAAATTCGTTGTCAAGGCCGCGAACTTTGGAGAGACCGGCGCGGTGGATATAGAACTGATACCACGCTGGATGGTGTGGAAACAGATCTAGTTTTCCCGCTATTTTCGTGGGGGAGAGGGGTTCACAAGCCCTTCTCCCCCTTCTTCTTTTTGGGCTGCCTGGCCTTCGGCCAACAAATTGCACAAAGACGAGCACCATCATTTTTGTTATACTGCCGCCTGGAAGGAGGACGGTCCGGCCAGATGCGTACCCTATGACGGAGTAGAGAATCCATGTCAACGTATGCCCCACCATTGCCAGGATTCAAACTTGCCAGCCGTCGTACCGGAGAATGGCATGGTCCCTGCCCATTCACTGGGGCGGGGACTAAACGGTTTCATCTCTGGGATGGACAAAAGAATTGGTGGTGTAGAGACAAGTGCCTCTCCTGCCCTGGCAAACCAGCACGCAAGGGTGGGATGTGGGGTTCGGTCAAGCTGTTGGACGTTGACATCACCGACAGAGAACCACCGCCGCCCATCCCCCCGCCCTCGATGGAGGACGTGCACGCAGCGGCCAGGCGACTCGACGAGGAAGTGCTGGTCTACCTGGGCACGAGGGGGATCAGGCCGGACACGGCCAGGCGCTTCTTGATCGGGAGGGACGAGCACGCACCCAGGCTGACGATTCCCAACGTCATTGTTAGAAGCCCCCCTCAATGTGTGGGGATCAAGAAAAGATGGTTGGGCACACCGCCGGAGGAATGGATTCTCACCTACGTGGCAGTGCCAGGGACAAAGGGGTTGTCCCTCTTTAACTGGAACCGGCTGATCAGCAGGGCGTGGGATTACGTGCTGATCGTCGAGGCCCCGCTCGACGTGATCTTGCTCGACCAGTTAGGGATACCGGCGGTGGCTCCCTTCGGCGGAGGCGGGGTGTGGGATGAGCGATGGACCAAGTATTTCAAGAGGGTGAAGAACATCATTATTGTCGCCGACAATGACCCGCCCGACGTGGACAAGGAAACCGGGGAGATTCTCGACATGGAGCCGGGGATGACCAAGGCAAAGTACAAGCGGGAGTGTTTGGGGCGGGGCATCGTCACCTATCCCCCGGCGGGGAAGGATATTGGGGAATCGTTCCTACACAGAGTTGACCTGCATCAATGGATTAAGTTTATCTTGGAGGGAAAACGTGGATAGATACGACAACTACCAAGTTGGTATACTGCTTAACTTTTCAGAAGATGATCCGGTAGTTTCCGATTTGGATGAGGCGATACAAAAAGCGTACGCTTTAAGCCTTTCAAAAAACGAACCGGCAGCCGTATGGGCCAGCCAGGAAGAGGGCAGCGAATTGCTGTACATCGTTCACCAGGGCAGCATATTCCACAAATAGGAGGGCAGTATGCAAACCACAATAGTTGAACTGATCGCGACATCGCGGGTACTCGTCCCAATTTCCCACAACGGGACAACGCCCACCGAACTCGCCGAGATGGCGAAACAGGCGTATGCCGAAACGGTCAAAAGAGAATTACCGTTCGACGCATGCATCGAGAGCCTGGAACACGGGCGGATCACCAGTGCTGACAAGCCGGACGAGATGGAGGTGATCAAGCACATCCTGGACGAGTATCACGCCATCAAGCCGGGACTGAACTGGCACAACAGCAATGGCCACCCGATCAGCGAGGGCGAGGTGATGCTCATAGCTATCAGCAACGTCTTGCGGCGGCTGGGTTACGTGCTGATGCCAAACGAAGAATATTTGGGTGATCCGGCCAAGGCGTATGTTGATTGGCCTGCCGGAGAACTCATCTACATCGTACTCAAAGAGTGTGGCGATGACGGAGACATCATGGAAGCGATAGCTATGGCACTATCGCTTTCACACAGAGTCATCACCGCCGAGGAATACTGCGGGCAGCGACCCGTTACAAACATTTCATTACAGGAGGCATAGAATGATAGTATCAGTTTTGCAGGAGAGCTTGACCAAGGGCTTGGGTATCGTGGGGCCAGCGGTCAACGCCAAGTCCACGGTGCCAGTGCTCGGCAACGTCTTGTTGGCAACCGATGACGGTCATCTGAAATTGTCAGCCACCAATCTGGAGATCGGTATCGTTTGCTGGATCGCTGCCAACGTGACCGAGGGCGGGGGTGTCACATTACCCGCCCGCACCCTCGGCGACCTGGTCGCAGCGCTGCCCAGAGGGGAACGGGTGGATATGGTGCTGACTCAGCGCACGCAGTCACTCAACCTGGAATCCGGACGCACCTCGGCCAACATCAAGGGTATTGACATGCACGAGTTTCCTATCGTCCACGGCCCTGACCAGAAGGAATATGCTGCCATCGACGCCAAGCAGTTTGGCACAGCTATCCGGCAAGTGGCTGTTGCTGCCGCCACCGATGAGTCGCGCCCGATTCTGACAGGCGTGTTGATGAAGTTCGAGGGGGGACAACTCACGTTGGCGGCTGCCGATGGGCACAGGATGGCAGTACGGAGCATCCCGGCCCCCAGGTATTCTGGCGACCCGTTTAGCATCATCCTCCCGGCCACGGCGCTTCGCCATGTAGCCCGCCTGTGCAAGGAGTCCGAGACCGTTGAACTGTATCGTGGGAAAAAGCGTCAACAGGTGACGTTCCAGTTCGGAGACATTGTGTTGACATCCCAATTGATCGACGGCAACTTTCCCGACTACCGACAGATCATCCCGAATGGCTACCATACCAAGACAGAGGTGAGCACCGCCGATTTCCTGAAAGCGTGCAAAGCGGCTCGTATCTTTGCCCGCGATTCGGCCCATATCTCCCGGCTGTGTGTCAAACCTGGCGACGGTGGTGTACCAGGAACGATAACTCTCTCGTCTACGTCGGTTGAGACTGGTGATAACAAGAACGAGATCACCGCCGAGGTCCAGGGTGACGAGATTGAAGTGGCGTTCGACATCAGGTACTTGATTGATTTACTCTCGAACATCAAAACGCCCAAACTTGTGCTGGAGACTACCCATTATGCCAGTCCTGGCGCTTTCCGACCAGTCGGTGACGAGGACTACGTTCACGTTTTGATGCCCATGCACCTGACAAGTAGTCAAGCACCGCCGATAGCAGATGCAAACGCATAACAGCGCAGTTGACACTTATCCGGGGCAAACAAATGGGGCGGTTGCTGAAATAAAAACCTACCTCAGTGTAACCGGCGCTCACTCCGACCAGGTGGATGGTTTCATTGCTGCCCACGATGGCAACGGCAAATATGTAGGTCACCTTGATTGGACCGAGTATGACAGCCAGGTTTTTATCAAATGGATCGAGGTGCAACGCAAGCGTGAGGGGATTGGAACCAGGCTCGTCGAGACACTCCGAGCCGAATTCCCTCACGCTCCAATTGATTGGGGCTATACCACGCCAGAAGGTGCAGCCCTGAAGGAATCAATGAGTTGACCGTGGAGGTGCGATTGTGGCAACGAGAAGAAAACCGATGCAGGTCTCGATTGAGAACATCTTGCAAGCTCACGGCAAATTGGAAGCATTTCAACAAGCTTTCCGCACGGGTGGAACCTTTTACCTGAAATTGGAAAAAGAATGCTATCAACCTCTGGTCATCGAAAGAGTGGACAGCGATAGAGTTGCAATCAGTCACTTCTTCATCCAGAACGGGGATGTGATGCGCGACCCCGAAATTGTGTTCTCGTATGACCCAAGTCAGCCTGTTGACTTTCAGTTCTGGCCGGTCGAGATCACGCAGCATCCCGTCGGTGTGTACCGTCGCAAGTTCTTTGAGCGAGATGGCCGCAAGATGGTCGACACGTCGTTTCACTCAAGTGTCAGTCCACTCGTAAAAATTTGGGCAAAGAACCTCAAGTTTCAGGGATGGGAAAAAGCCAAGATCACAGGCGAGGAAATCGACATTGTTAGTATTCTCCCCGATGATGCCGAGTTAGTACAACTATCACTATTCTAGGAGGCACGATGTTTGTACAGATAGGAGATCAAGCATTTGATCCCAAAGGGGCAACGGTTCGTTTTGTGCCGGACGGTGAAGGCGGGACGTTCGCAGTGCTGTCAGCACTCAGTGGAGCCATACTCCCGTTTTGCGGCGAGGACTATGACGCCTTTATGGACTGGTGGGAGCGTTGCGCTGGGGTGACCAAGTTCCCTAATGGGAATGGGCACAAGATTGTCACTGTCACTGTCAAGAAATGGACCGTGGAAGATGTATCAGGTCTACCGCCTGGATGGGACTATCAGATATTCGATGTTGATACCTGTTCCAACTGCGGTGGCCTGACAGACTGCGAGGAATGTAACTCGAGAAAGGCAAAGGTACAGTACAAATGAAAATCTTCGCGATCAAAACGCAAAAGGGATACTACATCACAGATGATGTGAACGCTGATCGGTGGCACAAGAACGGGTTTGTAAACTTGTTCTTCGACGGGGAGAAGCCGAAGCCAACGTTCCACAAGAGTTGGTGCTTTATTCCCAAAGAGCCAACCAAGATTGAAAGACTTGTGCCACAGGACAACACCAATCATCGCTACGAGTTGATTGATCCCAGTATGGTCAGTGACAAGTTCCCGGCGATATTTCAGCGGGATGAGGTCGCCACCTACGTAGATTATGAGTGGGCATGGTGTGAAGAATACAAGCACTTGCGCTCGCTGTACAAGCCAGTATCAGATTCCCAGCCTGACGTAATGAAGAATATACAATTCATCTTCGAGGTTATTCTGGAACTGAACGAGATTGTTGAGTTCAATGGCTTCTCGTACCCGGCGCAGACAGGCAGGTATCGAAGTGATGGAATGGGAACCATCACTCAAGATAATGCACGAAACCAAATACTTGACCGCATCCTGTTCCCTGCAATTGTCTTGCCGATGAAACCCTGTAGGTTGTCATCGAAAGAATCCTACCAGATTGTGCGTGAGTACATCAAACAGCACATCAACCTGAATGTAGCAGAGATCACATCCGATTACAACTTTTGCTTTACCGTCGAAAGAAGGGTGCTTTTGCGGGATCCATATACCAGCCGCCGGGAAATCAAAACTGCCAGAGGTAAAAGCTACAAGAAAAGACGGTATCGAGAAACCTATGTTAAGTCACGTTCAGTCGAAGTCTTTGAAATGACTTGGTCGCCAGAGAATTACAAGGGCTATACGCCTATCAAGGGCTTTGAGGGTAAAAGCTGGGATGACTTGAAAGCCCAGGTAGATACATACTGTCAAGAGCTAATAGAAATAATCAATAAACCCATAAAGGACTGCCCTCACTGCAACGGTATGGGTGTACTGGAAGCAAACAAAGAATAGGAGGAGGGCGGCCCCAAAGCCGCCCCGCCCCCCACTACAAAGGAGAATCCCTATGAGAACAGAACCACCAGTCGTCAGTCTCAAGACTGATCCCGAACAGAACAGAGTCGTCCGCGACGGTAAGGGTTTGCAGGTCAGCCGCCTGGCCCTGCACCAGAATGGCGACGGCACGGTAGAGTTGGACATCCGCACAGTCAGCGGGTGCGTTCCGGTCACGCTGATCATCACGAGCGCGATACTGACAGAACTTGCTACTCAATGGCTACGGATACTACCCACGAGACGACTGCTCGCCAAATGGCAAAAGGCCCAAAAGATTATTGCTAGAGGAAATGGAAATGGCCGATGCACTGATCCTCAGTTGCAGCCAGAAAAAGCGGCTTGAGCCTGGACCGGCCTACTTGGTCTACGACGGCCCGTATTATCGTATTTTGCGCAAGCACGGCCCGCCCTGGCCGGTGGACGTCTACGTGTTGTCAGCCAAGTATGGCCTGATCCCCGACGTCCGACAGGCACGGGGCTGGGACTTTGCCACTCGTTGGTGGCCGACGTAAAGGAGAACTGTGAGAAACAAAACACTTCCTCAAGAAATAGAATGGGTTGAGCCAGAAAACTACCTGAGTATCAACTGGGAACCTAAAGGCGAACGTCATCCACACAATCTAATGCCAACTCCCTACGAGGAAATAACCCGGGACGAATTTGATGCTCTACTGCACTGCAACTCATCAGGACTGGCAGGAATTAACTATCGACAAGTGTTCCTAGATGATGAGGAAATAATTGGAGTTGCCTATTTTTATCTTTTCCGCAAGATCGCTATAGCAGTGGTTG
>JAAEPW010000562.1 GCA_024232355.1 Chloroflexota bacterium | reverse complement strand
GCAGCCGCTGCTTGTCTCACCATCGCAGGGTCGAATGTTCGTCGCAGTGGCTGACCCCGTGACGGACAACCAAGGACAGGTGATAGCTGTATTAGTGGGTTATGTCAACTTGACCACTTTGGACAAGATTATGACCGGGTTTCTCGCGCCAAGTGAGACGTTTGAGGTCTATTTGATCAACAGCGATCACATTTTGCTGACAGAGTCGCATTTTGACGGCTATTCCAAAGGGGATACTTTGGTGCATACCGAGGGCATGGATGCGGCGATCACCCTGACCAACGGCTCAGGATTCTACGAGGGGTACCGGGGTGAAACTGTGGCGGGGGCCTACCGTTGGCTGCCGGCACTACAGGTAGCTCTCGTGGTGGAGCGAGAACAGGCAGAAGCTACCGGTGAGGTAATGGGGACAATGATAATCACCACAAGCATGATGTTGTTGGGGTTGTTAATTGCCGGGATCACCTCATTGTTTATTGCCCGCAGCATTGCCAGGCCATTGACCGAACTGACCCAGACAGCCATTCAGATTGCGGAGGGTGACGTTGAGCACGTCGCCAAAATGGATCGAGCGGACGAGATTGGCGTATTGGCGCGGGCCTTGAATGACATGACCTCCCGCCTGCGCGGGATGTTGCGGGACGAGCAGGAGCAACGGGAGCGGTTAAGAGCCACGGTGCAGGCATATAGCTCGTACATGACAAGAGTTACCCAGGGCGACCTGACGACCCGACTCGATCTCAGCAAAGACGAGCACAATGTCGCCGATCCACTCACTTTGCTGGGGCGCAACCTGAACGAGACGACGACTAGCTTGCAACACATGATCCGCCAGATGCACGAGACGGCCAGCGACCTGAGTTCAGCTTCGACAGAGATCCTGGCGGCGACCACGCAGCAGGCGTCGGGTGCCAGCGAGCAATCGGCGGCCATCACGCAGACGACGACGACGGTGGATGAGCTAAAGACCATCGCCGAACAATCAGTCATGCGCGCACAAGAGGTGACAGGCGCATCCCATCGTACGGTCGAGGTCTCGCGTGATGGACGGCAAGCAATGGAAGATACAATTGGGAGTATGGGCCAGATCAAAGTGAGGGTGGAAGAGATTGCGGAGAACATTCTGTCGTTATCGGAGCAGACGCAGCAAATTGGCGAGATCATCACCACGGTGAACGACATTGCGGCACAGTCGAACATATTGGCGCTGAACGCCAGCGTGGAGGCGGCGCGGGCGGGAGAATACGGTAAAGGATTCAGTGTGGTAGCGGTGGAGGTGCGCAACTTGGCCGAACAATCGCGGCAGGCGACGACGCAGGTGCGGGCGATCCTTTCGGACATTCAGCATGCGACGAACGCGACGGTGATGGCGACAGAGGAAGGGACCAAGGGCGTGGACGAAGGGATGCAGTTGGCGGTGCAGGCGGGGCACTCTATTGAGCAATTGGCCGGCGTAATCGAGGAAGCGGCCCAGTCAGCAACGCAGATGGTGGCGGGCGGACGGCAGCAGGCAGCGGGAGTGGATCAAGTGGCGGTGGCGATGCAGAGTATCAACCAGGCGACGGTGCAGAGCTTGGCGAGCACGCGCCAGGCGGAAAAGGCAGCGCGGGACTTGAATGACCTGTCCCGTAGTTTGACCGAGATTGTGGAACAGTATCGATTTTGACCGGGGGAAACAAGCGGTAGTGATCAAACTGACTTGGATTACGCCCTGTATTATCATTCGCCCCCCCCCGATCATTTCGAATGACTTTACTTCATCTTTCCTCCCTTGTCAATTATCCGCATCCTAATGGGTCACTACCAAGATGATGTTCTCAGCTTCTTTTTCGAAAGGTCGTTCCGAACGAACATATCTGGCGACCTGTTCCACATCTGCCCCCTGATAGCAGTCCGTCGGCGCGGCATTAAAAGTGGGAGTTGAAATGTCAATCACATGCACGCCGGAAGTACACTGATTGGTGGAAAAAGACACTATCATATGGCTATATTGTCTACATCCGGCTAGACTGACATAGACCTTTTTGTCTGCTATATGTATGTCCTCGATTTCCCCCGGTATATCGTACAAGTGAATTCCTGTCAACGCATCGGGGTTTGAAATATCTACTTCCCACAAGTCATTTTCTCGCAGGATATAAGCAAGCTTAACGTCAGGATCAACATCCAGCAACTCACCAGGCAATAGGAGACGCTCCTTTCTCGTAGGATGAGCAGGATCGGAAATATCAAACACTGTCACCATTTCTGAGATACTGTGCCAGTGGGCATAATCACTAGGTCCGGTTCTCACATAGGCATTCGAGCCACGCACAAGCACAGATTTGACCGGTCTGCCCCTATATTCCACAAGTTCCACATTTCCAATAATGGGAGAGGTAATGCTTGCCCAATCACCCTGTACCCGACCGTCAAACCACTCAGGCGCACAGATGTCCGGTGCCGGATGGGTCCGTTCATAGGTTGCTTTGTAATAAATAATACAAGCAGCAAAAAAAGCAATACACACAACAGACAAGAAGAGCAATGCCAGTGCTAACTCGTGCTTTTTCATTGTGCAACACCCTGGTCACTACCTCTGGCTTCACTGTAAGGAACCAGTATGAAGTTCACGATTCACCATCCCTTCGTCAATCCACTTGTGGTTCTCACCTTGTTTGCCTTGAGGTCTAAGATGGTGGAAGTCGGAAAGCGGTTTCCTATGGTGTGCTAACGGTTCGGTTCATCCGCTTGGCGGCTGCGGCGTGAGAGCCATCGCTGAAAGTGAACTGAAATGCGGGTGAGAAACTTGAAAAGCGCGCTACTAGCCAAGTCGGATGCAACCGGTTGTTAGCGCGGCCTTTGATTTTGCTCAACGAATCTGCTTCCCTGAGTCCCCCAGATTTTACCACAATCCACTCCCGCTCACGAAACAAGCAAAAGTTATCCGCTCCTCGCTCGCGTTTCACCTCCGCCCCGACGATGATCTGATTCGCAGACATTCCCTCGGCTGCCCCGAAGGATATCTTTTGCACTCTCGCCACGCGAGCACACTAATTCCTCGCCCCAACTCACAATGTCTACCGTCAGCAGCTTTCACCGAACGATGATTCCCACCTCTCCCTGCCTGCAACTAGCAAAAGGCATCCGTAGTCCGCGCAGGATGTCTTTTGCGGTTCTCACGGAACCTCATTGGAACTATTGCGAGTTTCTTCGGCTTGTCGCCAAATATCTTCTTATCCTGTTGTCAAACAACAACTCTGCCCGTTATGACTGCCGCGCTAACAGTTGCGATATGAGGTGCGTTCGTACTGAAGAAGCGGCACGTCGCAATGGTATTCGGTTAGGTGGCTCTGATGCTGCCCATGCCGAGAGTTGATTTCTCGGCATGGGCATTTCTAGTTGTCGCTTGATACTCCCGCAAGTGTGCTACGTATACCCTGCAAGTACACTCGTTTCCCATCACCATTCTAGCACTAGAATCTGGAGGATCCAGGGCTCCAGGTCTTCTGTCTGTCACTGCAATGTGATGGTACGCAACATCACAGATGCAAGACTCTCTACTGAACCGAAAAACCACAAAGTATGAAACAGAGTAGAAGGACATCGAGTATGACACCGATTACTACCCCTCTGTTTGCATACTTATTAACTGAGTTTTTCTTCTCTGTAATACCTTTGTCAATATCTCGGCCAAATAACACCCCAAAGAACGCCCCTATGACCGGTATACCGATAAGAAGAAATATTATTGGAATGGGATACGATAGTAATAGGTACATGCTGATTTCTCCTTGATATGAATTCATATGCTCGTTTAACAGTTGAGCGCATAACTCGTAAATGGGCGCAATATTGCACATATCACGCAAATCCACATGACCAATCAGAATGATGAAAGCTGCGGGGCTATTTATACCGTGAGGAAATTCTAGCACAAGAACGCAGCGAGGGCAAATTAGGCTACTGGATGCTTATTTCCATCGGAGGTGGGCACGGCCCGCTAACGGTTTTCGCATCACCCGCCCACACAGATACAGAAGTCCTGCTTGACCTCATTAGGGAGTGTCAACACCGGCCCGCTTCGTTCTCCCGTTGGGTCTTGCTATTACCCACATGTGGTTTGAACCTGAGACTGGTGCAGCAAGAGCCATGTGGCAGAGATATCATTCAAGCGCTGCCATCCACGCCAGATAGCGGTCACACCAGGGTCGCCATC
>JAAEPW010000561.1 GCA_024232355.1 Chloroflexota bacterium | reverse complement strand
TTCAGTTGAATGGGATTACAATGTAGCCGCGCTTTCCATAGCGCGTGAGGCTCTGCGAGGTATGGAAACCTCGGCTACAAATCCCTTTTTGAGTCACAATTGGATTATTATCCAGAAATCCCACCCAACTGAACCAGTGCCCGGCTTGTAATCTCTCACAATCTATAATATACTATCTCGGGTTGCAACTCATCGGTTGAACAAGATGCGAGGGTGGAAACAAAATGGGCACACACACAGCCCAACATTCCGGTAGGCTCACAATGCTCCCCTATTACGGGGATTCTCTCTTGAGCACCCCCTTATTTCTCCGCAGCACTTTTAAGAAACATCTTTTAGAAAAGCCCAAAAGCCCGTCAATATTTGTTTCTTGCCGTATAAAGAACCCCCAGGGATTTTGGGCCGCTCGTTTGTTCCGACGGAAAACCAACGGTTGTGTATCTTTATTTGCGCCCGCAATCCGCGTCAACTATGGTTGACGAAATCCTGTTCACTGATGATTTGATCATTGAACAATCCCAACAGATCCCATTTCGCTCGACCTGGATCGCCATATCCAGACTCGGTGTCGTGGCGATAAAAATAGACTAGACTAGATGGAAGAAGGGACATGCCAATGTCACAAACCGTCTCCAATCATTCCAATGGGCATACCCTGATTGACCCAAGTGACATTTCCAAGAGCTACAAGACCGACGCGGGTGAGGTCCCTGTCCTCAAGAACATCAATCTAAAGCTGCTGCCAAGAAACAGCTTTTTGAAAAAGGCCCAAAACCTCGCCCCTGCTGTTTCTCGCAAAATGAAGAACGCTAAAGGGGTTTTGGGCGCTGCCAAGAAACAGCTTTTTGAGAAAGGCCCAAAGCCCCGCCCTTGCTGTTTCTCGCAAAATGAAGAACGCTAAAGGGGTTTTGGGCGCTATCAACGATCGTAGGAGGCAAATGGAATGGACATTACCGAACGCGTTGAAAACGGCATCATCGTATTTGTGCTAAAAGGACGCATCGACACCGAAGGTGCCGTCGATATGGACTTGGCCTTGCAGGCCGCAGTGACGGAAGGACAGCACAACATGGTGCTGGATATGGCTGATGTGCGGTATATCTGTAGCGCGGGATTGCGCACGCTGGCTGATGTACTCACCAAGAACAAGGAAGATGGTGGTGATCTGAAACTGGCCGCTTTGAATTCAAAGGTGCTGCGCATCCTGCGGATTATTGGGTTTGACAAATTCTTTTCGATTCACGAAACGGCAGAGGCCGCCGTCGCCGATTTCTAACAGTTTGTCGGAGAACCTTGTAGCATAGGGCCTTGTGCCCATTTTTGAGCGATCTTGCCATTCGCAAGTCGCCCACAGGGGGCTAAACTAGATCTCTCCGACAGACTGCTAGTGCAGAAATTTGAGGTTTGCACATGACGTTTCTGGGCGCATTGCGTGTTGAGGCCACTCTCGATAATCTGCGCACCATCTCGTACTTTCTTCACGGCATCGGTCAACGCCTCGAGTTGAGCGAGGGAATGCTGTTCGATATCGACCTCGCCGTGGAAGAGGCCGCGGTCAACATCGTGGACTATGCCTACCCACCGGGCGATCCGGGCGAGATGCTGGTGCGCGCGGAGGTGCAGGACGACGCGGTACACATTGCGCTCATTGACTGGGGCGCTCCCCTCGATCCTGATGACGTGATTCCCTACGACATCAACGCACCGGTCGAGGTGCGCATCGAGGGCGGGATGGGACTGCACCTGATTCACAGTTTGATGGATGGTGCCGCGCGCCAGACGTCCCCGGAACCCGGCGGCCCGAACACGCTCACGTTGATCAAACAGATTGAACGACTGGATCCCAGCGCGCACCGTCCCAACACGATGCGGGAACTGAACGCTATGCTGGCCGTCAGCCAGACGATGATGGCCAACGTTGATCTGGAGGACCTTTTGCACCTCATCATCAACGAACTGGTGGCAGCGATTGACGCAACGGGCGGGACCCTGTATCTGATCGACGAGAAAGCGGGCGAACTTTTTTCACGCATCCTGTTAGAGGACACGGGCGAACTGACAGAGATTCGTCTCAAAATCGGCGAGGGGACTGCCGGGCACGTTGCTGCCACCGGCCGGGTGTTGAACATCCAACACGCCTACGACGATCCGCGTTTTAACCGGGCTTTTGACCAGATCACCAGCCACCAGACCCGCACGATCCTCGCCGCACCGATGCGCAACCCTCAGCGAAAGGTGATTGGCGTCGTCCAGTTGGTGAACAAAATGGGTGGCCCTTTTACGCACCGGGATGAACGGTTGCTGGCGGCAATGGCGGCCCAGGCCGCGATCAGTATCGAGAACACCCGGTTGTATGCACAGGAAATACAGCAGCAGTTGATCAACCAAGAGTTGGAAACCGCCAAGACGATCCAAAAGAGTTTTTTGCCCGATACCGTCCCCCAGCACGCTGGCTGGGACATTGGGGCGTTCTGGCGTCCGATACGCGAGGTCGCCGGTGACTTTTACGATTTTTACACTTTGCCGGACGGGCGGCTGGCCGTGGTCATCGCTGACGTCTCGGGCAAAGGCGTCCCGGCAGCACTGTTCATGGCGCTCACCGTGACGGTGTTGCGTTTTGCCATGAGCCTGGAATTGACGCCCGGCGAACTGCTGGCTCACGTCAACGCGCGCCTCATCTCGGACCAGAAATCCAAGATGTTTGCCACGGTTTTCGTCGGTTACCTGGACCTCGAATCGGGCACCATGCAATTTGCTTCCGGGGGGCACAACCCACCACTACTTTACCGTGCCGCCACGGATCGTTGTGAATACCTCGACGCCTCGGGCGTGGCCGTAGGGGTGTTCAAAGAAGCGAACTATGCCGAGGAGACGGTGACGTTGGCGGATGGGGACATTCTAGTCCTGTACACCGACGGCATCACCGAGGTGATCAACACGGAAGAAGAAGAGTTTGGAGAAGAGCGGATGGAAGCACTCATCGTACAGCAATCCGCTTGTCCGGCCCAAGAGTTGGCCGAGCGGAACGTTGAGGCTGCCGTCACGTTTGCCCAGGACCAAGGTTCTTTTGACGACGAGACGCTGGTCGTGGTCAAGCGCGTTAGTACTAGGGAGAAGGGCGTCAATTGTGGGCGTTCTGCGTCATAAAATCTGGTGCGATTTGTAGAAGGATAAAGGCCGCACTCTGCAAGTGGTGATGATCGTTGGCTTGCTGTTCGATCCGGGTGGTCCCAATTCGGCCCACGTGCCACGCGACGTGTTGCTAAAGGAACTCGGCACCAGTGGCCGGGCCAGCACGATCCTTTTTTAAACGGTTTGGGATGGCCCCGACGGTGAGGAGGCCGCTGCCAAAAGCTTGCGCCAATACTATGAGCAACTCTAGTCTGTTTGTTGTCGCCAGTCTGCTCCCGGCTCGGAAGGCTATGCGCATTAGCGTTCGTGAAAGCCTGACTTGTGATGGTTGAGGAATTCGATTTTTAATTGGTAGGCGCGATTGCAAATCGCGGTCCAAGTGCAACGTTATAGATGAAAGGATGTCAATTATGAAACAGTGGATGATTTTATGCTTGGTGGTATTGTTGCTGGTCGCAGGATGTGGCCAGGCACCTGCGGAGGAGCCTGAATCGGAAGAGATTCCGCCGGTGGTTTCCCAGGCAGCCGATCAGGTGGTCGCCGAGGCCGTCATCGAGCCGGACCGGTGGAGCGAACTACGCTTTGACATCGGGGGCGACGTGGCAGAGGTGCTGGTCCAGGAGGGCGACGTTGTGGCCGTAGGCGACGTGCTGCTCGTGCTAGAGACAGCCAAACTAGAGCGGGCGGTGGCCCAGGCCAAGTTCAACCTGAATCAGGCCGAACTAAGACTGAGCCAGGCTGAACTGAGATTGAGCCAGGCCGAACTGAGACTGGAGCAACTCGAGCAACCCTCAGACGATGCCGACATTCGTCGAGCCGAGCACGCCATAACCCAGGCCGCCGCCACCCTGGAAGTTGCCCAATTGAATGTCACCACCTTGCTCAACAACACGTTGTTCAACGAGGCGCTGGAGGATGCCCAGGAACTTTACGATGATATGCGGCACCGGTATGAGGTGCGCGTAGAAAGGTACGAATCGGGCAAAGAACCCGATTACTGGTACGTGGATCAGGCCCAGGAACGGATGGACGACGCAAAACTGGACCTGGATCGTGTCCAGCAGCAGGGCAACCTGCAATCGCGGGACGCCCGCAGCGAGGTGCAACGAGCACAGCAGTCCTACCGGGAGGCCCAGGACGCGCTCGACCTACTTTTGGAAGAGGCGGACATCCTGGATGTAAAAGTGATGCAACAAGACATTGAGGCGGCGCGAGTGGAGACCGAGGCAGCGCATGTGGACATTGAGTCATCTCAACTGAGCCTGGAGGAAGCCAGCAGTAACCTGGAGGACGCCACGCTGCGTGCGCCATTTATGGGCACTGTCACGACACTGAATGTAGACGTCGGTGAAACGGTATCACAGGGCGAGGTGGCGTTCGTGCTGGCGACGCTGGATCAACTCTTGGCCCGCACCGTTGATCTGACAGAACTGGACGTGGCACGGGTGACGGAGGGACAGTCAGTGGTGGTAACGGTGGACGCGCTGCCCGACGCAGAGTTTGGGGGGCACGTGATACGCATCGGCCTACAAGCGGTGGACTATCGGGGTGACGTGACTTATCCGGTCTACGTCGAACTGGACGATGCCGCGCCGGAACTCCGTTGGGGGATGACGGCGATGGTCGAGATCGAGACCGACTGATGATAAACTGAGACCAATCACACATCCCTGGTGATTACCCACAAGTCTGCAACGATTCTTCTGGCCTGGCGACTTTTACAGGACACAGAGTTTTGGAACCTGTCTTTGTCTTTCTCTGTGCCTCTGTAGTGAGAGATGTGGGTAATCACTAGACGTGATCGGTTGACATTTTGTGTTGGACGGGGTAGACTTGAGAGAAGCGGAGGTATGGGATGGCGACTGGGACCACAAAAGAACAAGCACCGTTTCTCACGGACCCCACGGGCCGAGAGCATCACCTGACCGGCGAAACCATCGTGATTGGCCGCGCGGTCGAAAACGACGTCGTCATCACTAGCAAGCGTGTCTCCCGCGAGCACGCCTGCGTGCGGCGTGAGGGGTGGCGCGTGATGTTGGAAGACCTGGGCAGCACCAACGGCACCTATCTCAACGAAGAGCGTGTAATGTCGCCCGCGCCGCTGCATGATGAGGACCGCATCAAGATCGGCGATGTGGTCTTTGTTTTTCACGATCCCGACATCACCTATCGCGATACTCCCTTCCCAACGTTAGAGATGGACGTAACGGCGGGTGTCGTGCGGGTAGACCGGCGCGCGGTCGATCTTTCACCCAAGGAATTTGCATTGCTCGCCTACCTCTACGAACATTCTGGTCACGTCTGCTCAAAAGACAAGATCGCTAATGCCGTCTGGCCCGAGTACCAAGCTGGCGTCTACGATTACCAGGTCGAGAACCTGGTGCGCCGGTTGCGCTCCAAGCTCGAACTCGATCCCGCCAACCCCCAACTGTTGCGCACGATGCGCGGGCTAGGTTATAAACTTGTTTCCCACGAGTGAGTTTTGATCTACGAGTCAGCGATACTCATATGAGCCAAGAAGACGTTCAAACAACAAGTGTCGCCAGTATTGGTGTTATTGTTTCAGCAATTCTATCCGTGGCGAAAGCATATACTCTTTGGATCTCCCCTACAGGGTACACTTTTGGGATATTCTTTCTTTGTTTATACCCACTTTGCAGCAACTTTCTTGTTGTTGTTTTTCTTATTGCCCTTTTGGCCTTTTTCTTCTCCAAAAAGTCTCGTAGATTTGCGGGTTTAGTAACTTGTTTCCTCTTTGCTTACCTTGTTACGTTTTATCTAGGTACTTATCTTGCCCGTATCGCCCAATACAAAGGTTTCCAAGCCTTGGTTGACCAAGACCCCGTTGTAACTGCCATTCTAAACTTTGAGCAAAAATATGAGCATCCACCAACTGAATTATCCGACCTCATCCCCGAATTCTTGCCGGTCATCCCCTCCGAGCTGCGGAATACTGAAATATATTACAGGTATTATTCTGAGGAAAAGGTTCCACAAGAATACTGGCCCGAAAATCGCTGGGTTATAGAAATCGTTGCAGATATCCCATTTTTCAACAATGTCAAGTTTTTTTATCTACCTAATCAAATTTATTCAGACGATCACGAAAAACTTCATGAATGGGGCTTTTATATTTTCAATTGAGGGTGCTTTACAAAATGTGAATGTGTAATAGCAAAGCAACCGTTGCCCCCTCTCATTTTATCGTAAAATGTAGTGCAAGTTGGAATGATTGTAGAACAAGGTAATTGCATTGCCCACGTTATCTCAAGACATATCGCTGACCGTAAGCACCGGCTCCTTGTGGCCGATGACCACAAGCGAGAGTATCCATATCTTGCAAGAACTCACTCTGTCCGACGTCGAGTTGACACCGCAGATGGATGAATTCCGTCTGACGTTTGAGCGGGAACTCCAGCTGCCGCTTTACTCGGATCTGGTAAGCATAGTCGAATCGGGTGACTTGACCGTCCATTCGATGCATGCCCCTCATCTGAACGCCGAACACGGGCATAGCCTGCGAATTCGGGGAGAGTATCTGGCGCACAGCTTGAGAATCTGTCGGCTTTTGGGAGGCAGCACGCTAGTTGTGCATCCCTTTCACTTGTTCAAGAGTTATGAACTTACTTTGGATTATTTGAGTGGAACCACACGCGACGTCTGGGACGTTCTACTGCCCGATATGCGTGCGCTATTTGAGCAGGCACGTGCGGACAATGTCGTGATTTCGGTGGAGAATGTCAAAATCTGGCAGGATGATGACGAGCACTTTTTCAATGAACCGGTCAAGGCAAAACGCTTTATCGACGACGTGGCACATCCAAACCTGGGTTTTACGCTGGACGTCATTCACGCCCAGTTGGGCGGCTGCCTGGACGAGTTTCTCGAAACCCTGGCTCACTCGATCATAAACATCCACCTGGCGGACCTGGTGCCACCGATGCGGCGTGTTCCGCCGGGAGAAGGTATCTTGGTCTGGGAAAAACTCGTTCCCACCTTGAAACAGTTGCCGAATTTGCGTCAGATCACTATTGAATTGACTCGCGCAGCACCCGCAGAAATCGCTCGGACAGTGGACGCTGTGTTGGGTTACTGGAATGAGTTTGACTGAGTGATCATGTCCAGTTTCAGAATGACAGGCTGTGGGAAGCCCGAGCAGTAACATTTTGATGAAAATCAGATAGCCAGTTGTTAGCTGACGGATAGGCAACGCAGCCGTAAATATGATACTATATCCGCAGGATGGTGGATAATGAATGAAAACGAAAACCCATTCCCTGCGGAGACCAATACATTATCGGTTCCCGAGGGAGGAAATCAAGTGACACCTGCTTCTTTAGAAGGACAAACGCTCGGCAAGTATCGCGTGCTGGAACCGTTGGGGCGCGGCGGAATGGCCCGGGTCTATCGGGCCTTTCACCCGCAGCTTAATCGCTATGTGGCCATCAAGGTATTGCGCTCTGATCTGGTGGATGAGGAAGAATTCCTGGTCCGGTTCCGGCGCGAGGCGCAGGCAGTAGCCGCACTGCGCCACCCCAACGTCGTCCAGGTCTTTGACTCGGACGTACAGGACGAAGTCTACTACATGGTGCTAGAGTTGCTGGAAGGGGATGCGCTCAAGACGCGCCTAAATGACTATCGCACGCGGGATGAACGCATGCCGCTGGGCGAGATGGTTCGCGTCTTGCTCGACGTGCTGGACGGGATGGCCTATGCCCACAGCGAAGGGATGATTCACCGTGACATCAAGCCCGGCAACATCCTGTTGACCAAGCGCGGTCAGGCCGTCGTCGCCGACTTTGGTATCGCGCGAATTGTCGGCAGCACGCAGCACACCGCCGCCGGGGCATTGATGGGCACGTTGAACTATATCTCGCCGGAGCAAGGGCTGCAAGGACAAAGTGATGCCCGCAGCGATATCTACTCGCTGGGTATCGTGCTCTATGAGATGCTTACCCAGCGCACGCCCTTTGAGGCCGACACGCCGCTGGCCGTGTTGATGAAACACGTCAACGATCCCTTGCCCTTGCCGCGCAGGATCGACCCGTACATCCCAGAATCGTTCGAGCGGATTGTGCTGAGAGCGTTGGCCAAGGATCCGGACGACCGGTACCAAAATGCCGAGGAGATGGCTCATGCGTTGCGTGAGGCCGCCGTGGAGGCAGAGATCGAACTGCCGTCGCGCATATCGTTGCCGCTCTCGTTCACGACGACGGAAGCGCCAGCAGAATCGGTAGCTGTCTTTTCCGGCACCGCTCTCGAAAGGCTCTCAGATGCCGAGTTTGCCGACGATGACACCGACACAAATCTGGGTGATCTGACATCCTCTCCCGACGATGCAAAAGACACACAGGGAGGCCAAGCACTCGGCGAGGCGGGGAAAGAACTTTTAGGCGCGATGGGGGCGGTAGCGCATGTGGCCCTCAGCAAAACGAGCCAAGTGCTGCGTGATGCGGCAGCAAAAGTCGAGGGTGAAGATGCTCAACCCGAACCGGATATTGAGCCGGATGATCAAGATGTCCTAGAGGCACCGGAGGCACCGTCGGCGCCATCACCACCGGAACATGCCACTGATCAGGCTGTACGCGGAAAGAAGGACCGACAGCGGGGCGGTATAGGGTTATCAATCATGGGCGCGATAGCGCTTTTGGTTCTGGGAAATGTCTGCCTGCTCACGATGGCGGTACCGATGGACTGGTGGGACCTCTATGATATAGGATGGCCGATCCAGATATTCCTGCTCAGTTGGGGGCTGTGTATGATCATGTTTGTCACTTCTTCCATCTGGACGCTGATCCCCACTGGACTGGCGCTTGTGACAGGAATCATACTCACCTATTGCCAACTGACCGGCAACTGGGACCATTGGAATTTTTTGTGGATCTTTGAGGTCTGGGGTGGCATTATCTCGATCGTGATACCGATCTTTGTGGCAAGGAGCAAAGGTTTGGCGCGCTTTTCGAGCCGCTTTCTGGCGATATTGTTGAGTCTGGCATCCATTGTAGGGATACTCTTTGTGGCCTTGAGCGTTAGCGTAGGCAACCTGTTTATTGATTGGGGCAGTATATTGATGCGATAGGACATGGTCTCTGTTCTATCTTTGAGAAGAATCTCCGGGGGAGGCAGTCCGTCGACTGCCTCCCGTTATTTATTCTGTTGTAGCCGCAATGAGGTGGATAGTCGCTGGTGGTATGGACACACACCATGTACGGTCGTGAGACAACCCCAGCCGCTCGTAGATGAATACCGGCAAGTCGATCTGCAAATCAGTAGTGCTGTTGACCGGGTTCAGGCTCATCCGCGATTTGAGGAACAGAGTACAGTTCAGGCCATCACTCGTCTCTCCGACGATCTCGCCCCAGAGTTGATTGACCCGTGGCCGCGGTGGCCGGTCCTTGCGTTGCAACCAGACCCGCTCCGGACGGATGCACGCGTAAACGGGCGTGCCGACCTCGAACGGATAGAGTGGGGCCAACAGTACGGCATCTCCCACTTGCACCGACAGATTTTCCGTCGTCCGCTCGATCACTTGACCAGACAGCACGTTCTTGACCCCCACCGCCCGCGCCACCCGTAGGTCGGCGGGCCGCATCATCACCTCGTTGGGCGATCCGACCTGGCGGACGCGCCCCCGGTCAAAGACGGCGATCTGGTCGGCGATAAAGCTGGCCTCTGACAGATCGTGGGTGACGAACAGGGTCGGCAGATCCAGGCGGCGTTGCAGGTCGCACAACTGCTGGCGGAGTTGTGCCCGGACCGGCGCGTCGAGGGCGGCAAACGGCTCGTCCAACAACAACACCTCCGGCTGGCGGACCAGTGCTCGCGCCAGGGCCACCCGCTGCTGCTGCCCGCCCGACAGTTCGTTCGGGCGGCGCGCGGCCAGTTCTCTCAGTCCCATCGACGCCAGCACGTCGTCAACGGCCTGCCGGACTCGGCGGCGCGACCAGCCGTCCAATCCGAACGCGACGTTCTTGGCGACCGTCATGTGGGGAAAGAGGGCATAATCCTGAGGTACATAGCTGACGCGCCGTCGCTGGGGGGCCAAGTCGATGCCGGCGTGCGAGTCGAACAGAACCCGCTCGCCGATGACGATTCGGCCTTGATCGGGACGGACCAGCCCGGCGACGGATTGTATTGTCAGGCTTTTGCCCGCGCCCGAAGCCCCAAACAAGACCGTGATCCCCTGCGCCGCCTTGATCTGAGGTTCGACGGTGAACTCGGCCAACCGCAGGATGATGTCGATCTCAAGCATTGGACGCTCCCTTGCCGGTCAGCAGCCGCACGACGATCAACAAACTGAACGAGACGATCAGCAGGATGCTGGCCAGGGTCAATGCGGCGTCCAGGTCTTCCTGCATACCGATGTATATGGCCAACGGCATCGTCTGAGTGCGCCCCTGAAAATTACCAGCGAACATGATCGTGGCCCCAAACTCGCCTAATGCCCGCGCCCAGGTCATGATGGCTCCACCGAACAGACTGCGCCCCGCCAACGGAATCGTCACCTGCCAAAAGATGCGCCAGTTCGAGGCTCCCAAGGTCGCGGCGATGCGTTCCAGCCGCCGGTCTACCGCGCCGAACCCGGCCCGTGCGCCCCGGATGTAGAACGGCGCTGCGACAAAGGTCTGGGCGACGATCACCGCCGCCGTGGTGAACGGCAGTGTGATGCCGACCGTTGTCAGAGGCTTGCCTAGCAATCCATACCTGCCGAATGTCATCAACAGAGCCAGACCAGCTACTGCCGGGGGCATTACCGTTGGCAAGTCGATCAGCGTGTCCAGCACCGTCTGGCCTGGGAAACGGTAGCGGGCCAGCAGGTATGCCGTCGGGGTGCCGACCAGGACCGAGAGTGCCGTCGTGGCAGAGGTAGTCAACAGGCTCAGGTGGAGCGCATCGGCCACCAGGGGGCCAAGCCCTTGGCCTGACAGTCCCGGCAAGGCACGCCACAGCAATGCAATCAATGGCGTGATCAGAAAACCGAGCACTAGGAGAGCGGGTATGAGGAGTGTGGTTCCTTTTGATCCCCGAGGAACTGTTTCCGTTTCGACTTGGGTGCGCAATGAGACATTCGAGGTCATTCAACCAACCCCCTCATTCTGTAGCTTGAATAAACCCCCACCGCTGCAGAATGCGCTGGCCTTCCGGTCCAAGCGCAAACTGGACGAACTGACGAGCCAAGTCGTCGTTGGGTGCGTTCTTTAGGACGGCGATCGGGTATGTGGCTGTCACGTTAAAGCGGTCTGGAATATCGATCTCTCCGAGTTTCCCGGCCAGAGCGGGGGTTACGTTGGAGCAATAGACGATGCCTGCGTCGGCCTCGCCCAGTTGTACCTTGGCCACTACCTGTCGGACGTTCTCTTCGTTCGATATCACGTTTGCCAGCACGGCCTCTTTGTAGCCAGAGCCATAGGCCGGATCGGATGACAAATTGCCCAACACCTGCCGCGCATAAGCGCCAACTGGCACGTGCTCCCCGGCCATGATCAGTTTGAGATCGGGCCGCGCTAGATCGTGCAACGTCTCGACCCGTCCGGGATTCTCAGCGGGCAGAATAATGACCATCTGGTTGCGCGCAAACATCGTGGGAGCGTCGGTGGCTGCCAGTCCATCGGCGACCAGCCGATCCATATACCGTTGATTTGCGGAAGCAAAGAGGTCGACTTGTGCCCCTTGCTCGATCTGGAGCGCGAGTTGTTGAGAACCGGCAAAGTTGAGGGTTACTCGGGTGCCCGGATAGGTTTTTTCGAACTCTTGACCGATTTCTCGGAATACATCTGTGAGCGAGGCGGCGGCGAACACGGTCAGGCTGGCAGCTGGGGGCATTTTGGTCACTGCTCCAATGGAAAAAGGCAGCATAGTACAGGCTGTCAGGATGATCATCACAAGCCATAGAGATAAACTGCTTGAGGCATAGAGTTGCTTTAACATTATGAGGATATGATAATGCAGCGAGGGTGAGGTGTCAAGTAAGATCACTGATTGGATCTTTGAAAGCCGCACCGGCTCTTTAGGTCGGTGCGGCTTATATCTGCTATACTGCAGCCTCTGTGACTATGTTGACCAACCGCCCTGGCACGTAAATCACACGGCCCACACGGCGACTGTCCAAGTGGCGTCGGACGCCGTCGCAATTCAGCGCTTGCTTGCGAGCCTCATCCTCACTGATGTCGGCAGAGACCGCCAGCTTGTCGCGCACCTTGCTGTCCACCTGCACGATCAAGGTGATGGTCTCTTTGGCGGCCAGGGCCTCGTCCCACGCGGGCCACGTTTGCTGGTGGACGCTGTACGCGCCGCCCATCCGCTCCCACAGTTCCTCGGTGATGTGCGGGGCAAAGGGGGCCAGCAGCAAGACGAATGTACGGATTGCCTCGGCCAGATCAGCTGTGACACCGTGGGCCTGGTGGTGGGCGCTTAGGCTGTTCAGGCATTCCATCAGCGCGGCAATGGCGGTATTGAATTTAAAGGCCTCGACGTCGGTGGTGACGCGCCGGATAGTGCGGTGCAGTTGGCTGGTCAGTTGGTTGGGTGGTCGACTGGCTGGTTGCTCGGTGTCGGTGACGTTGGTGACCAGACGCCAAACCCGCTGCAAGAAGCGTTTTGCACCAATGATTCCCTCTTCCTCCCAAACAGTGTTGTTTTCAAAGGGAGCCATAAACAGTAAATAGATGCGCAGCACGTCGGCCCCGTGGACGGTGGCGACGCCATCGGGCGTGACGACGTTGCCCGCCGACTTGGACATGCGGCGTACCTCGCCGGTCTGCGGGTCCCGGGCGTGCATGACGCCCTGGCTGCGCAGTGCCGGGAACGGTTCCCGAAACGGCAGTAGTCCGGCGTCGTTCATCACTTTGGTCCAAAAGCGGGCGTACAGCAAGTGCATCACGGCGTGCTCCGCGCCGCCCACGTACAGGTCGGGTGGGCCCCATTGTGTCAACGCCGCTGGATCGAAGGGGGCATCCTCATAGCCGGGGCTGACAAAGCGCAGGGCGTACCAACTGGAGCAAGCAAAGCCATCCATCGTGTCGGTCTCGCGCCGGGCTGGACCGTTGCACCGGGGACAGGTCGTGTTCACAAATTCGGGCACGTTCGCCAGCGGTGATTGGCTGTCGTCGCCGGGCCGCCACTGTTCGACGTGGGGCAGTAGCACCGGCAGGTCGCTTTCGGGCACGGGCACGATGCCGCATGCGTCGCAGTGGATGATGGGAATCGGCGCGCCCCAGTATCGCTGCCGCGAGATCAGCCAATCGCGCATGCGGTATTGCACGGTGCGGCGGCCAATGCTCTGTTCCTCCATCCACTCGATGATGCGATCCTTGGCCTCGCCGGAGGGCAGACTGTCCCACGGGCCAGAGTTGACCATGTGGCCTGGTCCGGTGTGGGCAGCCGTCAGAGACTCGCCGTCCCAACTTGGCGGCGCGATGACGACGGGGGCGGGGATGCCGTGCCGGGCGGCAAAGTCAAAGTCGCGCTCGTCGTGGGCGGGCACGGCCATGATGGCCCCGCCGCCATAGCTCATCAGGACATAATCGGCCACATAGACGGACACATGCACGCCGTTGACCGGGTTCACCGCGAACGCGCCGGTAAAGACGCCGTCGCGGCCCGCTTGCATACGGTCCAGTTCGCTGCGGCGTGTGGCGGCCTCGCAGCAGGCGGTTACCTCGGCACGATGTTCCTCTGTCGTAATGCGCTCTACCAGTGGATGCTCTGGGGCCAGCACGGCGAACGTCATACCATAGACGGTGTCGGGCCGGGTGGTATAGACCGTAAACCGGTCATCGGTACCAGCCACTGCCATCTCGAACTCGACGCCCTCGCTGCGCCCGATCCAGTTTCGCTGCATCGCCAGGATGTGTTCGGGCCAATCCAGTGTCTCCAGGTCGGTCAGCAGTTCGTCGGCGTAGGTGGTGATTCCAAAGTACCACTGCTCCATACCGCGCTTGTGGACCGGCCCGTGACAGCGCCAGCAGACGCCGCCTGATTCGATCTGCTCGTCGGCCATGACGGTTTTGCATGTGGGGCACCACCACTGGCGTCCCACGGCGCGATACGCCAGGCCGCGCCGGTACAGCAGCAGGAAGAACCATTGGGTCCAGCGATAAAAGTCGGGCTGGCTTGAGTCGATTTCTCGCTCCCAATCGTAGGAGCAGCCGATGGACGTCATCTGGCGGCGATAGTTGGCCGCGTAACGGGTTGTCGTCTCGCGGGGATGGATGCCTTTTTTGATCGCCTCGTTCTCTGCCGGCAGGCCAAAGGCATCCCAGCCCATCGGGTGCAGAACGGCGTGACCTTTCATACGGTGGTAGCGTGAAATGACGTCGGTGGGGACATAGTTGCGCCCGTGTCCGACGCTCAGACCGTTGCCGGAGGGGTAGGGAAAAAAGTCCAGGCAGTAAAAGGTACGGGCGTGGGGTTGCGCGGGCGTGCGGTTGATGCCGGTCTCGGCCCATCGCTGTTGCCATCGGGATTCGATAGCTTGGGGATAGTATTCGTCTGTGGCTATTTCTGTTTTGTCTTTCATTTCTGTTCTCCTCTCTATTTTACGGGAAAAGCTTGCTTTTCCTTGTGAAAAATCCGTTAGGATTTTTCATCCCGAACCGCCGGAGAGGAGAACGTCTCCTGCAAAGCAGGAGCAGATGTCAAACGTGTGTCCTCGATCTCCCGGGTTAGCGGGTGTTGGGGGCCGGTTGGACCGGCCTGACGGTTAATCGTTGTGTTTCGCTCATAAGCCCCATTTCATCATCTCCTTTTTGATTTGTTGGACACAGATTTCACAGATTCACACGGATGGTCAGAATCCTTGAAGAAAAATTTGAGATATCTGTGATGATCTGTGTCCAATGTAAAAATGTCTGCCAATCAACTGTGTTTGTGCTCGGCCTTGAGAATTGCATACAGCTCTAAATTATCGAATATGCCCCATTTTTTTGCGTGCTGCCGCTGGCATCCTTCGTGCACCATACCGATCTTTTCCATCACCTGACCTGACGCGGGGTTACGGCTCAGATAACAGGCATAGATACGGTTCAAACCCAGCGCACCGAACCCGTACTGCAGGATCGCTCTCCCTGCTTCCGTACAGTAACCGTTGTTCCAATAGGGTTTGCCGATCCAATATCCCAGTTCGGCGTTCTCGTGCCGCTGATTGATCCTCATCAGACTGATTGCCCCGATTAGTGATCTATCCTGTTGACGCACAATCGCAAATGTAGCCAAGTCCCCTTTCTCGAATTGTTCTTGATGTGTACCGATCCACTCCTCGGCCATCCCAACCTCGTACGGGTGCGGGATGTTCAGTGTGGTGGACGCAATCTCCCTATTGCCCGCCAACTGCTGGACAACTGGCGCATCGGCCACAGCGAACGGCCTCAGCAAGAGACGCTCTGTTCTCAATTCAGGTTGTCCTGTCATCTAAATCCTCCTTTAGATTTCACGTATCACGCAACTTTACGCCATCGCGTGCCCGATGGGGTGTCCTCGATCTCGTACCCCCGCTGGCGGATAGTCTCACGCAGCGCGTCGGCGGCGGACCAGTCGCGGGCGGCGCGGGCGTCCTCGCGCTGCTGGATCAGGGCGGCGACGTCGGCGGGCAATGATTCGTCTGCGGCAACGGCGTCGGCCAGCTTGAGGCCCAGCACCCGGTCAAAATCGAGCACCAGTTCGAGCAGCGCGCGCTTTTCGGCGGCGTCGGTGGAACGGTTGGCCTCGCGCACCGTCTCCCAGGCCACGGCCAGCGCGGATGGCACGTTAAAGTCGTCGGCGAGAGCGGCGCGGAACCGGTCGGCCATGTCTGTCTGTGGCTCGGCGGGCGAGACATTATCGGTCTCGCTTTTCAGGCGGCGCACGTTTTCCCGCAGACGACGCAGCCCGTCGGCGGCGCTCTCCAGACCGGTCCACGAGAACGTCAGCGGCACCCGGTAGCTGGCGGTGAGGCAGTGATACCGGAAAGCCAATGGATCAAAACCGCGCTCGACCAGGTCGCCCACTACCAAAAACTCGCCCGACGATTTCGACATGCGGCGGTCGTCCTCGTTCCAGCGCAAAAACCGCCCGTGCATCCAATAGTTGACGAATGGCTTGCCGGTGGCCGCCTCAGCCTGGACGATCTCGTTCTCGTGGTGGATGGCGATGTGATCCTCACCACCGGTGTGAATGTCCATTGTCTCGCCCAAGTATTTCATACTCATCGCCGAGCACTCGATGTGCCAACCCGGATAGCCACGCCCCCACGGCGAGTCCCACTGCATAATGTGCTCCGGCGTCGCCTTGCGCCACAGGGCAAAGTCGGCCGGGTGTCGCTTCTCCGGGTTGACCCGGACGCGCGCGCCTGCCTGCATCTCGTCCAACGTCTGACCGGACAGTCGCCCATAGTTGGAGAAGCGGTTCACGTCAAAGTAGATGCCATCGCCGATCTCGTACGTATAACCGAGGCTTTCCAGCCGTTCCACCAGGGCGATCATCTCTGGGATGTGCTCGGTGGCCTTGCAGACGACGTGCGGGTGGTGGATGTTTAGGGCGGCGGTGTCCTCGAAAAAGAGCCGCGCAAAGTGCTCGGCGATCTCCCACGGATCGCGTCCCGACCGCCGCGCCCCGACCAGCATGCGGTCCTCGCCCTCGTCGGCGTCGGAGGTGAGGTGGCCCACGTCGGTGATGTTCATCACTTGCTGCACGTCGTAATCCAGGTACTCGAACGAGCGCCGGATCAGGTCGGTCATGATGTAGGTGCGCATATTGCCAATGTGCGCCTGGTCGTAGACGGTGGGGCCACAATTGTACATCCCCACTTTTCCCGGCTCTACGGGTTGAAAGGTCTCTTTGCGGCGGGTGGTTGTGTTATAGATTTGAATGTCCATATTTTTCTCCTGTTGGTAAAAATAAAAAAGCCCCCCACTTGGGGAGGCTTTGTGTGAAGTGATTGATTCGGTTACCTTGACGTCAGTGCCCTCCCAAGCAACAATTACCCCTCGTACAGAGGAGCTTGCCACAAAGAAGGGCGTACAGGTTGTTGACGAAAGGTTTGGTCATTTTTCTCTCAATATCCCGATCCAACTTGCAGCCATTTTACCACACATCGGATGTCGTGGCAAGGCTTTTTAAGGAATAAGCAATGGTGGTGGATGGTGCGTTGGCAATGAAAATAATGGCGTGGTATACTAGCTCTACCTTGATCTTGGATTTCCTAGTCAACGAGGGCCAACAAATGTCAGAAGAGTTATATGAACTATCAGCTCGAATCACATTGAAAGAAGATACAGGCGGAGCACTTAAACGAGGTTTTTCGGGAATGCGTGTTAACTTTATTATTGGAGGGCGAGGCTCTGTATGCGAAATCACATGGCCTAAAGAAAATAGATGGTTAAAACTAGGCGGGAGCCACAACGTAACCATTGGATTGCCATGGGGTAACCAGATAAAATTAGAACTGGTAAAGGGAGCTACTTTCGAATTGAGAGTTGGCAGCACAGTCATTGGGAATGGAGAGATATCGAACAATCCTTAGCCTTTTGCAATGGCAATACCGGCGTGGTATACTAACTCCACAAGGAAATGATAATATGAGCCATGTACTTTCCAGAATGTATTCCAATGAGAAGACATCGGTTCTGGTATTCTGCTTTCTCTTACTAGTAACAATCTTATCCAGCGGATGCTCCTTTGGTCTTAAACCGGACACCAGTCTACTAACTGATGATCCTTGCGCGGCTCCATGCTGGCACAATATTGTACCTGGAGTATCCAAAGAAAAATATATTCGCAGCCAGTTGGAAAACAGTCCTTTTGTTAGGACAAATACACTAGAGTATGAGCTTACTGAAATAAACCAAGTGCCACTTGCTATGTTTGGATGGCAGGCTCATGGTAAAAACATAAATAGGGTATACCTTCGAGATGACCAAGTTCTCTGGATAGAGATAGCCTTGGACTATGATTTGACACTTGGTGATGTTGTAGACAAGTATGGTCCGCCTGAGGGTATCTATGTTTTTGTAGGCACCGCCGATTTCGACTGGTACAACATCAGATTTCATTACCCTGAAATAGGTTTGACTCTTGAAAGCTTTTCACTGGTTGATCCAAAAGATACTGTAGGTGGAAAAATCCTGCTATCGGAGAGCATAAAAATTACCGATGCCCAATACTATGCTCCTGCCTCTCTACAAAGTGTACTTGGCGAGGTGTTCTTCCTTACTCCAGAACAAGTGGAACAGTACATAATCAATACACAGAGCTGGCAAGGGTTTGGGCATGTTCAGATTGCAGAGTGATAGAGCATTCCCAAATGCAGAACGACTCTCGTTGTGTT
>JAAEPW010000560.1 GCA_024232355.1 Chloroflexota bacterium | reverse complement strand
CTCTACTGGCTCTAACACTTTCAGTACAGCAGGCCTCAATGTGCAGACCACGATTGCCATCAATTGGCTGCTCTGAGCGCGTGGGTAATGCCTGCTCTACTGGCTCTAACGCTTTCAGTACAGCAGGCCTCAATGTGCAGACCACGATTGTGGTGTTCAGGTGTACTTGTGCCGTGTTGTGTCCCCATAATGAGCGCTACAGTATTACGTATGTAACATTATGCTGATTTCCGAGTGTAGTGCTACTGGTTTCCTACCGGTCCCGATCAAGGGACCGAAGTCATTGTCTTGCCTGTTCTGTGCCGCCAGTAGGCTGTTGTGGATAAACGCCTCTTCCACTGGCTCCGGCACACCCCGATATCTCATTTGGCGACGCGAGTGAGATTCGAACTCACGCAGGAAATTCCCAATGGATTAGGAATGTCCTAGATGCTGACCACCCGCACGCTTCAATGGGTTGCCCCACCGCCATGAGCTACACTCAGGGGGGGACCCAGGCCCAGCCAGTAAGCGTCGCGGTCCTGGTTGGTGGCTTGGAATGGTTGGCCTCTCCCAACACCCCTCCGCCCATGTCCAGAGGTCCTACCGCAGGACAGCAGCTCAGCATCGATGGACCACACGAACCTCCACCACACGTACGCGGCCCCAGGGAAGGAAGCAGCACCGGCGGCCCCTCTTGGGTTGCTCCATGGTCCAATGCTCAAGCTTCTCCCATGGGCGATTCTTTGGTGGCAGAGGACTCCTTTTGCATTTTACAGCAGGTTCCTCTCGCTACTGGTTCAACGCCACCCGGCTACACCGGGCCTACATACACCGAGCTGCCAGCATCCTCGCTCAGCTGCCACCAGCCTCTCATCAACGTCCAGGAAACACCCGGGACATCATCGGGCACCGGTCCCACTCTGCTTTGCTCACAGGTGGG
>JAAEPW010000559.1 GCA_024232355.1 Chloroflexota bacterium | reverse complement strand
CCGATCCAGCCACTGATTCAGCATCCGAGGCTCATCCGGCCAGCTCTCCCGGTTGTCGAGTGGCCCAGCCATGTACGGTAGGCGGACTCGACTTCAACACCAGAGGCGGCATTCGAGGACCCGTCGGAACTCCAGTAAATGGCATAGTCAGTTGGCCTGCAGATCCACTAGGTCTGGGCGGCTGGCTAGATGCCTGCGGTTGGAAACGAAATGGCACCTGACTCGGCGGCAGCATATTTCCTGCCTGCCGCGGCAAGGGGTCACGCTGGGGTGTCCAACCCCGACCTCCAAAAATAGTAGTCTTGCCGCCCCTCTGAACCGGGCCATGCGTAAGACTACTAGCAGTGCTCTGATAGGTAGGCACATCTTCGTCAAACTGACGATGATGACTTGCTTGCTTCCGTGTGTGCGCCCCAGGATAGACCTGTCGCTCACGCATATCTTTGCTCGGCACTATTCTTCTTTGACCGCCCGGAAGATTACCCAAGTAGGGGCGGTAACCCCACTGGCTCAGAGTCCTTTGCAAAGCGGGCGCCGGGAGCCCCATGCAGAAATGTCCATCGAACAATCCCTCCAGTTTGTCGGAATCGTAATCACAAATGGTACGCATCAGAGGCAGTCCTTCCCAATGCTCAGTCGGCCCGCTCTCTACTCGCATTTCCAGCGGAATTGTCCCACCGTACTGTGTGTGAGGCGGCCTTTCTTTCTGTCGGTTCTGATCTGTGACTGCATAATCATTCTGAACCGCATTAATGCGTCGAATGT
>JAAEPW010000558.1 GCA_024232355.1 Chloroflexota bacterium | reverse complement strand
TTCAGTTGAATGGGATTACGATGTAGCCGCGCTTTCCATAGCGCGTAAGGCCCTGCGAGGTATGGAAACCTCGGCTACAAGCCCCTTTTTGAGCCACAATTGGCTGACTATCCAGAAATCCCACCCAACTGAACCAGTACCGATCGTCAGATCCCCGCCTAAATCATCATTTTTACCGTTTTCGAAGCCAATTTTCGTCGCGCAAAGCCGGGATCTGACGATCCCTGGCGAGCATGGGCGTTCAGAGGGTTTCCGAAAACTGCGGAAGGATTTCCACCGCCGTGTATTAGTAATCGGTTATGGTTTTGCCGGCAGCATGGGGAAAAGCGCCCTGATCTCGTCATCGTCGGGATAGTCCCCATAACCGGCGATCTCAAAAGCCTCGGCGTATTGGATGGTCTTGGCTTTTTCGGGCCCGTACCATTTTTCGAGAACGGGCGCTAGCTCTGGGCGATCTTTTACGGGGTCGAAATAGCTCTCTCGCTGGCTCCAGAGGAATTCCTTTCTCTCCGCCGGATCCTCGGGAACCTGGTCCAATATCCCGCGCTGCCACGGCCCAAACTCGTAGATTTGAGATTCGTGGGCGCCGATGGAGGCCACCTTTTTGTCGATGACGCGGTCCACGTCGATGGCGATGTGGGGGCGGTAGAACTGTTTGGTGTGATAGTCTGGCACCAGCAAAAAGAGCGGGCTTTTTCTCAACGCGGGGGCCTCGGGCGCGAGCAGGGGCACCGAGGCGATAAAGGTGGCGGCGTCTCGCACCGCCTCCCCGGCAGTCCGGTTGTCGGCGTGGGTTCCGCCAGTGGGGTGGAAGCCGATCACAACGTCGGCCTGCCATTCGCGCGCCAGGCGAATGACCTCTTTCCGTACCTCGATGGTGGCTTGCAGTTCCCCGTCGCTGTGGTCGAGCACGGTGTATTCGACTCCCAATATCCTGCCCGCCTCGTGGGCCTCGGCCAGCCTGCGCTCGGCCAAAGCCGGTCTTTCCGCATCAAAGTGGCCCGCGTCCCCGTTGGTCAAGGAGACAAATTTGACCGCGTGGCCCATTTCGGCAAACAGTGCGGCTGTGCCTCCGGTGTACTCTTCGGCCTCGTCGGGATGGGCCACGAAAATGATTACGTTGATTTGTTTTGTCATTTTGTACTCTTACTCCTTCGCCTCGCCCTGGGTCACTCCCAGCATGCACAGAATGGCTAACAAGAAAAAGGCCGGTGTCACTAAAAAGATCAGATTATAATCCCCGCCGCCCTGCTTGACGATGTAGCCGTTGATCGTCGGTCCGGCCACGGCCGCCAACTGTGAGGCGAGATAATACAGTCCGGTGTAGGTTCCCAGGTCGGCGTCGGATGCCGCAGTGTCTACTACCATGGGCAGCGAGTTGATATTGACCAGCGCCCAGCCCATCCCACCAATGGCCAGAATGGGCCAAATTAGCGTCGCGCTGCGCAGGAAAAAATTCACCAGCAGTAGCAAACCAAAGATTGCCAGGCCAGTGATGATCGTCCGCCGCCGTCCAACGCGCCCCGCGATGTAACCCGAGGGAACCGCAAAGAGCAGAAAAGCCCCTGCCGCCACGAGCATCAACAGTGGGGCTTTGCCGATAGACATTCCCAACTCGCTGACTCCGTAGGATGAGAGGAACGTCTCAACGGCGTTGTAGCCGACGAACCAGCAAAAGATCGCGCTCATCAGAAATATGAGGCTGCGGCGGGCCTCTGGCGAGACGCGTTTGATGCCGCGCAGCGCGCCCAACCCCTCTTCCTCCTTGGCCGACGCCTCAAGTTCGCGCGGTTCTTTGACGAAAAAGTAAAGCATCGCCACCGCCGCGGCTACCACCACGCCGCCAAAGACAAAAGGCACCATGCGTCCCATTCCATACAAAAAGCTGCTGCCCAACGTGGCGATTGCTGTGCCCACGCCTCCCATCAAGTTGATGATACCATTGGCCTGGGAGCGCAATGGACTAGGCGTCAGGTCAGGCATCAAGGCGACTGCGGGCGTGCGAAAGCAGGCCATCGCCGTCAAAAAGACGCCGATAGCGATCATAAAGAGCGCCAACTGCGCGCCCAACTTTTCAACCTGCCCGTTCAGTTCGGGCGGGATCATCTGCATCGCTACGGGGATCAGGATAAAGGCCACGATTGAGATTGGGGCCAGCACGAGGATGAACGGCATACGACGGCCAAAGCGGGTCCAGACCCGGTCGGACCAGACGCCGATCAGCGGCAGGAGAAAGAAAGCGGCGACGTTATCCAACGTCATGATCACGCCCGTTACGAATGCGTCGAGGCCAAAGCCCACTTCTCCTGGCGCGTCGAACGTTGGACTGCCCGCTTGCAAATAGATCGGCACATACGAGTTGTAGAACGTCCACAGCACGCTGATGCCAAAAAAACCAAAACCGATCAAGAACGTCTTTTTATAGTCGAGTTTCAACGTACGCCTCCTTTTTTATCTTTGCCACGAATTTCACGAATTGACACTAATTTTGTGTCCGTTATTTGTGCAATTCGTGGCAAAAGTATAGCATCAAGTCAGGACAAAGCAAATGTTTCAAGGTTGTTCAGTTCTGGTTTTCCAATGCTTGCAACCCCCGTCTCGGGGGCATCTTGGGGGCGAAAACCTTATTCAGAAACTATATGCCGGTGCATGGGGCGCCCCCGGGACGGGGGCTTGAGCGTTTTATGCGAGAACTGAACAGTCCTGATAGATTTTACATCAGCCAGTTGCCCAAAACCGGGCCGACGGGATAGTCGTACGCGCCGTTCAAGACCATTCGTATCCGGATGCTAAAGACCCGGAAACCATAGTCCAACGCCTGCCGCAAAGCGTCTCCGTCGGCAGCGTTGACCGTCAGGCTCATCTCTCCAACACCTCGACCGGACGCAAAAGCCTCGACCGTCTGAAGGACCTGCATCAAGCGCTCCCTCGCCTCGGGCTGCACCACGAGCGCGATGACGTAGGCTACCGGCCCGACTTTTCCCTCGGGTTTGGGCGCCGTGCGCACGATGGCAAAAGCCCAGGGCTGCGGCCAGCCGATGAGCAGCGTCTCTCCCCAGCCGTATTCTTTGGCGTTGCAGACCTCGGGGGCATAATCCAATCCGGGGCAGGCCGCCTGGCTGATCCGGGTGATGGCGGGCAGCGCTTTCTTGTGGTCCAGTTGGCCGAACTCGGCGTGGGGCCATGCTGTGGCGGACGGATCGGTCTCTTTGGTCAGGTTCACCGTGGGAAAGATGGGCAGAAAACCAAAGCGTCCGTACAGACCGACGTTGTACGGGCTTTCGGGCATCGTCTCCAGCCCGATGGTCGTGCAGCCAGCGCGCTGCAAGTACTCGACCGCGGCGTCCAGCAGGGACCGCCCCACGCCCTGCCCCTGGCAATCGGGGTGGACGCCGAACGTCCCGATCCAGCCCGTGGTTCCCCAGACGTGCGTAAAGATGAACCCGACGATCTGGTCCGCCTCGGCCACAAAACACCCGGACGGGTTCAGGCTGATGCAGGCCAACAGATTTTGGCGCGTGCGGGGAGAAATATCGCCCTCGTAGCCGATCTTGCGAGCGTATGCCGTAAAGGCCAGCACGTCCAGTGGCGCGACGGCGTTCATGTCTGCTGGGGTCATTTGACGTATGGTTGTCATTTGGGATTCTGTCTCGCTTTCGTCACGAACAATTGCTCAACTATTTTCATCTATCCTATGCCACCGCGCTGCATGTCCTCGACCTGTGCAAGTGATGTACCCTTGGGCGCGGAGTTCGTCCAACGCATACTTGAGATAGCGGCAGTTTATGCCTGGGCAGGCATGCTCCAGGTCCGCCACAGTGAATGTGTGACCCGCCTCAAACGATACGATTAAAGCCCGCACCATACTTTTGCGAGTGACCATCAAGTGTTCCTGATAATCCTCTTTCCGATGTTCCGGCACGTACGGAATCTGGCGCAGTTCCACGTACTGATCAAGCGGAATATCCATGCCGTACTCTTCCTGCGCTTTTTCGATGTTGGGGCTCACTTGATAGGTTACCCAGCCCCTCCAGGCCCGGTGCATATCTTCCTCTCGTTCCTCCAAGATCTCTTGCACCCAACTTTCTAGCCCTGCACGTGTCCGGACTCGGGCTTCCCACTGCCAACGCCCTATTGCCCGCGCTTCTTCCAGCAATATATGCAATCCATAGCCATATTCCCGTTCAAGCCACCGCACCCAGGATGGCTTGAGCCACGATGGACACCAAATTATGAAAAGCAGGCCAACACCAACTAGAATCATAAACAAGTATGACCAGATAGTTAGGTCTGTGGGGTCTGGAGCAGGGAAAATCGCCGAGAGCCACAATGCAACAAAAGCCAGTCCCCACGGTAACAACGCATACACTGCCGAGCTGTTGAATTTCCCTGGCAAGGGTAGAAGGATGTACCAAGACTTGATCCAGCCCAGCCATATAATGGCATAAAGGCATATCGGTACCAAACCCATAAGAATTATAACCCACATTTGTGACTCCCATCAGTACAAAGAAGAACACGAACAAGATCAGAAGGTGGCAATTCAATCCGCTCCAATCCCCAAGCCGCCCGCACCTGGTCCAGTTCTTCCTGCGAGACCGACAACGCCAGCCCACAATCCAAAACGTGATCAAAGGCCGTCTGATACCCGGTGGGGGCCTCCTCACGGCGGCGCTGTGCCATCATCAGTTCGTAGACGTTCACACCGCTGGGGCACGCCTCCTGGCAGCGCCAGCAAGAGGTGCACAGCCACACCGAGTAATCGACGGCGGCGGCGTCCAGCAAGGACCGGCCCACGCCCTGCCCCTGGCAATCGGGGTGGACGCCAAACGTTCCGATCCAGCCCGTGGTTCCC
>JAAEPW010000557.1 GCA_024232355.1 Chloroflexota bacterium | reverse complement strand
GCTGCATTGCCCATCAACCCAAGAAGACGTGCAGGGCTCCTGCAGGACCACACCGACATCTCGAACGGAATGCAACAATTATCACCGCAATGCTCGTCATAGCACTCGCCATCATAGCTGCAGCAATCGTAATGCCCGTGCCAGCAATGGGGCAGGTCTGTTCCGCACGGGTACTCGTTCATAGTCTGCCCGCGCGCGGCAGCCTCCCACTGGGCTTCAGTTGGAAGCTGTTTGCCTCTGAATTCACAGAAAAGCTTGGCGCCATACCATGACAACCCGACGGCTGCCGCGGTTATCGGGCGACCGTAACATGACTGACCAGGGTCGTCCCCTTTTTGAAATTCATCGTGCCAGCGGTATACACCATCGTCATCCATCCAGATTGGTGCATGATCTCCCATCCACCTCCAAATGTATTTTTCCTTTGTGCCGACGTAGGTTATTCCCCGGACATAATCCTCCTGAAGCGAGTTGATAAACTCTATAAGTTGTTTGTGGCTAGCCTCTCTTATATCTGCAAAGAACGGACTTAGCTTAACTTTTACAAGCGGCTTTTCATTTTCAGCGCATTCCACATCGCCGGGCATGCAGCCCATCAGGTATGTACCGCCTGGTACACAGGCTTCTCCGGGTAGCTTCCCCGACCCACATGGAATCTTCTCGCCCAAAGTGTCAGTGTCTGTATCCGTATCGTTATCTGTACCACCATCACTGTCGTTCGAATCTGTATCGCTGTCAGTGTCGGTATCAGTATCGGTGTCGCCATCCGAATCTGAATCGCTGTCTGCGTCGGAGTCCGTATCTGAAT
>JAAEPW010000556.1 GCA_024232355.1 Chloroflexota bacterium | reverse complement strand
TATTCAGATCCTTTGTTTAGTAAAATCCATGTACATCAGTTTATTTGTTGTTGTTTGAGCAGGCGCTCAATTAGGAATTTTGCATGATGTTGTGCATCGCGCCTGCTCTTTGTAATCGCTCCCGATTGGGATTGCGGTTCACTGTTTGCTTTGCTTCTCCCATAAACCGGTCGCGTGTACCGTGCGCTCTGCAGGGGGTTTGTTGAAACCGCCCGTCGTAGGTCAAGTGCAGCACTAGGTGGCCATTCTATCAAGATCCAAGCAAGGATCGATCAGTGGCGTTGCGAACTCGAATCTACTGCCACTCGCCTGCATTCATCATCGCGGACGACATGCTCTTTTCGGTCGACACTACCAGCGCGAAGGACGCCGAGTCAACCTGGTGACGTGTCCTCGATCGAGACGACAACGCGGCCCCGATGATGACTACAGAAACCACGACGAGTACCACAACAACAACGACCACTGCTGGGACGACCACCGGGACGAGCGCCGCTGGGCTACCACCACCGCCAGACGTTCCACATGTGCAGTTCCCGTTGCCGCCGCCGTACTGGGATCACGCCGGAGAGCAGCCGAACTTCCGGACCTGGTGGATGCGGCTGGAAAACTACATTTACTGGTTGAACGCCCAGCGCGGACCCACTACACAGTTGGCAAGTGAATACAAAAACCGCGTTTTGTTTTCATTGCTAGGTAGTGAGGGAACAAACCGTCTCGCCAGTAACCCATTTGTTTGCCAGTTAGCCACTGCTAGTTTTGACGATTTTTCGGCAGAGGTGAAAAAGTTCTTTCAGCCTAGTGTAAATGTTCTTCGCGCCTATTACGATTTTACTACGCGTAGGCAAAATGAGGGCGAAACTGTTGCTGAGTATTTGTGTGCATTACGGACACTACTAGTCGATTGTCATATCCCCAGTGCAGATGAGC
>JAAEPW010000555.1 GCA_024232355.1 Chloroflexota bacterium | reverse complement strand
GCGCCTCCACTGTTACCCGTGACCCACGCCATCAGAGTCGCCGATCGCATGGTCGGAAGCAACATGGCCGATCTGGGCAATGAGAGCCCATGTTTTCGCCGCCGGGTCTTCCTGCTTTCCAATACCCGTTGCAGGCAAAGTCAATGCATAGCCCAGGGACTAAAGCAAAGACTGATGTTCCGATCCAGGTATCTCCTGCTCAGCTGCCCACAGGGGGCGTTGCCAAACGACAGGCCATGGATGCAGGATCGACAAGTTCAGCGTGTGCTGGGGGTAGCCGCCGCGCTAGAGAACCTGACCTTGGTAGACCGCCACGCTTTACACCCGTGATGACCCCGCCCGCGCCTATGGTGCTGGGGCATCGCCCGACTCAACAGATGCAATGCGAATGTCGCTGAGAGATTCTGCGAACTAAACGCGAATTGAAAGAGGATGTCACCACGTTTGCTGTGGCTGACCCAAACGGCCATGGTACGCCCATCCTGTATTTGGTCAACCCACAATCTGACATGACTCCGCCAACTCGTGAACGCCAAACTGTTCAATGTGCCATTGGCTCCACTCATTGCTCCGACTTCTGGGGTGATGACGTTGCTCTACAGCAGCATGCTCGACCGACCGCATCCGTGCGTCTAAGGCGCACGTTCCGTCAAGCTGATGGTCAGCAAATCGCCGCCAGCAGTGAGGCTGGTTCAGTTACCTCTCCTGCTGCGCCGGCTGGCTTCGAATCTGCTCAAACCCATCAGCAGCAGACGCGCGAAGCCCTCTTCGGGAAAGGTGCAGCTGGTAAAGCCACCGAAGAAGCGGCCAAGATGCAGGGAGTCGAGAAGAAGAAGCAAGATGACGAGGAGGAGGCCATGGAGGAGGGCGACAAGCAGGACAATGGTCAGGATAATGGGCCGGCCGGTGGAGAAGACAAGCCTGGAGGCTCCGGCACTGTTAGCTAAAAAAACTCCTGCCGCCCTTGGAGAATTTTTGTATTTATCTTCTTT
>JAAEPW010000554.1 GCA_024232355.1 Chloroflexota bacterium | reverse complement strand
CGTCAGATCCCGGCTTTGCGCGACGAAAATTGGCTCCGAAAACGGTAAAAACGACGATTTAGGCGGGGATCTGACGATCCCCTTGGAGCAATAACTGCCGAAGGATTTCCGCCGAGCAGTACTAGGTATAGCGTGTTGGTCGAGGTGCGGTGAGTGGTTCCATCCACTTGGTTGTTGACGCAATCTGGTTACAAAAACCACAATCAGCTTAACTGGTTATTGTAAAGTTGAGCGAACACTTTTCCCTGCTCTTGTACAATCCCAATCTGTGTACTCTTGAATGACTCTGACCTGTCTCTAGCCAAAACTCGACTCGTTTGGTCGGGTATGGTCGACTGAAGATATGTTTCTTTTTTGTACTGTGGATTGGATGCAGGGCTGTTCAGTTCTAACGATCTTTTGGTACAGATTGCTCACAGCCCTGGGCTTGGATGCCTGTACAGAAAGATTCTCACACTGGCGCTTTGTTTTGCCTGTGGTGAAAAGATACCGCCATTTCCAATGTCTCCTCGGGAACACCCTCACCCCCCGCGATCAAAGATCTCGGGCACCAAAACCCGCCCGGCCTGCAACATATCTGTCAAAGCCTCGGCCGACATTGCCGGACTCAACAGGTTACCCTGTACTTCGTCACACCATTTTGAACGCAAGAATGCCAGTTGTTCTCGCGTCTCTACACCCTCGGCAATCACTCTCAGGCCAAGACTATGAGCCATAGCAATAATTGCGGCGACGATTGCCTCATTATCTGAATCACCCGGGATACCGCTCACAAAAGAACGATCGATTTTCAACGTGTCGAGCGGAAAGCGCTTGAGGCAATCCAATGAAGAACCAAAGCCAAAGTCGTCAAGCGAAACCCATACACCCAGTTTGTTTAACGCTGTCAAATTTGCCAAGCCTTCCTTGCGCAGAGCGATACTTTCGGTGATCTCTAGTTCGAGTGCCCGGGCGGTCAGCCCAGCCTCTGCCAGCACATCTTGGACCAACTTTGCCAAGCTGAGATTCTGAAACTGTCGAGACGACACATTGACCGCTATTCGCAGTGGGTCACGGACAATCGTCTGCCAGGCTTTGATCTGAGTGCAGGCCACACGCAGCACCCACTCGCCGATGGGCAGGATCAGCCCTGTCTCTTCCGCCAGAGGAATGAACTCGTCCGGCTCGATCAAACCACGGTCTGGGTGCGGCCAGCGTAAGAGCGCCTCGGTCCCCGTAACCTGGCCGTTGATCAGCGAAACGAACGGCTGATAATGTATTTGCAATTCCCCTCGTCTGACAGCCAGACGCAAGGCAGTCTCCAATTGGTAACGCGACACAGCCCGAGTATACATACCCACCTCAAACAGCATGTAGCGCGCTTTACCCATCGCCTTGGCCCGGTACATGGCTGTGTCAGCATCACGCAAAACCTCCTCGGACCAATCGTACGTCGAGATTGCGTTGGACGCAATGCCCATGCTGGCGGTAGAGAATACGTCTCGCCCTTGATCGAGTTCAATGTTGGGCTCTTTTGGGCCAATCGGCAAGGCAATCTCTTTCAAGATACGGTCTGCAATGTGTATGATCTCGTCAGTAGCGCGAACACCATCGAGCAAAACCGCAAACTCGTCTCCTCCAAAACGAGCGGCGATATCGCCGGGACGAACGCTCATTTCCAGCCGGCGAGCAACAGCGATGAGCAGTTGATCACCGGCCGGGTGACCGAGGCTGTCGTTGACGACTTTGAGGCGGTCGAGGTCGAAAAAGAGCACGGCAAACACATAGTCATGCTGTTCTTTGGCACGCTGAACCGAGCGTTCCAGCCGCTCGATGAACAAGGTCCGATTGGGCAAACTTGTCAACACATCGTGCGAGGCCAGGTACTGCAATTGCTTTTCCACCGCTTTGCGCTCGGTGATCTCTACATGCAACTCGACGTTCAGCCGCCGCAGGTCCATCATGTCGTCAAAACAAGCCATAGCAATAATGATGGCCCACTCCATCTCGCGCACATTGGGCGGTTTGAGCAGGTAGGCCCCCACCCCGGCAGCGCTGGCTTGCTGTACCAGTTCCGGCGTTTCGTGGGCCGTTAGTACCACGACCGGTGTAGGACAATGCTCCTGAATTTTCCCTGCCGCCTCAAGACCGTCCATCTTTGGCATCTCGATATCCAACAGAACGACGTCTAGTTGCAACTCTGATGCCATTTCGATAGCGCGCACCCCATTCCGAGCTGTTCCGGCGACAATGTGCCCGATCTTTTGCACCATGCTGCAGATCATTCTGCCCACCAGTGGTTCATCTTCAACAATCAGGACCCGTATTTCGTTTTACATACTCATTGTGAAAAAATCAATCCAGTATAGGGAAACGGATGATCGTCATCGCTCCCTGCTCGTTTTGCAGGATCACCTCGCCTGCCATTCCGTAACAAACGATGGTCTCGATCAAATCCCATCCGACGCTGTGGTGTTCCAACCGCAGCACTTGATCGGGATACCCCACCCCATCATCCCGAAACTCGATCAGAATTTCACCGTCTTGTTCCCCGTCCCGCTCTTGGCGCTCAATGCGGACATCAATGTGGCCCGTTGAGGCCACCGGCCAGGCATACTTGACACTATTTGTGGTCAGTTCATTGAACACCAGGGCTAGGTTGTTGGCATACTTGGGCGTTACCTGCACCAGCGATGGGGACACTTTTGCAGAGACACGTTTATCCGAAACAAGAGCGCGTAAAGTTGAGCCAATGACCAGCTCGGCCACTTGGCTCAAAGGCAGAGATGACCACTCGGCGTCGGAAAGCATGCGATGGACGGTCGCCAGTCCCTGGATGCGGCTGCTCAGATCTTCCATAACCGCCTGGTACGCGACCTGGTCCACATTAGTGCGTTCTTGTTCGAGGCTGAGCAGGCCAATGATAGAAGTCAAATTATTGCGGACCCGGTGGTTTACCTCGTGCAACAGGGTCGCTTTGGTCTCGGCATCCTTCAACGTCTGTTCGTGCAGGCGGGCGTTGCGGATGGCGATAGCGGCCTGGGCTGCGAGCATTTCCAGCAACTCGGCGTCGGCCTGGGAAAAGATATCCCTTTGCCAGATATACCTTGGCCTGCATCACGTTATCACGCATAGGCACTGCTTCCCGGATATTGTCTCGCCACATCCCATCGCTATATCTAAATAGTGTGAGGGAAAGCAGAGCGATGATAACGATGGTCCAAATAGATAGCTCAATGTATGAGAGTAACTTGAGCAATTTTTTGATATTCATCCGGCCACTTTCCTAGGTGTCGCCTAGTCACTTGAGCAGAGTTTGTCCGCCGTATCATCACCTGGAAATTCGGTAAAACCGAACGGTCTGACGAGTTCCATATGCTCTTGTGTACCGATAAAGGATGTGAGATATCTGTTAAACTCTTGGACAAGATCCCCATCCTCCAATCGAAAACCAAAAGCGCCATATCCAAGGATAGCTTTGCCATCAATGACCGGATTCGTGAACGGTTGTGCCTGCTCGACTAGGCGATCTTGGTCTGTTTTTGCCAGTTTGTCGACAGCAAGACTGGTAAGGGCCATAGCATCTGCTTGCCCCAGCTTGACAGCAATGAGGCCGGTAGGGGGATCGGGGACGGTGACGATTTGTGATTCTGGAATGCCCACAGCACGGGCATAGTTGCCTTCTACAGCACCCGCCATCACAGCCAGAACCACATCAGGATCGTTCACCACATCCTCGTAACTGTGGAGATTCTGGGGGTTCCCGGCTTGGACCAGAAAGCCCTGCCCCACCTGATAGGTAGGTTCGGAAAAGGCGATCTCTTGGCATCGTTCGGGCGTAATGAACATGCCCGCAGCGATCATATCAAAGTGCCCAGCCTTGAGGCCAGAGATCAAGGAACCAAACTCGGTATAAACGCCTTCTATCTCGTCGATCCCCATATTCGCCAAGACCACCCGGGCCACTTTTGGCGCTTCACCGGTCAGTTTCCCGTCAGCGTCTACATAGGCGTACGGCACGTCATTGGCACAGTCAAAGTTGTTCAACATGGCAAACCGTGTAATTAGTTTAGTATACACTGATACCCTTATCCTGAAAAGCATTGTGTGATCCGTGCTCGCCTTTTTTTCAAGAACGACACTTTGTCGTAACCACGCTGTAACTCTGTCGAGACCCGAGACATTGTAAACTGGATTGTGGTAAATTGGCAATACAAAACACAATCTATATGGGAATCATCACATCGTTCGCCCAGCGTTTTAACAAGCGGGCCAAAGTCCAACATGATGATAACGGATGCAGAAAAGACGGGGACAATGTTTGCAAGTATATCGTCACATGGTAATTGTCTAGGCAACGCACTCTCCCAAAGAGAGAACGATCCAGCGTCTATAAAGCATTGTTCGCTATTCGGGATTCGGACACGCAACGCAAGATACGCGAGTAACTCTGATTATACCGAATCCGGCAGTGTTGGGGAATTCCTCAAGCTTTTCCGCCTTTTTCGTAGCGTTTTCATACGGGTGTGTTTCATTTCAATTGGAAAAGGGAACCACCCTCCCACATGTTACGATTTTTGGTGCCAAAACGACTTTGTGTCCAACCTTCGGGAGGGGCCCCAATCCATTTGAAACACACCCGTATCAAATTGCACAGCCGTGATGGAAAAGTGTTCGAGATCCCAGTCCCGTGTATTTTGGATCAAGAGATCTATCACGCATTTATAGAGGTACGAGAGTCAAACAAAAAGCACCCTGACCGCAACGTGAAACAGGATTATTCGATTAGAGGGCTACTCTACTGCTCCTGTAACCGAAAATGGACGGCGCGATCTGCGTCACGTTGGAAGAAAAACAACAAAGGGGAACGGGTAGAGTGACGAAACCGACACGAGTGTTATTATTGTCAGGAGCGGATGCACCTAGATTGCCCCCAGACGATTGGAAGCAAAAAGACCGATGAGTATGTGGGGGAAAGGCGATTGAGGTGTTGGGCAATCCAGAGATACTACTGATTGAGGCACAAAAAAGGCCATCGCTGAGCTACAGCAACAAACAGCGGATGGTCAGGCGGAGCAGGTAGGCCGCGAGCATCTTGCTACCCTGCAGGATGGATTGGAAGAGCTTTGCCTGGAGCTAGAGACAAAAGAGGAGCGGGCCGAGCTATTCGAGATGAAAAGAAAAGTGGTCCTTGCCTTGGTTGAACGGATCGAGATAGGCAAGGACCGGTCGCTTACTGTGGTACTTAAATTGGACGTTCGTTACTTGGTCAAATTACTATGTCTGGTGGAGCACAGGCCGGAACTTGTACCCATAGACGATGGTTCCTTCTTCCTCACCACTTTGCACTTTGCGCGTCACCATCTCTACCGGCATACCGATGCTCAACTGGTCGGTATCCACATCCGTGAGCTGCGCGGTGACCATTGGGCCTTCCTCCAACTGCACCAGTGCCACGGCGTAGGGAGCGAACTCTTCGAACCCTCGCGGCGGGTTGTAGACCGTGCTAAAGGAATAAACCTCGCCTCGTCCACTGAAAAGGAACGGGGTCTTGGCCGGGGCCTCACACTCGGGGCAGACGTCACGCGGGGGGAAAATCCTCCCGTTGCAGTGCTCGCATATCTCTCCCACAAGCCGATACCGTTGTTGTCGTAATCTCCAGTTTCTTGCTACACTCATACACTAATCCTCCTAGTTTAATTTTATTATCATGTCGTGTCATGCACCGTTTCATAAAAGGTGTCGAAATTTAATGATTGCGTTTTGATGGATCAAGAACGATCCTCTAGTCCGTCATTCTCTCCAAAATATGTGTAATAACCGTCGCGCCGCTGCCGCCAATGTTCTGAGCCATACCGATCCGTGCATCCGGCACCTGATTGGCCCCAGCCAGACCACGCAACTGTTGCACCACCTCAACGATCTGGTAAACGCCAGTGGCTCCGACGGGATGCCCGCGCGCCTTTAGTCCACCCATCGTAGAGATGGGCACGCGGCCCTCGATCCTGATCTCGTTCTCCAGAGCCAAACGCAGTCCCTGTCCTTTGCCGGCAAACCCGGCGCTCTCCAAACTGAGTGTGGCCATAATGCTAAAGGCATCGTGCAACTCGAACAGGTCGACGTCCTGCGGTCCGATCCCGGCTTGCTCGTACGCGCGATGTGTCGAGAGTGTAGCGCCATCCAGTACCAACGGATCACGCCGGTCGTGGATCGCCAACGTATCTGTGCCTACGGCTGAGGCAGCGATGCGTATCGGGGCCGCCGAAAATGCGCGTCCCGCGTCGGCTGGCGCCAACACCACTGCTGCCGCCCCATCGCAGATGGGCGAGCTGTCCAGTAGATTGATTGGGTCGCAGATCATGCTGGCTTTGGTAAAACGTTCCGCCTTGACCGGAAAGCGGAACATTGCGTACGGGTTGTTTGCCCCATTCCGGTGCGAGTTGACGGCAAAGGGCGCAAAGTCTTGATGGCTGTAGCCGTACTCGTGCATATAGCGGCGCATCAACAGCGCGTTGAGGGCGACGAAAGAGATGCCTTGCGAGGCTTCGTAATCACCATCCGATGCTAGCGCCAGTGCCGCAGTCGCATCCGGGCCGAGGGTGTCCGTCATCTTTTCCACGCCCACCACGACGACAATGTTCGCCAACTCGCTGGCGACGGCCATATAGCCGATTCGCAAGGCCGCTGCTCCCGATCCGCAGGCCGCTTCGATCTTGAACGCCTCGATCCCGCGCAGTCCCGCGAAATCGGCAACCAACGCCCCCAGGTGTTCTTGTCCGGTAAGTTCTCCAGACAGCATATTGCCGACATAAAGTGCGTCGGCCCGCGCCAGCCCGGCATCCGTCATCGCAGCCTGCAACGGTTCCAACGCCAGATGCCGCAAGCTGACGTCCCAATGTTCCCCTACTTTGCTTTGTCCAACTCCAACGATAGCAACGTCTCTCATTTTCTCAGTGCATCCTCAGTTTCTTGGTAAAGCGCACGTATGTGGCATAGTCGATTTCGACGCGCCGGGCGACGTAATCCTGGGTCGCCGGTGCGCGCTTTTGTCGCTCTATGATGGCCTCGGTGATGCGTAACGCAAAAGCATCCGACCCAGCCCCAGAGCCATAACTCACCAACAATACCCGGTCACCCGGTGCGGCTGTGTCCAGAACCGCCGTCAGGCCGATGAGCGAGGAGCCGGCATACGTGTTCCCGATTTCGTTGACCAAAAGCCCGTGGTGGATCTGCTCCGGTGTAAAGCCCAACTTTTTGCCCGCCGTCTGCGGGAACTTGGCGTTGGGTTGGTGGAAAATGGCATGGGTATAGTCAGATGGTGTCGTCCCCAACGCCTCCATCAACCCCTGCGCGGCGGCGGTGACGTGTTTGAAATAGGCTGGCTGGCCGGTGAATCGTCCACCGTGCGAGGGATAGTGCTGGTAGGCCCGCCGCCAAAAGTCGGGGGTGTCGGTCACATAGGAGAACGACCCCTCAAAAACGGCTAGTGCCTCATCCGCCGGTCCGAGCAGGTGGGCGCCGCCGCCTGCACTGGCTGTGTATTCCAGCGCATCGCCGGGGCGAGCCTGGGCCGTGTCCATCCCAATGACGAGCCCGTACCGCGCCATCCCTGATCCCACAAAGCCAATGGTCGCTTGCATCGCCTCGGTCCCGGCCTTGCAGGCAAACTCCCAGTCTCCGGCTTGGGTGAGGGGAGTGGCACCGATGGCCTCGGCCACAATAGTCGAAGTCGGTTTGACGGCGTAGGGGTGCGATTCGCTTCCGACCCACACAGAACGAATGAGGGCCGGGTCTACGTCACTGGCACGCGCCATCGCGTTGCGGGCGGCCTCGATAGACATTGTCACCACGTCCTCGTCTAGGCCGGGCACCGATTTTTCTTTGATCGGCGTGCCGCCCTGTCCGTTCGTCCATATGCGAGATACCTCGGCGGCGGGCAATCGGTATCGGGGCACATAGGCCCCATAGCCAATGATGCCGACGGGATGTTCTGGTTTGAGAATTGTCGTTTGATCGTTATTCATCATATATTTCGCTTATCTACATTGAACTGGTCATTAGCCCAATAATTACAAAGGTTCCTATAACAAATGCGCCCCCTATGCCCAAAAGCACTATGGCGACCTTGGGACGCTTTTTGAGGGTGAGAAGCACGCCACCTATTATCATCAGTAGTAATCCAATTGGAATAAGCATTGATAGGGTCATGTGTTGTTCCTCAGACTTTTTATTTGACGCATCTCGGCCAGGATTACCTCGGCCCGGTCGGAGCGAATGCGACCCTCGGCGGCCATACGTTCTACAACCTGTGCCACCTCGTCTTCTGCGGCCCCAGCAGAGATGGCAACCTGCCGGGCGTGAAGCCGCATATGGCCCCGCTGAATTCCCTCCGTCGCCAGCGCCCGCAGCGCGGCCAGGTTCTGGGCCAGTCCGACGCAGGCGATGATCTCTGCCAGCTCGCGGGCGGTCTGCACGCCCAGGATTTTGAGCGCGACTCGTGCCGTGGGGTGCGCGCGAACCGTCCCCCCGACGATACCCACGCCCATGGGCATCTCTATCGTGCCGACTAGATTCTGCTCGCTATCTCTTGCCCAGGTGCTCAAGCTGGTGTAACGGCCCGAACGGGCGGCATAAGCGTGAGCGCCCGCCTCGACTGCCCGCCAATCGTTGCCGGTGGCGACGACGACGGCGTCCACGCCGTTCATAATGCCCTTGTTGTGGGTCGTGGCGCGGTACGGATCGGCGGCGGCAAAGGCCCACGCCTCGACAATCCCCTGCGCGACCTGCTCGCCGATGAAATCGCCAAATGCTAGCGCGTTCACCGGCACCGTGCAGCGCGCTCGCGCCAGCCGCCGGTCAGCCAGGTTGGAGAGGATTCGCAGCAGTACCCGCCCGCCGGTGATCTGTTCGATTCGGGGGGCCAGCGTCTCACAAGCGGTGTTGACCGCATTGGCTCCCATCGCGTCACGACAGTCAAAGATAAGGTGGACGATCAGCATCGGCCCGACGGCGGTCTGCTCCAGGACGCGCACCTCCAAGTCTCGCGCTCCACCACCCAATCTGACAATGACGGGATCGGTCTCGTCTGCCAGGGCCAGCAACTCGTCGCGCGCGGCCAATAGGTCAAAGCGGGCAGACCAAGGATCAACAACATCCAGCACCTGAATTTGGCCAATCACCTCTGATGCGGTCGTGGTGGCCCGAAAGCCCCCACCAGCGCGGGCCAGCTTGGCCGTGAAGGATGCCCCGGCTACCACCGAGGGTTCCTCGACGACCATTGGCACCAAGACGTCGCGCCCGTTGACACTGAAATTGACGGCGACTCCCAGTGGCAGACTGTGCAAGCCGACCACGTTCTCGATCATCTGATCGGCCCGTGTCAGGTCAAGTCCCATCGCGCCGCACAGAACGGCGGTATCGTCCTCGGTCAATTCCGCCCACCGAGCGACTTGTTCCACGCGCTCTTGCAGCGATAGGTTGTAGAATCCAGCCAGACGTGAAGTTTGTGTCATAATATACTATGTGTCAATCGCCAATATATATCAAGGCCGCCGGACAAATCAAAAACCCCGGCGGTTACGATTATAGTATACCACCGAGGCTCTATCAAAATCTATCAAGTTTGCCAATTTGCCTAATACAAAGGTACTAAATACGTCCGTCGGAGAATTTCCCGATAAATTGCTAGTTTTCCAATTTACCGATAAAGCTCCCCAACGTGTCATACCCGCGGATGCGCACGCGTGACATCACAAAAAAGCCATCCAACGTGTGCGTTTTGCCCCATTCCGTCGTTACCGCTCCCCAATAACCGGCAGACTTGAGCACGGCGATCACATTGTCGTCGTACCGGCCGGAAGGGTAACAAAAGAAACGCGGCAACTGGCCGGTATGCTCGTGTATTGCTTCCTGAATGCCCAAAATCTGGTAGATTAAATAGTCGTGGGAAAGCCCGCGCATGTCAATGTGGTCCCGCCCGTGGGCTTGGATTTCCATTCCCGCGTCTGACATCTCTTTCATCTGGTCCCACATCATGTACCCGGGTGCCTCAAAATGGGTTGGGGTGGCGAGCACGAAAAAGGTGCCCGTCATACCATAGTCCAGCAAGAGGGGGAACACTACGTCGTAGGCGTCCTCGTAGCCATCGTCAAAGGTAAGCACGACAGGTTTTTCTGGTAGGGGATAGTCTTGTGTCAGATGAAGGTAGAGGTCAGATAATGTGATCGTGTGATACCCAGCCTCGGCCAGATATTGGAGTTGGGCCTCAAAATCCTCCGGCACAACGGTCAGGTCGAAACGGTAGTCATCGGGGTTGGGCGGGAGTGGGGAGACGTAATGGTACATCAAGATCGGTACCTGGGCCTGGTCGGGAAGGACGACCGGCGTGGGGGTAGGTGTGACGACCGGCGACTTTGCCAGCGACGAGTGCCCCCCCTTGGCCGACTCGACGGTTTGGGGAACATCCCAACGTCCAACTACCGGATCAGGCTTGACAAGCAGCAATCCCAGGCCAAGGGCAAAAGAAACTGCACAAAGAACCAGGTATGTCCAACCTGGTTTGGTCAAAAGGTGATACTTGATGAATTGCTTTATTTTTTTCTTTTTCATACGCACTCAAGCGCCCCCAAACGTCCTGGGGGCTAGCAGAAGGATACATCAGATGGTATAATCTGTCAAGTGTAGTTTGCCAGAAACCACGAAACAGTACAAAAATGGATAGATCATTTATTTCGAGTGTATTCTCAGTGGCTCTCTGTGTCCAAATAGGATAGCCCAAGCAGTTACTCTTGATTTATCCCCCCTGTGAACAACTTGGGCACTTGATAAATTGGAGAGCAAAATGACAAAGACCAAGAAATTACTAGAACCGTTATTTGCTTGGACGGCAATCGTGTTGTTGCTAGTGGGTCACTTGTCGCGAGTGTAGCCATTCTGGGCGAATCGTGTATAATGGCTGGGTAGAACACAAGACAATGTTGTGAAGGAGCCCAGAAATGACCCGACGACAGAAAGACCCGTTGAGACCGCTCACAGATGAGG